>DASXYH010000324.1:0-9375 GCA_036502545.1 Spongiibacteraceae bacterium
CCAATCGAGATGCGCAAATGATTCGGCATTTGATACGGCGTCAACGGACGCACAATCACACCTTCATGCAATAGTTTTTGATAAATCGGCAGCGCGGCGCCGGGCATTTCGACCGTAATGAAGTTTCCGGCGGACGGAATATAATTCAGTTCGTGCTTTTTCAAACCATCGATAATTTGCTGCATGCCCTGCGCATTCATGCTGCGCGAACGCCGCAGATAATTATCGTCGCCGAGCGCGGCCACCGCTGCCGCCAATCCCAGCGAATTCACATTAAACGGCGCGCGCACGCGATTGAGTAAATCGGCGATTTGCGGACTCGATACCGCAAATCCGATACGCAATGCGGCGAGCCCGTACGCTTTGGAAAATGTGCGCGTCACGATGAGATTGGGAAATTCATCGAGCAATTCGAACCCATTCGGAAAATCCAGCGCTTCGACATATTCCGTGTAGGCTTCGTCGAGCACGACAATAACATCGCTCGGTACGCTGCGCAGAAATTGCAGCAGCTCAGTTTTATTCAGCCACGTTCCGGTGGGGTTGTTCGGATTGGCGATAAATACGACGCGCGTATCGGGCACGATTGCTGCCGCCATTGCATCGAGATCGTGCCCCCAATTTTTTACCGGCGTTACGATCGCGCGCGCACCGCACGCCTGCGTCGCAATCGGATAGACGATAAAACAATACTGCGAAAATATCGCCGATGTGTCCGGGCGCAAAAACACCCGCGCAATTAAATCGAGTACATCGTTAGAGCCGCCGCCCAGCGTCAATTGATTGGTCTGCAAATTGAATTTTTCCGCAATTGCGCGCTTCAACTCGAAACCATTCGCATCGGGATAACGCGTGATATCGCTCGCCGCTTTTTCACAGGCCGCCAACACGGCAGCCGACGGCCCGAGCGGATTTTCATTGCTGGCGAGTTTGACGATATCGCTCAAACCGAGCTCGCGCTGCAATTCCTCGATCGGCTTGCCGGCCTGATAAGGACTCAATCCTTGAATACCCGCGTTCGCGAGCGCCAGAAAATCACAACTCAAAATTCATTCTCCGATTTGTCTTCCTCCCCTGACAAGGGGAGGTGTCGCGTAGCGACGGAGGGGTTTTGCGGTATCAAAACCCCTCCCCGACCCCCCTTGTCAGGGGAGGGAGTAACGTTCCTAAATCACCGCGCGCCTAAATCACCGCACGCGGATAGGAACCGAGCAATTTCAGCATCACCGATTTCTCTTCGAGTTCGGTGAGAATCTTGCTGATTTTTTCATCCTGCCGATGACCTTCGAATTCGATAAAAAATAAATACGCCCAATTCTCGGTGCGCGACGGCCGTGTATCGATACGCGTCAGCATGATGCCTTCGCGATCGAACGGCTCCAGCAAGCGAAACAACGCGCCCGGCTTGTTGTGCATCGAAACAACAATCGAGGTTTTATCGCTGCCGCTCGGCGCCACATCGGTGCGACCGATAATTAAAAAGCGCGTGGTATTGTTGGCGTAGTCTTCGATATTTTTTGCAATTTTCAACAGACCGTATTGCTCAGCGGCAAGATCGCCCGCCACCGCCGCCACACCGTCCTGTTCGGCCGCGAGTCGCGCTGCTTCGGCATTATTGCTGACCGGCTCGATTTCGACATGCGCCCAATTGCTGTCGAGCCAATTGCGCGCCTGCGCGAGCGCCTGCGGATGCGCACAGATGCGCTGAATATTTGACGCATTGGTGCGGCTGTTCGCCAATAAATGCAAATTGATACGCAGCTCGACTTCACCGCAAATTTTCAGCGGCGAATTGATGAAATTATCCAACGTGTGATTGACCATACCCTCGGTGGAATTTTCCACCGGTACCACACCGAATTTGCATTGTCCGGATTCGACTTGTGCGAATACAGTGGCGATGCCGGGCTGCGGCAGCGCAATCACCGAGTGGCCGAAATGCTTCAACGCCGCGGCATTGGTAAAACTGCCGGCCGGACCGAAATACGCGACTTCGACCGGCGTTTCCAGCGCCAGACACGCCGACATGATTTCACGAAAAATATGCGCGATCGTTTGCGCATCAAGTGGGCCTTTGTTGCGTTCCATCACTTTGCGCAATACTTGCGCCTCGCGCTCGGGGCGATAGAACATCACCTGCGACAAATCGGCCTTGCCATTTTGCTGCTCGAATTCCTTGAGCTTCACTTCCGCAACTTTTTGCGCGCACAACGCCCGCTGCGTCAGCAGTTCTAGAAGCTGCGTATCGACTGCATCGATCTGCTGACGCAGTTTGTCGAGTTCGGAAGCATCGCTCATATCATTCGCATCATCATTGCGCTGAGTCTAACCATTTCGCTGCGCGAAAGCTGTCATGTACGCAATCAACGCATCGACCGCTGCTTCCGGCACCGCGTTATAAATACTCGCGCGCATACCGCCGACCGAGCGATGGCCGGCGAGATTCAACAACCCCGCCTCATTCGCGCCCGCTAAAAACGGCTTATCAAATTTTTCATCGGCCAATACGAACGGCACGTTCATCGTCGAACGGCTCTGCTTTTCCACCGGGTTGCGATAAAAACCGCTGCTGTCGATATAGCCGTATAACTTCTCGGCTTTACGGCGATTGATTTTTTCCATGCCGTCCAAACCACCGAGATTTTTCAGCCACTGAAATACCAAACCGGCCAAATACCACGCGAAGGTCGGCGGCGTGTTGTACATCGAATCGTTATCGGCCGCAGTTTTGTAATCGAGCATGGTCGGACAAATCGGCAATGATTTGCCGAGCAAATCCTTGCGCACGATGACAATCGTCAAACCGGCCGGGCCGATATTTTTTTGCGCACCGGCGTAAATCACGCCAAAATCGCCGACGTTGATCGGCCGCGACAAAATCGTCGACGACATATCGACGACGAGCGGCATATTTACTTTGGGCGTCCAGAAAAACTCAACACCGCCGATCGTTTCGTTTGCGATGTAGTGCAGATATGCAGCGTCAGTACTGCGCTTCCAGCTATCGAATGCAGGAATCGTCGAGAAATTCGTATCCTCGGCGCTCGCTACGACATTCACTTTGCCAAAACGCTTCGCTTCTTTAATCGCTTTGGTCGACCACTGCCCGGTATTGACATAATCGGCCACACCGTTTTCATTTAACAGGTTTAATGGCACCGCCGCGAATTGCTGGCTCGCGCCGCCCTGCAAAAACAGCACGGCGTAATCGTCGGAGATATTCAGCA
This sequence comes from Spongiibacteraceae bacterium, assembly GCA_036502545.1. Taxonomy (GTDB): domain Bacteria; phylum Pseudomonadota; class Gammaproteobacteria; order Pseudomonadales; family CAMLJR01; genus CAMLJR01. The sequence goes on from DASXYH010000324.1 coordinate 3,228, forward strand.
ATTCGCGAAAATCTTTTTCCGCCGTGGCGGCGATTTCAACGAATTCTTTCGAGCGATGACTCATTTCCATTACCGACAAGCCACGACCGCGCCAATCGGATAATTCCGCTTTAGCCTGCTCCAGCACCGCCTCCGGCAACGCCGCCGGACCTGCGCAAAAATTGTATTTCCGTGTCATTGCTATCGCACCTTAAATAATTCGTTAGAGCGCCCCTCCCCTGACAAGGGGAGGCCGGGAGGGGTTTTCTTAAACCATTAACCCCCTCGATCCCCCTTATCAGGGGGAAGTTAGTTTCTCAATCCTCGGGCAACTCCGCGCCAACTTCAATTTCTTCCGGCTCCGCGATGCGTTCGATGCCAACCAATTTCTCGCCCTCTTTCAGACGAATCACGCGTACGCCCTGCGTATTTCTACTCAGTTCCGAAATTTCATTCGTGCGCGTGCGCACCAATGTGCCCTGATCGGAAATCAGCATCAATTCGTCGCCATCAAAAACCTGCACCGCACCGGCGAGGCCACCGTTGCGCTCGCTGATCTGCATCGCGATAACGCCCATCGTGCCGCGGCCTTTAGTCGGAAAATCTTCGGCATCGGTGCGTTTGCCGTAACCGTTTTCGCTGACGGTCAATACTTTGCCGCCCTGCTGCGGAATGATCAGCGAAATCACTTTGCGTCCTGCGCTGAGACGAATACCGCGCACACCGCGCGCGGTGCGACCCATCGCGCGCACTTCTTCTTCGCGAAAACGCACGGCTTTATTCGCATCGCTGAACAGCATCACTTCGCGCGAGCCATCGGTGATGGCGGTGCCGACGAGCACGTCGCCTTCATCGAGTTCGAGTGCACGCAAACCGACGCTGCGCGGCCGCGAAAATTCGGTGAGCGGCGTTTTCTTCACGGTGCCGTTTGCGGTCGCCATGAAAATAAAATGGTCGGCGAGATATTCTTTTACCGGCAAAATCGACGTAACGCGCTCACCCTCTCCCAGCGGCAGCAAATTCACCATCGGCCGCCCGCGCGAACCGCGTCCCGCCAATGGGATTTGATACACCTTCAACCAATACACTTTGCCGAGATTGCTGAAACACAGAATCGTGTCATGCGAGCTGGTAATCAATAAATGTTCGACGAAATCTTCGTCTTTGACCGCCGTTGCCGATTTGCCCATGCCACCGCGGCGCTGTGCCTGATAATCGGCAAGCGCCTGCGTTTTCGCGTAGCCGCCGTGCGAAATCGTGACGACGCGATCTTCTTCCGCGATTAAATCTTCGATCGACAGATCGAGTTGCGATGTGGTGATTTCGCTGCGGCGATCATCACCGAAATCGGCAACGATCTGCTCAAGCTCGCCGCGAATCACCGCCTTCAACTTTTCCGGATTGCCGAGAATGCTGAGGTACTCCGCAATCTCGATCAGTTTTTCCTGATATTCCTCGATCAGTTTTTCGTGTTCGAGACCGGTCAGTTTTTGCAGACGCAGATCGAGAATCGCCTGCACCTGATCGGGCGATAAATAATAGCGGCCATCGCGCAGCCCCATTTCCGCCGGCAAATCGTCAGGACGGCAAGCATTGGTGCCGGCGCGCTCCAACATGCCCAATACTTCGCCGGGCTGCCACGGCTGCGCGAGCAATTTATCGCGTGCCTCCTGCGTATTGGCAGAAGCTTTGATTAATTCAATTACCGGATCGATATTCGCGATCGCAACGGCAAGACCTTCGAGAATATGCCCGCGTTCGCGCGCCTTGCGCAGCAGATACACGGTGCGGCGCGTCACCACTTCGCGGCGATGACGAACGAACGCCTCAAGCAGCTGTTTCAGATTCAGCAGTTTCGGTTGGCGATCAACCAGTGCCACCATGTTGATGCCGAACACGCTTTCCATTTGCGTCTGCGCGTATAAATTGTTGAGCACCACTTCGCCCATTTCGCCACGCTTGATTTCGATGACGACGCGCATGCCGTCCTTATCGGATTCATCGCGCAGTTCGGAAATGCCTTCGAGTTTTTTCTCTTTGACCAGCTCGGCGATTTTTTCGATCAGCCGCGCTTTATTTACCTGATACGGCAGCTCGTGAATGATGATCGTTTCGCGATTGGTTTTTTCATCGGTTTCAACCACGGCGCGCGCGCGTACATAAATGCGTCCGCGTCCGGTACGATACGCTTCGACGATGCCGGCACGGCCGTTGATGATGCCGGCGGTGGGGAAATCCGGGCCTGGAATAAATTCCATCAATTCTTCGATGCTGACATCGGGATTATCGATCAGCGCCAGACAGCCATTGATCACTTCGCGCAAATTGTGCGGCGGAATATTGGTCGCCATGCCCACCGCAATACCGGTTGAACCGTTGACCAAAAGGTTTGGCACCTTGGTCGGCATCACTTGCGGAATTTGTTCGGTGCCATCGTAGTTCGGCACCCAGTCGACCGTTTCCTTGTCGAGATCGGCGAGTAATTCATGCGCGATTTTCGACATGCGAATTTCGGTGTAACGCATCGCCGCCGGAAAATCGCCATCGATCGAACCGAAGTTGCCCTGACCATCGACCAGCATGTAGCGCAGCGAAAACGGCTGCGCCATTCGCACGATAGTGTCGTAAACCGCAGAGTCTCCGTGCGGATGATATTTACCGATCACATCGCCGACGATGCGCGCGGATTTTTTATAAGGCTTGTTATAGTCGTTGCTGAGTTCGCTCATCGCGAACAGCACGCGCCGATGCACCGGTTTCAAACCGTCGCGCACATCGGGCAAGGCGCGACCGACGATGACGCTCATCGCATAATCGAGATAGGATTGTTTTAGCTCGTCTTCAATATTGACGGGCAAAATTTCTTTGGCGATTTCAACCATGGAGAAAGCTGTTCCTTGTTATCGATTCGCGGCAGAAAATAGCTGAGCGCCGCTGCTATTTGCAGCCCCGTGCAAAGACCGGAGAAAAACCGGAAAGAGACCGTAAAGGCCTTGGCATAAAGGGCCGAATCGTACCATAAATCATTGTTCTGCGGACAGTAAAATCCCCACTGCATCTCTTTGCGAGCCGGTTTACAGGTATACTGCCGGCCTGTTTGAAACCGCTGGCCGAATTATTTGTAATCAATGGAAATAGCACCGTTGCAAAATCGCGCGCCGTCATCGCGCGCCGACACCGTCATTTTCGCGCGCTGGATCATTCCGATCGCGCCGGCCAATATCGTATTGGAGCATCACGCACTGGTGATAGATGCCAACCGTATTGTCGCACTGCTTCCCGCAGCGCAAGCCAGAGCGATTGCTGCGGACCGTGTTTTCGATCTCGGCGATCACGCTTTACTACCGGGCCTCATCAACGCGCACGGTCATGCGGCGATGAGCCTGCTTCGCGGTTATGCCGACGATTACCCGCTGCACGCATGGCTCACCGATCATATCTGGCCGGCCGAAAGCCAATGGGTCGGCGAAGAATTCGTACGCGACGGCAGCCTGCTTGCGATTGCTGAAATGCTGCGCAGCGGCACCACCTGTTTCAGCGATATGTATTTCTTTCCGAATGTCGTCGCGCAAACCGCGCACGATATCGGGATGCGCGCGCAAATTCATTTTCCGGTATTTGATTTCCCCACCGCCTGGGGTCAGAGCGCAGACGATTACATTCACAAAGGTTTACAACTGCTCGACGATTTCAAACATAGCGAATTGATCAGCATCGGTTTCGGTCCGCACGCGCCCTACACGGTGAGCGATGCGCCGCTGGCGCGCATTGCGATGCTCGCAGCGGAACTCGACAGCGCGATTCAAATTCACGTGCATGAAACGCAACACGAAATCGATGAAGCCGTCGCCAAAACCGGCGAGCGTCCGCTCGCGCGCTTGCAGCGTTTGGGTCTGCTCGGCCCGCGTACGCTGTGCGTGCACGCAACAACACTGAATGTCGATGATATCGAACTGCTCGCGCGCAACAATTGCCACGTCGTGCATTGCCCCGAATCGAATTTGAAATTGGCGAGCGGTTTTTGCCCTGTGCAAAAATTAGTGGATAGCGGCATCAATGTCGCGCTCGGCAGCGACGGCGCCGCCAGCAATAACGATCTCGATCTGTTTGCCGAATTGCGCACCGCCGCATTATTGGCAAAAGCGGTTGCACAAAACGCCGCCGCACTGCCCGCGTTCGACGCATTGCAAATGGCAACGCTCAATGGCGCGAAAGCGCTCGGACTGGATGAACACATCGGCAGCCTCGAAAGCGGAAAATACGCCGATGTCATCGCGATCGATCTCAGCGACATCGAAAATCAACCGCTGTTTCATCCGCTGTCGCAGCTCGTGTACACCAACAGCGGCGCGCGCGTAACGCACAGCTGGATCAACGGCAAGCTGATGCTGGAAAATCGCCAGCCCACCACGATCAATTTGGCGGACCTGCGCGAGCGCGCATTGGCCTGGCAACAAAAAATCGGAGCGCCCTCACCCCCGCCCTCTCCCGCGGGGAGAGGGGAGAAACCCAATGGAGGTAACCTATGATTGCCAATGTCGATCGCGCTGAAATTGCGAAATTCGAAGAACTCGCGCATCGCTGGTGGGATCGCCACAGCGAATTCAAAGCGCTGCACGATATCAATCCGCTGCGCGCGAATTACATCGACGAGCGCTCACCGGTCGCGGCAAAACAATTGCTCGATGTCGGCTGCGGCGGCGGTATTCTCGCTGAAGCTATGGCGAGCCGCGGCGCATTCGTCACCGGCATCGATATGGGCGAAGCGCCGCTCGCAGTCGCGCGACTGCATCAGCTCGAATCGAATGTCGAAGTAAATTACCGCCGCATCACCGCCGAAGAACTCGCGCTGGAACAGCCCGCGCAATACGACGTCGTTACCTGCATGGAAATGCTGGAACACGTGCCCGATCCGCAGTCGATCATCAACGCCTGCGCAACGTTGTGCAAACCCGGCGGCGATTTATATTTTTCGACGCTGAACCGCAATCCGAAATCGTATCTGTTCGCGATTCTCGGCGCCGAATACCTGTTGAAATTATTGCCGAAAGGCACCCACGATTACGCCAAATTCATTCGCCCTTCCGAACTGGCCGATTGGCTGCGCCGCGCTAGCTTGCAACTACTTGATATCACCGGTATGCAATACAATCCGCTGACGCAAACCTATCGATTGAATGGGCGCGATGTCAGCGTCAATTATTTATTGCATGCGAAAAAACCGGATTGATTCGATGTCGGCCTCATCGCAAATTAATTTCGATAAGCCGCTGCAGGCGGTATTGCTCGATCTCGACGGCACATTGCTCGACACCGCGCCGGAGTTTTATCAGATCGTCAGCCTGATGCTCGAACGGCACGGCAATGCGCCGATCGCTTACGCGCATTTTCGCCAATCGGTATCGGATGGCGCGCGCGGCATGGTTAAAGCTGCGTTTCGCTGCGATGAAAACGCGCCGCAATTCGAACCGCTGCGCAAGGAGTTTCTCGCGCTGTACGCGCGGCATCTAGCCGAGCACACACAATTATTTCCCGGCATGGCGGAAACGCTGCAATTTATTGAAAGCAAAAATTTACAATGGGGCGTTATCACTAACAAACCGAATGCATTTGCGGAGCCATTGCTGCAATTGTTGAATTTGCTTTCGCGCTGCGCTGTGTTGATCTGCCCCGATCATGTGCACGAACGTAAACCTCATCCCGAAGCGTTGTATCTCGCGTGCAAACAAATCGGCTGCGCGGTGAGCGAAGCGATTTATATCGGCGATCACCGCCGCGATATCGAATCGGCGCGCAACGCCGGCATGGTTTCGATCGCATGCAGTTACGGCTACGTGCACGCCGACGATCCGTGCGAAAACTGGGGCGCGGATTTTATCGCGGATGAACCGCAGCAAATTATTTCGATTCTGCAAAATTGGATTAGTTGATGATTTCCACGATTCCAGCAAATTACCAACCCGCCGCTGATTTATTGCACGGCCGCGTTATCCTTGTCACCGGCGCCGGCGACGGCATCGGCCGCGCCGCTGCAATCGCTTTTGCCGCGCACGGCGCAACCGTCATCCTGTTGGGAAAAACAATTGCAAAACTCGAAGCAGTCTACGATGAAATTGAAAATGCTGGCCATCCACAACCGGCAATTTATGCGCTGAAACTTGGCGGCGCC
>DASXYH010000325.1:0-2196 GCA_036502545.1 Spongiibacteraceae bacterium
GCACTGCCTGACCAATTTCAGTTTTCTGCGCGGCGCTTCGCATGCGCATGAATTGGTCGAGCAGGCGAAAAATTCGGGTTATGCCGCAATCGCAATTACCGATGAATGCTCGCTGGCCGGTATCGTCAAGGCGTGGGTCGCGGCGCGACAATTGAATTTAAAATTGATTGTCGGCGCCGAATTTCATTTGCAAAACGAATCGGGGCAGAAAAATATTCACGTCATCGCGCTGGTGACGAATCGCACCGGTTACAGCGAATTATCTGCGCTGATCACGCTGGCGCGCCGGCGCAGCGCGAAGGGCGAATACCGTTTGCATCTGCACGAACTCGAACATAACCTACGCCATAATTTGCTAATTTGGAAACCCCAATTATCAGTTAGTGCCGATAACGACAGCATAGCAGCAACACTGCAGCAAGCGTTCGTCGATCGCCTATGGATCGGCTACAGCAATTTATTGCGTGGCGATGAGCCGGAACGCTTTGGCGATTGCCTGGCATTGTCCGAACGCTGGCATATTCCGCTCGTTGCCTGCGGCGCCGTCGCTATGCATGCACCCGAGCGCAAAATGCTGCTCGATGCGGTGACGGCCATTCATCACAACACGTCGATCGATAAACTCGGTTTTCGCCGCGACGGCAATGCCGAGCGTTATCTGCGCGCGCTCGATGAGCTGGAAAATCTTTATCCGCCGGCGCTGCTGCACGAAACGGTGCATATCGCCGAGCGCTGCCATTTTCTGCTGAGCGAATTGAAATACGAATATCCGCGCGAGCTGGTGCCGACAAATGTGACACCGGCCGACTATCTCGCGCATCAGGTCGAGCTAGGTGCGCAAAAACGCTGGCCCGCTGGCGTTCCGCTCGCGATGCGGCAAAGCATTGCCAAAGAGCTCGCACTGATTCGCAAAAAAGAATACGAATATTATTTCATCACGGTGTTCGATATCGTCGAATACGCACGTAAAGAAAACATTCTCTGTCAGGGCCGCGGCTCGGCGGCAAATTCCGTCGTGTGTTTTTGTCTTGGTATTACCGAAGTCTCGCCCGAGCAGACTTCATTATTGTTCGAGCGCTTCATTTCGGAAGAGCGCAACGAGGCACCCGATATCGATGTCGATTTCGAACACGAGCGCCGCGAAGAAGTCATTCAATACATTTATAAAAAATACGGCCGCGAACGCGCCGCGATCGCCGCCACGGTGATTTGTTATCGCGCGCGCAGCGCGGTGCGCGATATCGGCAAAGCGCTCGGCTTCGATCCGCTGTTTATCGATCAGCTCGCGAAGTCGATGGCGTGGTGGGACAGCAAGCGCGACTTGATTGCGCGCTTCGATGAATTGGGGTTGCCGACCAACACCCGCATGGTCGAATTATTTTTCGATCTCGTGCAACAGCTGCGCGGTTTTCCACGCCATTTATCGCAGCATGTCGGCGGCTTCGTATTGAACGATGTGCCGATCAGCACGCTGGTGCCGGTCGAAAACGCCAGTATGCCCGAGCGCACCGTCATTCAATGGGATAAAGAAGATCTGGAAGCGGTCGGTCTGATGAAAGTCGATGTGCTCGCGCTCGGCATGCTGACCGCGATTCGCAAATGCTTCGCGTTGATTCCAGAAACCCAATTTGATTCCGCAAGACAGCGCCCCACGTGCATGGCGGATATCGCGCCCGACGATAAGGCCACCTACGAGATGCTGCAGCAGGCCGATAGCGTCGGCGTGTTTCAAGTCGAATCGCGCGCACAGATGTCAATGCTGCCGCGTCTGCGCCCAAAAGAATATTACGACCTCGTGGTGCAGGTCGCGATCGTGCGGCCGGGTCCGATTCAGGGCGATATGGTGCATCCGTATCTGCGCAGACGGCAGGGACTCGAAGCGGTTGAAGACGACATCACTTCGGAAATATGGGAAATAACCAAACGCACATACGGCGTACCGATTTTTCAGGAACAGGTGATCAAAATTGCGATGGTGGCTGCTGGTTTTTCGGGCGGTGAAGCAGATCGATTGCGCCGCGCGATGGCAACGTGGGGAAAGAACGGCGATCTGATGCAGTTTCGCGAAAAGCTGATCAAAGGCATGTTAAAAGACAATAGATATTCTCTCGAATTCGCCGAGCGTATTTTTAACCAGATGAAAGGCTTCGGCGCCTACGGTTTTCCCGAATCGCACGCCGCCAGTTTTGCGTTACT
>DASXYH010000326.1:0-5218 GCA_036502545.1 Spongiibacteraceae bacterium
CGCGCAGTATTTTTTGCTAATGCGCCGCGCTCGTATCTATCGGTGCCGATGATTTAACCGGTTTCGAAAGCCAGATCAAACCGATCAGCGCGACAAATATCAGCGACGACAGGAAAAATATATCGTTGAGGCCGAGCATGCCGGCCTGTATCGATAAGGTACGCTCGATCAGATTTTGCGCCTGCTCATTGTTGACGCCGAAGCCGTTGATATTTTGCAGATTCAAATTGAATACAGGATTGTAAACGTTCGCCGCCTCGGTGAGTTGCGCGTGATGCAGCGTGCTGCGGCGATCCCACAACGTCGTCGCGATCGAGGAGCCGAAACCGCCCAAAAGCATGCGACAGAAATTCGCCAGACCCGTTGCCGATGGAATTCGTTCCGGCGGCAAACCCGATAACAGAATCGCGGTCAGCGGCACAAAAAACAACGCCATCGGAATGCCCTGAATAATGGTCGGAATCATCAGACCTTTCACATCGATACTGGTGTTGAAACGCGAGCGCATGAAAAATACCAGTGCGAATGTTGCGAATCCCGTCGTCGCCACCCAGCGCGGATCCCACTTCGTGAGATTTTTTCCGACTATCGGCGTGATCAGAATTGCCAGCAGGCCCACCGGCGCGAGAATGATGCCGGCCTTGGTGGCGGTGTAACCCATTTGCGTCTGCAGCCACAGCGGCAATACCACAAGATTGCCGAAGAAGGTGCCGTACGCGAGCGCGAACGCGATCACGCCCGCCCAAAAATTGCGGCGTTTGAACAAACTCAAATCGACCACCGGATGCGTTTCGTTCAATTCCCAAATCAGAAAAAACACGAAGCCGATAAACGCGGTAACCGCGAGCGCGACGATGCTGCCCGAATTGAACCAGTCGAGCTCCTTACCTTTATCGAGCATGATCTGCAGCGCCGCAACCCAGATGACGAGCAGCGCGAGGCCAATGCTGTCGATCGGCAATTTGCGCGTGGCCGATTCGCGCGTGCGATAAAGTTGCCAGATAACGCCCGCGGTTAACAATCCAACCGGCACATTGATATAGAAAATCCACGGCCATGAATAATTATCGGAAATGTAACCGCCGAGCAGCGGGCCCGCGACCGGAGCGACGAGGGTAGTGATACCCCAAATCGATAGGGCCGTGCCGTTTTTACTTTTTGGATATGTATTCAATAATAATGCTTGCGACAACGGAATCATGGGACCGGCAACGGCGCCCTGCAATACGCGCGCGGCGATCAGCAATTGAATATTGGGCGCAATTCCGCACAGAAACGAAGCGAAAACAAACAATAAAATCGACGTGACAAATAAATGCACCTGACCGAAACGCTGCGTCAGCCAGCCGGTGAGCGGAACTGAAATCGCATTCGCCACCGCGAACGAAGTGATTATCCAAGTGCCCTGATTCGGCGAAACGCCGAGATCGCCCGAGATTGTCGGAATCGATACGTTTGCGATCGACGTGTCGAGCACATTCATGAACGTGGCCAGCGCCAGCGCGATGGCGCCCAACAGCAATTGGGTGCCATGCAGCGGTGGCGGTGCGCCGTTGGTGGATGTCGTTGTCGAGTCGGACATGATATTTTTCCAATCTTCGAATTACGGGCTCATCTGCGCAGCGAAAATAAAACGCCGCATCACCGAGCGGAAATTTCACCGGTTACCGTGTGTGTAGATTCGCGTTTTCGATTCGACAGCGCTTTATCCGCGATCGCATCTTTATGCGCTGCCGCGCCGCTGTTTTCCGCGATGATGCGTTTCACCAGCGCATCGGCTTGCGCATCCAAATTGCCGTATACATTCGTTTGATAAACAGGTTCGCTGCGCGTTGCGTTCGATAGCTGCGGACCGCTTTGATCTTTCACGCCGACTTTCGCGACCACCGATAAGCCGATACGCAACGGATGCGCGCGCAAATCTTCAGGATCGATCTGCACTTTGACGGGTAAACGCTGCACGACTTTGATCCAGTTGCCGGTGGCATTTTGTGCGGGCAATAAACTGAACGCGCTGCCGGTGCCGGCCGAGAGGCCGATAATTTTGCCTTTGTATTCAACTTTGCCGCCGTAGATATCGGCTTCGAGCGTCACTGGTTGGCCGATTCGCATATGCGCGAGTTGGCCTTCCTTGAAATTCGCATCGACCCACACCTGCTCCAGCGGAATAATCGCCATCAGCGGATTACCCGGAGCGACACGTTGACCGAGTTGCACCAAACGTTTTGCCACGTAGCCGCTGACCGAAGCGGGAATCGCGGCGCGTTCATACGCGAGATACGCTTCGTGCACTTTCGCCGCGCCCTGCATCACCGCGGGGTGATTTTCCACGCTGGTATTTTCGGTGAATGCCTGATTGGTGGTGAGCTTCTCTTGTACCGACAACAAATCCGCCTGCGCGCTTTTGACGGCAGTTTCCGCGTGATTCAATTCTTCAAAAGACACCGCGCCGCTTTTCGCCAGATTTTTCCGGCGCGCCAAATCGGCTTCGGCTTTCGCGAGCTGGCTTTGTGCGAGTTCCACATTGGCCGCGAGCGATGCGTTGGTGGTAAACAATGAATGTACTTGCCGCACCGTTTGCGCGAGCGCGGCTTCGGTCTGATCGAGTGCGACTTTCGCATCGGCTTTATCGAGCAGTACGAGATCGTCGCCGGCTTTCACGAAATCGGTATCGTCGGCGGTAATCGCAACCACAGTGCCCGCGACTTGCGGTGTCACCTGCACGACATTGCCGGCGATATAAGCATCGTCGGTGCTTTCGTAATAGCGGCCATCGAGCAGCCAATAAGCACCGTAAATAAAGCCGATACCCGCGAATATCGCGCCGGCGATCAACATCGCTTTTTTGCGTTTGCCGTTGCCATTTTGATTCGAGGTATTCGTTGTGTCGTTCATGATGAACTCCTGTCTATACAATCGTTGCTATCAATCGTTTTTAAAAAAGCCGATTGTTTTAAAAATCGATGATCACTTTTCTGTGCGAGCGGTTTGCGTAACGTCGTAACCGCCGCCCAACGCTTTAATTAAATTCACCTGCAAATCGAGCGCACGCGCGCTCAATTCGACACCGAGCTGATCTTGCGCCAGCAGCGTCGTTTCGGCATCGAGCACGGTGAGGTAATTGCCGAGACCCGCTTCGTAACGCTGCGTTGCCAGATCAAGCGCATCGCCTGCAATTTTCACTGCGTTTTGTTGTTCGCTCTGGCGCGTCTGCAACCATTGCAGCGCGTTCAATTGATCGGCGACATCGCGCAGCGCGGTCGTCAGTGTTGCATCGTAATTGGCGACGGCGCTTTCATATCTGGCGTATTGGTTTTTCAAATTCGCGCGCAGGCGGCCGCCGTTGAAAATCGGCAGTCGAATGGCGGGGCCGATACCGTATTCTTCACTGTTTGCGCGGGTGATATTGTCGAGGCCGAGACTGGAGTAACCGATGTAACCGGTGAGGCTGACGTTCGGATAAAACTCTGCTTTGGCGACATCGGTTTGTTGCAATGCCGCTTCCGCCTGCCAGCGTGCGGCGACCACATCCGGACGACGGCCCAATAAATTCAGCGGTAAATTCGCCGGCAATTTTGCCGATGCCTGCGTCACCGTCATTTGCGGGCGCTGAATTTGCAAACCGCGATCCGGGCCGGCACCGATCAGTGCAGCTAACGCATTGCGTGCAGCGCCGATCGCTTCGTCGATTTGTGCAAGCTGTCCGCGCAGTACCGGCAATTGCGATTCGGCTTGTTTAAGTTCGGCGCGCGTGTCGAGCCCTGCATCGACGCGCTGCTGCGTCAGCGTAAAAATTTTCTCGCGCTGTTGCAGCGATTGCGCGACAACATCGCGTTGCGTGAACAGGCGATCGAATTCGATATAGGTTTTCGCGACATTGCTAGTCAGTAATAAAACGGCGCTCTGCTGTTCGGCCTGCGCTTCCTGTTCCTGCGAAATCGCCGCTTTCACCGCGGAGCGATTCTTGCCCCAGAAATCGAGTTCGTATGAGCCGCTCACGCGCAAGGTATCGTTGAAAACGGAGACACCGCCAAACGGCGGCGGAAAAATCCAGTTTTCGCTGACGTGTTGATAGGAAATATCGGCCGAAGCGTCGATCTGCGGATACAGCGTAGAGCGCGCGCTGCCCGTATACGCCTGCGCCGCTTTCACGCGCGCGGCGGCGGCATCGAGCGAAGGATTGTGCGCGAGTGCCGCAGCGACGAGCGCATTCAATTGCGCGTCATCGAAGCGATTCCACCATTGCTGTGTGGGCCAATCGTCAGCGGCGACAGTAAACGTTTTCTGCGTTTCGAACGAATCGACCGGTCGCAATTTTTTATCGCTGCCGATATCGCGATAACTCGCGCAGCCGCTGAGTATAAGTGTTAGAAGTGCGCCGAATAAAACCACCCCGAATAAATTAGCGTTAAGCGGAGATTTATCGGGATGCAAGTCAAGAAAAGTTTTCATGATGATGCCACTCGCTATGTGTTAGCGCTCATGCCGGTGATGGGAACACCGCCGTTGCTGAGCAGGCGGCGCAAAAAGCCTTTCATTGTTTCCAGTTCTTCTTTACTGAAACCGGTGAGATGCCGATTCAATACATTGATGGCGACAACGGGGATTTTTTCCGCGAACAATTTGCCCGATTGGGTCAATTCGATATTCACCACGCGGCGGTCCTCGACGCTGCGGACACGGCGGACCATGTCCTTGGCTTCAAGCCGGTCGAGCATGCGAGTGATGGCGCCGGTATCGCCGCAGGTCTCGCGCGCCAGGTCGGCGGCGGTGTAGCAGTTGCGTTCGGACAAGATCATCAGGATGCTGAATTGCGGGTGGGTGAGATCGTATTGCGCCAGCTCCTGATCGATCGCGCCGCTCAGCATAGTGACCGTACGTTTGAGCAGATAGCCGAGGCTTTCACAGATGCGGTAGCCCTCGCGCTGGTAGAGCCCGTCGCTGTCTTCAACCCGTAGTCCGGAAAGATCGAACTTGTCATTCATGCGCAGTGTCTGCCTTATCAATTACTGTCGTGGCAGTAATAGTAATAGGCAGTGATTGTCTTGGCAAGCTTTTTTTCGGAGTAAGTTTTCGGGACCGTCAAGAGAGGGGTTTTTTTTCAGTAAAACGGCACGCGGTAGCAGAGCATGAGGCGCCGGAAGGGGGTTCTCTTTTTCAGGACAAGAAGGTGATCTTACCGAAGCTCCGTGCTATTCGGCATCGGAGAAGTCGTCGA
>DASXYH010000327.1:0-3746 GCA_036502545.1 Spongiibacteraceae bacterium
GAAATCGACACGCGCACCGGCGAATACAAAAGCCGCATCAAGGCATGATCAGCTCTCAGAAATAAAAAAGGGCCTGTTGAGGCCTTTTTTATTTCTGAAGATATTGCGATTACTTTATAGTCAGCGCCGTTCCCGCAAAGCGAATGCCCCGCCAGCCGTGACGCATGAACGTGCGAATGTTGGCGTGGTCGCCGCCATCAGGATTTTGCAATACATCGCGATTAAACTGGCCGAAGCCGGCCAGCGTTTCCTGCTCGCTTAAATTATGCAATTGCGCAAAGGCAAAGATGCGACATGAACCTTCGTTAGTGCCAGCCGCGTTGGTGATGCAATCGGTGCCGATACCGTTGCTAAATTGCGTCGGCATATAGCTGTAATGAGTATTGATTGTTTCGATGACTTGATGGAATGCGATCGAATCCGCTGCATTGCGCAGTTGCTGTAAAAGCTGAGCGATGGTCAGGGGCACTAGCGGGCTCCGGAGACGCAAAATAAAAAAGGCTTACATCGCTGTAAGCCTTTTGGAATTTTGGTAGCGGGGGCTGGATTTGAACCAACGACCTTCGGGTTATGAGCCCGACGAGCTACCAGGCTGCTCCACCCCGCAATCAATCAACACTCTGGTATTTCTCGACGAGGGTTGTGTTATTCCCTTCGTCTCTTGCGATGTTTCGAGCCCAACAATCCACCAGGCTGCTCCACCCCGCAATCACAAACCGCTTTGTTTAGCGTGGGCCAATGCAAAGCAGGCGCGCATCATAAGGGCGAGCCCCGATAGCGTCAAGCATAAATAGGCGCAATGCCTGGTAAAAGTTGAACGCTTGCGCAGGTGACGAATCCTCGCCGATCCGGTAAGGTTCGCGCCACTTGCCAGATGAGTCCGCCACCACAATGACCGATCCATTCGCCGATATTCGCCCTTACCACGATGACGAAATACGTCCGGTGCTGGATCGTCTGCTGTGCGATCACGAATTTCTCGAGAACCTCGCCAAACTGCGACTGCCGCAATTAACCGCGCGTTTTCCCGCCCTCGTGCGGCCGTTGGTGCGCAAGTTGTTGCGGCGCGAATTGAAAGGCGTCGCTAACGTTTATGCGTTGCAGACACTGGTTAAAAAATACATGGATCGGATGATCGAAAGCACCACCGATCAATTCACGATCTCGGGGCTGACCGAACTCGATAAGCTGCAGCCCTATTTATTCATGAGCAATCATCGCGATATTGCCCTCGATCCGGCCTTCGTCAATTACGCGCTGTACCACAACGATCACGACACCGTGCGCATTGCGATCGGCGATAATTTATTGTCGAAGCCATTCGCCGCCGATCTGATGCGCCTCAATAAAAGTTTTATCGTGAAGCGTTCGGCCAAAGGGCCGCGACAGATATTGGCGGCGTACAAAAATCTTTCAGCCTATATTCGTCATTCGATTGAAAACGATCGCAGCTCGATCTGGATCGCACAGCGCGAAGGCCGCGCCAAGAATGGTATCGATCGCACCGAGCCTGCGATTATCAAAATGCTGACGATAGCGCAGGATAAAAGCGCGGAATCGTTCAGCGATTTCGTCAATCGTTTGCATATCGTGCCGATCGCTATTTCGTACGAATACGATCCCTGCGATGGCGCGAAAGCGCGCGAGCTGCACGAGAAAGCAACGCAGGGCAGTTATCAAAAAGCCGAGCACGAGGATTTGAAAAGTATCGCGCTCGGTATTTCCGGAGCCAAAGGCGATGTGCATGTCAATTTCGGCAAACCATTGCTAGGCGATTTCGCGACACCGGAAGATGTCGCGGTGGCTATCGACCGTCAGGTGATCGATTTATACGTGTTGCATCCGACCAATTTTTTCGCGTATAAAATTCTGCACGGCAGCTATCCGGACTTGCCTTGCGGCGCCGCGCGCGAAATGTTTCGCGAACAAAATCATCAGCGCATTCACGGCCAGTTCGCGCGACGGATCGACGCGCTGCCAGTCCCGCAGCGTCCCTACGCGCTTGCAATTTACGCCAATCCCATCGTCAGCAAATTGAGCAGTTGAGCGCGATGCTGACCGACGCGGTAAAAGAATCGATTCAGCAGGCGTACCGACGCTGGCTCGAAAGCAAGGGAATGAAAGCGCGTTACGGTCAACGCCTCATGATTGCGGAAGTAGCGCGCGCGTTGGCGCATGCTGAATCCAGCGAACACTGTGCAATCGCGGTGGTTGAAGCCGGTACCGGTACCGGAAAAACACTCGCCTACAGCGTGGCCGGCATTCCCGTTGCGCAGGCGCTCAAAAAGAAATTAGTGATTGCGACCGCAACTGTCGCGCTGCAGGAGCAAATTGTTTTTAAGGATTTACCCGATCTGCAACAAAACAGCGGTTTACAATTCACGTTCGCGCTGGCGAAAGGGCGAGGCCGTTATTTGTGTCTGGCGAAGCTCGATACCACCTTGGCGGCGCAGCCGGGTTTCAATCCGACCTTGGCGCTATATCCCGATGAGTTGCAGCTGCAGCTCGATGGCGACAAAATGAATGTGTTAGAGCGTATGCTCGATCGGCTGGGCAGCGGCGAGTGGGATGGCGATCGCGATCAATGGCCTGAGCAGATTACGGAAAATCTGTGGGCACGCGTTTCCACCGATCACGCGCAATGCACGGGCCGGCGCTGTCCGCATGTGCGCCAATGCAGTTTTTTTAAAGCGCGCGATGCGATCGACGACGTCGATGTGATCGTCACCAATCACGATTTGGTGCTTGCCGATCTTGCGCTCGGCGGCGGCGCGATTCTGCCCGCTCCGGAAGATACGCTGTATGTGTTCGATGAAGGTCATCATCTGCCCGATAAAGCGCGCGATCATTTTGCGTATTCGAGCCGGCTGCGCGCGACTGACAAATGGCTCGAACAAAGCATTAAATTATTGGCCAATGCGAGTGCCGAACTCGGCGCGGCCGATAATATTGCGCGTCAGCTCGAAATGGTGCCGTCGATTATTCACGATGCGCGGCAATTATTGAGCGCAACGCGGCCGGCGCTGGAAGCATTGCTCGCTGCGAGCGAGGAAAATACGACGCGACAGCGTCGCGATGGCGATTCACGCGTGCAGCGCGAACGCGCCGTGCAGTATCGCTTTGAGCACGGTGTTGTGCCGGATTTTCTGCGCGAGCAGGCCGCGCAATTGCGCGCGGCGTTCGAAGAATTGAGCGAGCGTTTGGGCCGTGTCGCGGCATCGCTCGAAGACGCGCTCGACGGCAACGGCAATATCGAGCGCGATAGCGCGGAACGCTGGCTGCCGGCGATAGCGATGCTGCGTATGCGCGCCGATAGCAATCGCGAATTATGGTTTTATTATGCGAGCGCGCCTGGCGACAAAAAAAATAGCGATGAACAGCCGCCGCGTGCGCGCTGGTTGGCACTTGCGGAAAATAATAACGGTGCATTCGATATCGCGCTGCACTGCAGTCCGATCATTGCGGCCGAGACATTGGTTCAACAGCTGTGGTCGCGTTGCGCGGGCGCGATCGTGACCTCGGCGACGCTGACCGCGCTCGGTGGTTTCGAGCGTTTCGCGGTGCGCTCGGGAGTGCCGTCGGAGGCGCAATTCGTCGCGGTGCCAAGTCCGTTCGATTATGCGCAGGCGGGCGTGTTGAGCATTCCCTCAATGCGCGCCGATCCCGCCGATCCGGCGCAGCACACGGAAATGGTGATCGAGATGCTGCCGCAATTGCTCGATCGCAACGAAGGCAGTCTGGTCTTG
>DASXYH010000328.1:0-20837 GCA_036502545.1 Spongiibacteraceae bacterium
AGCAAATTGCGGTCGGAGGCACCAGTCGCCGAGCGTCGCAGAAACCCTGAGCGTCGCCGTCGCCGCGGGAAAGGCGCTATCGATCGACGCCTTGGCGCCGAGCGCCGCCGCAACGCAGTCGATATCGAGGTTTAATCCGCCCCACCCTCAGGTAAGCTATGCCGCACAATTATCCAGGGCGGCAATTAGCTGTGAGTAAATACCAATACGATTTGTTTGTTATCGGTGCCGGTTCGGCTGGCGTACGCGCCAGCCGCATGTCTGCTCAGTACGGCGCGCGCGTGGCTATTGCGGAGGATTTATATCTCGGCGGAACTTGCGTCAATGTCGGTTGTGTGCCGAAAAAACTTTTGATGTATGCCGCTCATTTCGAGGAGTTGTTTCGCGACGCTGTCGGCTTTGGCTGGAGTATCGGCAACCCGGTTTTTGATTGGGTGGAATTAATAAAAAATAAAGATAAAGAAATTAGTCGTTTAAATACTATTTATAATAAATTACTTGATCAATCAGGGGTGCAGATATTTCCCGCGCGGGCCAGTCTGATCGATGCGCATACTCTAAACGTCGATGGCGAAATCGTTACGGCGCGCAATATCTTGATTGCGACCGGCGGTTGGCCATGGGTACCGCAGTTTCCTGGCTGCGAACACGTCATTACATCGAACGAACTGTTTCATCTCAAGCAACTTCCAAAGCGCGCAGTCATTGTCGGTGGCGGCTATATTGCGACAGAGTTTGCCTGTATTCTCAATGGTATGGGTTCTGAAGTTAAGCTAATTTATCGAGGTGATTTATTTTTGCGCGGTTTTGACCGCGAGTTGCGCGAGCAGCTGGTGGAGGAGATGATGAAAAAGGGTATCGATATTCAATTCAATACCGAGGTTGCGCGAATTGATCGATGCGAAGGTGGATTGCTGATCGAGCTGGGCGATGGGAAGCAAATTGAAAGCGACTGCATTTTATACGCAACCGGTCGCCAACCGCGAGTAGAGGGATTGGGCTTAGCCGCTGCTGGTGTGATTTGCGATCCCTTTGGATATGTTGAAGTTAACGATTATTTTCAAACCAGCGTGCCGAATATTTATGCGATTGGTGATGTGATCGGCAGAGTCGAACTCACGCCAATGGCGCTCGCGCAGGGCATGGCCGTAGCGAAAACATTATTCCAAGATACACCCAGCCAAGTTGATACAGCGTTGGTGCCGACCGCGATTTTCACCCAACCCAGCGTAGCTACCGTAGGTTTGAGCGAGGAAGAAGCGCGCGCAAATTACGCTGACATAGCGGTTTTTACGACGAAATTTACTCAGCTGAAACACACGCTGGCGGGAAATACTGAAAAAACATTTATGAAATTAGTGGTCGATAAAACCACCGATCGGGTTCTCGGGGCGCATATGCTGGGGCCCGATGCGGCTGAAATCATTCAAGGGTTGGCCGTCGCAATGCGTGCGGGCGCGACGAAAGCGCATTTTGATAGCACGCTCGGCATCCATCCCTCCGCGGCGGAGGAATTCGTGACGATGCGCACTGCAACACGCTGATGCGCTGTTCATGACAGGTTAGGGAGAAGCGCATAGTGCGACCTTGATTCGTATTCCCCGCTTAATGTTGAGTTAGCGCGGTGCGATTATCGCGTTACATTGCCGCAAATCGGTGCCCGGTACTTTATTGCGCACCGAATGTTTCCACATTGCCAATTTCTAAAATTCCGCATCGAGTTCGTCGATATCGTCCGGTTCCAGTTTGGCGGCGGCGACCCACTCCTGCATTTGTGGCAGCGCCATAATGTATTTGCAATATTCGTAGCAAGCTTCGTCGATTTTGACATCGTAAGTCAGAAATCTCGTGCATACCGGTGCGTACATGGCATCCGCCATCGTCAATTTTTTGCCAAATAAATACGGGCCGCCGTATTTACTGAAGCAATCCTTCCAAATGGCGAGAATGCGATCGATATCGGCCTGCGCGCGCGACCAGATTTTGAAATGGGGAAAATGCGCTTTCAGATTCATCGGCAGGGCTGCGCGCAATGCGCTAAAACCCGAGTGCATTTCACCGGAAATCGATCGGCAGTGCGCGCGTGCCGCGCAATTGTCCGGGAGTAATCCCGCCTGCGGCACCGTTTCATTGAGAAACTCGGCGATGGCGAGCGTATCCCAAATTTCGATATCATCGTGATTCAAGCAAGGCACTAGAATGGAAGAGGAAAGCAATAATATTTCCGCGCGCATATTGGGATCGTCGGGCGGAATAATTTCTTCTTCGAAGGGCAATCCGGCGAATTTCGTCAGCAACCAGCCGCGCAGCGACCATGAAGAATAATTTTTGCTGCTGATAGTGAGAGTGGTTTTTGCCATAGTGACCCTTCAGCTGTTGCGCAGGTAGAGAATTCACCCGGTTTGAATTGCAATTTGTGCACCAGTTCGGTCAGCGTACTGGCATATATGTTGCTGAATTTTCAATGATCGTTTGCACTCTGGATTAGAATGACAGCGGATCAATCTGGAGTTGGCGCAGGAACATGATGAGAAATCCCCTGATGTACCAGATGTATCAGATGTATGCCGACATTTCCAATCCTCTACGTGCACTGGCGCGAGCCGCGTCGCCTTTATTGAATTATCCCGCTGCGCAATGGTTGCAACCTTCGTTGTTGCGACAAATGCTCGGTGCCGCTTGTGATGTCACCGCGCTTGCAGGGCTCACACACCATCGTCCGCCATTTAATATCGGCAGTATCCTCGTCGCTGGCAAGGACACGGACGTAGTTGAGGAAGTGACGGCGATAACTCCATTCTGCGAACTGCTGCATTTTAAGAAAGAAACAGCGGTGCCGCAGCCGCGGGTATTGGTCGTCGCTCCGGTTTCAGGACATTTTGCCACTTTGTTGCGCGCGACTGTACAAACGCTATTGCGCGATCATGATGTCTATGTTACCGATTGGCTGAATATTCGCGATGTACCGCTTTCCGATGGCGAGTTTGGTCTTGATGAATACGTTACGCACGTCATTCAATTTTTAGAAGAACTCGGTCCCGGCTCGCATGTGCTCGCCGTTTGTCAGCCGACTGTTCCGGTATTGATGGCGGTCGCCGCGATGGCGGAAGACGGCAACGACGCGCAGCCATGCACGATGACACTGATGGCAGGGCCGATCGATACGCGGATTAATCCGAGCGAAGTCAATAAACTTGCGACCAGCAAACCGCTCGAATGGTTTGAAAAGACCGTGGTGGGTTACGTGCCGCTGCGCTATCGCGGTGCTCTGCGCCGGGTATATCCGGGTTTTTTGCAGATCAGTGCCTTTATGTCGATGAACATGGGGCGACATGTGTATTCGTTTATCGAGATGTACGCCAATTTGATCCGGCATGAAAACGAAAAAGCCGAAGCCACGCGCGAATTTTACGAAGAATATTTCGCGATGATGGATCTCTCCGCCGATTTTTATTTGCAAACCGTACAACGGGTCTTCCAGGAACATCATCTGCCGCGCGGTATCATGCATTACAAGGGCCGATTGATCGATCCAGCGAAAATAAAGCGCACAGCGTTATTTACGATCGAAGGTGAAAAAGATGACATCTGCTCGATTGGTCAGACACTGGCGGCGCAAGAGTTATGTACTGGTGTGCGGCCCTACAAACGCAAGCATCATGTGCAAACGGGAGTCGGTCATTACGGCGTTTTCAGCGGCCGTCGCTGGGATAAGGAGGTTTATCCACTGGTACGCGATTTCATTCATATGTACGACAAATAATAGTCTCTCGCTTCGCCTCAAAGCTTGCGCCGTTGCCTCGATTTAACAAATTTAATCCTCCAGCCAATTGTTGGCTCATCGCCAATCCGCTTTTCCGAATGTAAGTGTTACCGGTTTCATTGTTTCAACACATGCATCCGAGTACATTCGGTGAGTACCCATCGCTCAAAGGAACTGGCGATCATGCACAGGCTCGAAAATAAAGTGGCTATCGTCACCGGCGGAGCCTCTGGAATCGGTGCAGGCACCGCGCTAAGACTGGCGGCTGAAGGGGCAGCGGTAGTGATTGGCGATGTGAACAGTGCCGGCGCTGAGGCCATCGCTGATCGAATCATTGCGGAAGGCGGGCGGGCGATCGGGTTGGATTGCGATATCAGCAATGAGCTTTCGGTGAGAATATTGATTAAAAGTGCTGTAGAAGTGTTTGGTGGTATTGACTGTTTATTCGCGAACGCGGCTGATATGAGTTTGATCCCCGTGGATCATGATGCGCTTTCCATTTCACTCGATGTATTCGATGCAACGGTCAGAATCGATCTGCGCGGCCAATTGTTATGTACCCGCGCAGTCCTGCCTGAATTACTCAAGCGCGGTCGAGGCTCAATTATCTATACCAGTTCCGATGCGTCCTGCATTGGCGAGCCGGTGCGGGTATCCTACGCGGTTGCCAAAGCGGGCGTTGAGGCGCTGATGCGCCACGTTTCGACCCGATGGGGGCCAAATCACATTACGGCCAATGTAGTTGCACCAGGCTATGTCCTCACCAATAACGTCAAAGCATTGCTGTCTGCGGAGCAAATTAATCGGATGGAATTGGAGACGCCGATAGCGCGGCTCGGAAAGCCTGAAGACATCGCGGCAATGGTGGCAATGCTGGTTTCGCGCGATGGCGAATGGATCACTGGACAGGTCCTACACGTCAACGGCGGCGCGATTAAATCCAAATAGCTATTAGTTGGCGGCGGAGCGCTTCTGTGAAATAACGCACATGGCAACCTGGATCCTTGAGCACTGTCCAATAAAAAATGTGAGCCATTTTGTCCAAGATTACAAAGGACGATCCTTGTATTACAAAATGTTCATTGATCTGAAGCGTGCTTTAGGCCGTTTACCCTTTTGAACAGTCTATAATGCTGCAATAATGTCACCAATATTAATTTCGCATCGAAAATGGCTATTGTGAGGAATTTAAAATGAGCACCCAGAAACGCCGTCTGTTTTCCGTCGATTCTCACCTGGTGGTGACCGATGACCAAGTAAAGAAAAATCTTGCCTCCTCCCTGCACAGCGCATGGGATACGGGTATATCTAAATATAACAAGCATATGGCGGATGACCTAATGGGAGGTCAAAAGCTGGCGCCGGAAGATTTCGTCGATATGGAAGCCGCCACTCATCCGGGCTATTACAATTCCACTGAGCGGCTGAAAGTGATGGATGCCGACGGGGTCGAATGCGAAGTCATGTATTCCGAGTTCGATTTCACCTCAAAAGTTTATTCGATCGGCGATAAATGGCGCGAATGTGCCACCGCCTACAACAACACGCTGTATGAGTTCGCCTCGGTCGATCCGAAAAGAATTCTAATCACCTATCAGCTGCCGCTGATCGATATCGACTATGCGGTATCCGAGATTTATCGCCTGCGCGACCTCGGTGCACGCTCGATTCAGATCCCCAATTTCCCAGCCGAACTCGGCATGCCGGATTATCACAACAAACAATATGACAAGCTGTGGACCGCCTTCAGCGAAACCGGTGTCGTCGTCGCCAATCACCTGACGTTGAAGCAAGACATGTGGGGCGTGTTTCGTCGTGATCCGACGCCGCAAAAAGGTATCTACACTTCACTGCCAGGTTTCGCGCTGGCAGAGACGATGGCATGGTACATCCTGACCGGCATTCTTGAACGCTTCCCGAAACTGAAAATCGTGTTCGTCGAACCCGGCTTATTCTGGGTACCCGGTTACATCCGCTTCCTCGATGAGCGCATGCATCACCATTACAATTTCCCAGGGGTCAAGGAATTGCCCAGCACTTACTTCAAGCGTCAAATGGCGGCAACTTTCGTCAACGAACCTGGCGCGCGCGAATTCATCGACTTCTTCGGCGCCAATAGCATCATGTGGTCCACCGATTTTCCGCATCCTTGCTGCAACTGGCCAAACGCTGGTGCCTTGGTCGAGAAGCAGTTCGCTGACTTCACACCCGAAGAAAAGCAGAAAATCACCTGGGATAACGGTGCACGGATGTACGGCATTTCTTAATAGCCGCCACGCTCCAATATCTGTAAAAAAGCGCGCCAAAAGGCGCGTTTTTTTGCCGACAAAATTGAACGTCACGCAATCATGCGGTTTAAATTACTGATCGACTTGCAATTGACGTCACCAGCACAGCATTACGCTAATGCTGTGCTGACGGGACATTTGGAATGCCATCGATCGGGCATTCTGGTGTACCGACAGCAGGACGGGTAATCGCTTCGACTTGCGCGCGCATCGCTTCGGGATCTTCGACCCACTTTCTATAAAAATCGTAAGGGCACGCGGCAACGCCAGCAGCGCTTTCGCGCGAGTTAATTTTACCGGTATAGCCGCGATGCAATAATTTGAACAAATGATTTTCCGATTGCATATTTTTGCGCGCATCGCGAATCAAAAATTTCGAAAGCGCCGCGTATTGAATACCGTTTTCCTCTTCGCCGCATTCACCTAGCGTGCGGCCGTCGAAACCGATAATTGCCGAATGGCCGAAATACGAATACACGCCATCGAACCCCGCGGCATTGGCGACAGCGACATAACTATTGTTGGCCCATGCCATCGCCTTCGCCATCAGCACTTGCTGGTCTTTCGCCGGATACATGTAACCCTGGCAGCGCACGATTAATTCCGCGCCCTTCATCGCGCAATCGCGCCAGATTTCCGGATAGTTGCCGTCGTCGCAGATAATCAGACTGATTTTCAAACCTTTCGGGCCTTCCGAAACGTAGGTGCAGTTGCCCGGATACCAACCTTCGATCGGTACCCACGGCATAATCTTGCGATATTTTTGTACGATCTCGCCGCTATCATTCATCAAAATCAACGTGTTGTACGGCGCTTTATACGGATGTTCTTCGTGGCGTTCGCCGGTCAGCGAAAATACGCCCCACACTTTGGCCTTGCGACAGGCGCCGGCGAAAATAGCGGTTTCATCGCCCGGTATCGCCGCCGCTGTTTCGTACATTTCGCCGGTGTTATACATAATGCCGTGCGTGCTGTACTCGGGAAAAATCACCAGGTCCATGCCCGGCAATCCGGTTTTCATACCGACCACCATATCGGCGATCTTACGCGCGTTGTCGAGCACTTCCGCCTTGGTGTGCAGGCGCGGCATTTTGTAATTTACAACGGCGACGCCGACGGTATCGTTACTGCTGGAAATGTCACCATGCAACATAATTACGTTCCCCGTGCAGAATGTGAAAGAAGCGGAGTGACATAACGCGTCCGCGCTGCGATGAGTGTCGAAAATCCGCGGCTCAGTTTCAATCCGGACCTATTTAAATAGGCATGTGCCCCGATTTATCTATGCGCCCCGCATTTTGATTTGCGACAATGCAGGCAAATTTGCGCGCTTTTTTTGAGGAGATCATCATGGGTTACAACACACTGGATTATCGCGTTGAGGATTCGATTCTGACATTGACGCTGAATCGCCCCGATCAATTGAATTCGTTTACCGTCGAAATGTGCAATGAATTGGTCGATACATTTGGACGAGCGAGCGCTGATGATGCGGTCAAAGCGATTGTTGTCACCGGTGCCGGCCGCGCATTTTGCGCCGGCATGGATCTCGGCCGCAGCGACAATGTGTTCGGTCTCGATGAGACGCAACAGCCGACGTTGCAGGACATGAATGAACGCCTCGACGATCCCGCCATCGCAACCGGTGTGCGCGATACCGGCGGGCGCGTGACGCTGGCAATTTTCAATTGCACGAAACCGACCATCGCCGCGATCAACGGTGCCGGTGTCGGTATCGGCGCGACAATGACATTGGCGATGGACGTGCGTTTGGCATCCGATAAAGCGCGCATCGGTTTTGTGTTCGGCAAAATCGGCATCGTACCGGAAGCGTGTTCGAGCTGGTTCCTGCCGCGCATCGTCGGTATTTCGCAGGCACTCGAATGGGTTTACAGCGCGGAAATTTTCGATGCGCAGGAAGCACTGCGCGGCGGTTTGGTAAAAGCGGTGTATCCGGCCGATCAATTATTGGCGGAGGCATATAAGCTGGCGCATAAATTCGTCGATCACCGTTCGCCGGTTGCGGTCGCATTAGCGCGTCAAATGTTGTATCGCAATTCCGCACAGGCGCATCCGATCGAAGCACACAAAATCGAATCGCTCGCGGTGTTTTATACCAGTCAGAAAGATGGCAAGGAGGGCGTGCAAGCTTTTTTGGAAAAGCGCGATCCGAATTTCACCGCAAAAGTGTCGAAGGATATGCCGCCGTTCTTTCCATGGAATTGAAATCACTGAATTGAAAAATAGCCGTGAGCGAAACGGCACGACAAAGCGAGAAAATAACGATGAATGCGCTCAGCAATGAAGAATTGACGCGGCGCCTGCTGCGCCTGGAATCAATCGAGCAGATCAAGCGCGTTAAATACCGTTATTTTCGCGCCATGGACAGCGGTGATTTCGCATCGCTCGAAGATTTGTACACCGACGATATCGAAGTCGATTATGTCGGCGGCACTTACCGCTGGCAGTTGCAGGGCAAACAGCAATTGTTGCAGGCACAGGCCGCGTCATTTAACGCCGAAGCGATCGGCTGTCACAGCGGGCATCATCCCGAGATCGATATTATCGATGACAGCAGCGCCACCGGCGTCTGGTACATGACCGACATCTTTATGAATTTTCGCGAGCGCACCGTGCATTACGGCAGCGCGGTTTACCGCGATAACTACGTGCGCATCGATGATCACTGGAAAATAAAACGTACGGCGTACAAACGCGTTTACGAACAGATGGAAACGCTGGAAACAATGCCGAATGTCACCTTCAGCATGCTGCGGGAAAAACGCGATAATCCAGCCGCATGGCAGGCGTGGTGGGAACAATTTGTACAGCACTAGATGTTTATACATTGGTGCGGTACATATTGTATTTTTGCGAGCGCATAAGTTTGTGGCGATCGAATCACCTTATGTTTTTTGCACCACAGACTGAACATGCGCCATGAGCAAAAATAATCGGCGCGTGTCCCCGATCATCGCTTCATTTTGAAGACACCGTTTTGCTGCAGGAGATTTTGCGATGGCAAAAGTATTGGTTCTTTATTATTCGGCTTATGGTCATATCGAAGCGATGGCCCAGGCTGTTGCGGAAGGTGCGCGCGAAACCGGCGCTCAGGTTGATATCAAGCGTGTGCCCGAGCTGGTGCCTGCAGAGGTCGCGCGCAAATCGCACTACAAATTGGATCAGGTAGCGCCGGTTGTAAAAATCGATGAGCTGGCGAATTACGATGCGATCATCGTCGGCGTCGGCACACGCTTTGGTCGCATGGCATCGCAGATGGCGAATTTTCTCGATCAGGCCGGTGGTTTGTGGATGAGCGGAGCGCTGCACGGCAAAGTCGGCTCTGCGTTTACGTCGACCGCTACGCAGCACGGCGGTCAGGAAATGACGTTGTTTTCCATCATTACCAATCTGCTGCACTTTGGCATGGTGATCGTCGGCCTCAATTACGGTTTCAAAGGGCAGATGACGCTCGATGAAATTACCGGCGGCTCGCCGTATGGCGCGACTACCATCGCCGCCAGCGATGGCTCGCGCAAGGTCAGTCAAAATGAACTGGATGCCGCGCGTTATCAGGGTCGCACGGTCGCCGAAATCGCCAATAAATTGCACGGTTAATATTGCCGTTATAAATTCAGCAAACAAAATTGTCCGATTAAGTCGTCGAACCGGATTAAACCCGCCGAATTAATCGATTGCGTATTCCCGCGCGTAATCGCTCGATTTGCATCGATAATTTTATTAATGTAGATACCAATCGAACGCATCTATGTTAATTACTCGGCATGAGGACAGTACATCATGGCAAAAAAAGGCAGCTCCGCTCCTACGATTAATATCGGCATCGGCGAAAAAGATCGCGCTGCGATTGCCAAAGGCCTCAGCAAATTACTCGCCGATACGTATACGCTGTACCTCACCACACACAATTTCCACTGGAACGTCACCGGCCCGATGTTCAATACGCTGCACACGATGTTCATGACGCAGTACACCGAATTGTGGTCGGCGGTCGATCCCATCGCCGAGCGTATTCGCTCGCTCGGTCATCCAGCGCCGGGCTCGTACACGCAATTCGGCAATTTGAGCACGCTCAAAGATGCGCCGGCCGAACCGCCGAAAGCGCTGAAAATGGTCGAAATTCTGGTGGAAGGGCACGAAGCGGTGGCGCGCACGGCGCGCGAAGTTTTCCCGCTCGCCGCTAAAGCCAGCGACGAACCGACCGCCGATCTGTTGACGCAACGGCTCACCGTGCACGAGCAGACGGCGTGGATGCTGCGCTCGCTGCTTGAAGAATAACGGAGCGCGGTGAAACTGATCGGTTCGCTGACCAGCAGACCGTCGAGGTAAACCGCCGCGATTAAACAGCTCAAACTATTGCTACGTTAGCTCTTGCACAGCATTAGCCATACAGCTTCATCAGACTTATGGTGCGTTGCAAGCGAGAGCATCCCATGGCCAAAACTGCAGCGGTGCCAAAAAAAAAGCGTCGCCATACAATCATAGTCAGTATCGCACTGCTGCTCATTTTGCTGATAGCGCTGCGGCTGGCGTTATCCGCGATAGTGGAGCACTACGTCAACCGCAAGCTGCAGCACATGGATAATTACGCCGGTCACGTGCAGCATATTCATCTTGCGCTGTGGCGCGGCGCTTACGTCATCGAAAATATCGTTATCGAAAAAAAAACTGCAAAGCGTAACGAACCGTTTTTTTCCTCCGACCGATTGCAGCTGGCATTGCAATGGCGCGCGCTGTGGCACGGTTCGATCGTCGGCCAGGCGCATTTCTATCATGCGCAATTAAATCTGGTGCAAAGTGACGACGATTCCGAACGGCAATTGGGTAACGATAACGATTGGAACAAAACGCTGTCCGGATTATTTCCATTCTCCTTCAACGAAATCACCGCTCAGGATAGTGTGGTGCGTTTTCGCGCGCCAGGCATCGAGCGCAAAGAGGCACTAGTGCTGCACGACATTCAATTTTCGCTGCGCAATCTCACCAACGTGTTCAAAAGCGATCAAGCCGCATATGCGAACTTTGATCTACATGGGCGCGCGCTCGGCCAGGGTGCGCTGCAAATTAATGGCAAGCTCAATCCCGCCGAGAAAACGCCGACATTCGAAGTGGCCGCTGAATTGAAAGAGGTGGCGCTGCCTGAATTAAATCCATGGCTCGATACTTATGCCGGCATCAATGCGGAATCCGGGATATTTTCTGTCTATTCAGAATTTGCCGCCGCGAAGGGCAAGTTTGAGGGATACGTCAAACCCATCGCAAAAGATATCAAAGTGGCCACCCCGCCCGAAAAGAAAAGTAATATTTTTCATCGCGTCTGGACTGGCCTGGTGCAGATAGCGACGGCGTTATTTAAAAATCAGCCACAGGATCAGCTGGCGACGCGTGTTCCTTTCAGCGGCACTATCGATAATCCCAACGCCGATGTACTGGCGACGGTGATCAATATTTTACGTAACGCATTTATCAGCGCTTTTTCGAACTCGTTGGAACACAGCGTCAACTTGCATTCGGTTACAGGTGATAAGTCAGAAGAGCGGGGTGATATGAAAACAGAGTGATGATTTTATTTGTGCCGGTATAGATCAAAAACCAGTTTTATTAGCAATACGCGGCTTTTCGTAGAGGTGTTGAGAAATTTTTTTTATGCATCCCTGCAGGAAATTATTCCTAGTGCAAAATATGAATCTATTTTTCGTGTAACTAGCGGTTGCTCTAATCTAAATGAGAGCACCCGCTAATCATTGGCTAGTGGCATGCAGTGGCCGCTAACATGCCAAGGTTTACCGCCGCTGCCATTTTCGAATATCCGGCCAGGTTAGGATGCAGATTGTCTGGTCCGGCATAAACCGAAAGCAGCGTCGAAGGGTTACTGGGGTCGCGAATAGCGGCATCAAAATCAACCACCCCATCGGCGACGGTCTGAGAGCGAATCCAGGTATTGATCTGTTGCCGATAGCTATCGCTTTGCGGCGCAATCAGCACTCCATCGACCAGTGCGTTCGAGGCGGGCGTGATGGTGCCAAGCCATACCGGCAAGCCCGCAGCATGTACTTGCGCAATGAATTGCTTATAGCCATCGATCAACTGCTCGGCCGTTACCTGAGAAATGCCAAGATCGTTGATACCCTCAAGGAGGAGTACACCGGATACGCCGGCTTGGCTCAGCGCGTCGGCACTGAGTCGGCTGAGACCGCTGGGGCCTCCTATACCTGCCGTACCTGCCGCGAGCAATTGATTAGAGCCGATACCCGCATTAATGACCGAAATCGGAATACCGGCATCGTTCAAGCGGCGCTGCAAGTCATCGGGGTAGCGGCCGTTGAGGTCGTCCACGGCGGCACTGGCCGGAATGCTAAGAGCATTGGCGGCCACCCAGCCGTCGGTGATCGAATCGCCGAAGGCCACAACCGAGCGCGTTTGTCCGCCGGCCAATACATCGAGCCCATCAACGTAAAACCAACTGGTGCTTCGTCCAATAAAAGCTCCTCCATTGGTTTGCTTAGTGAGATTGAAGGTAAGGGGCAGCGAATAATACGACGTGGCATTGGCGTTCCAATGCTTGGTGATGGGTCCCTGCAGCAGGCCCGGCATGTACATACTGACTGCCAGCGGGGTGAACGCGGTGACGTTGAATGCTACCGGATCGCTAACGACATCCTGCCCAGCCTGTACCGTAACGGACGACGAGCCGTTGAATGTGACTGGTTTCGCCGATGCGATTGACGCGCCGGATGTTTGAAGTCCGAGGGTAACTGCGCCGAACTTCGCCGGCCCATTACCAAAGCGATTCGTGAGATGGACTCGCACGGTCGAACCGCTGAGATGCGGTGTAATGACCATGCGCAAGGTCTCTTCATTCAATGCGCTCGGTATCAGCACACCGGTCGCATCGAGCGGTACGCTGGAGTCGCTAGGGCTGGCTGCCCAACTCGCAACCCAGTGTTGAAAACCGCATCCGCCGGAGGTGGCAGCTTCAGCATTCGTGTTGAGGAAGGTAGCTGCGATTGAAAGGGCCGCAACCGCCCTAAGAATTGAATTGGATTTATAAGTACGCATTATTATTCTCCACGTGATCGATGTAGAAGCAATGGCCATGTGACCAACGAACCGATGGTAGGCGCCGCCGCAGTGAATAAAAATGGACGGAGCGTAACAAAATATGGACAATCCAATCAAAATGGGCCGGATTGGCTTATGATCTGTTTAAGCGTGCCGCCGCAACAGCGAAGCTGGATAAATCTATAAACGCCGGCATATTGATGAGTAAGGAAGCCAAGGAGGTGGCAACAAACGACGTATATTGAGTTATGTCCAGTATCCAAAGTAAAAACAAAATGGACGATTCAGCTGATAATGAAGCCCAGTTAGCACTCGCTGGTTTTTACTACTGTCTGATCACCGAGCGGGAAATCAGCCAGCCGCTCGCCGATGTGGCGCTCGAGGCATGGCGCCGCATGAGCAATTCGCCGTGGTCGTCATATTTGGAAGTAGATGCTGATACCAAAGCCTACTTGAATGCATTTATCGAATCGTTTCGAAAAAGCGCGCTATTTAAAAAATTATGCCGCCGCTGGCAGGCGAAATTCGATCGCAACGGCGTGCCGTTGCCCGGCGTCGATGTGCGACGTTTTTTGAGCGAAGCGCTTTCGATTCAAGTGCACTCGCAGCACAGGTACCACGATTTTTTTTGCATTTGTTCAACCTTCAAACCGAACAGCGCGATTGACTTCACAATCAATTATCCGATCGCGGATTTTTGGACGATCTGTCTAACCGAACGCGGTGCAGGCTACATTAAGGCGGCGACGCATCGGCAGGATTTGGCGCCGGGCTGCATTGCGCTGATACCGCCGGCATTTCACGGTGAAATGGGAAGACAGACGGATGCATCCGAATGGCAATGTTGTTGTCTCGGTTTTCGCGCGAAACCGCAATGGTTGAAATTGCTCGACTGGGCTTATCCGTTGCGCTCGCCGGTAGTTTTGCAAACCGATTCGACCGCTGAAATGGAGTTTTTCAATCGCGCATTTTTCGAAATCTCGACGACCAGCTATCACCGCGGCGATATCAATGAGAGCCTTTGCTTCAATCTGATCTCGAATTTGTTGATTCGTTTCATTCGTCTCAATCGCAAATATGTCGCTGGCGATTCGACGAATGGAAATTTACAAGCTCTCGATGCGCGCCTCACCGTCGCCGTGAACTATGTCATCAACAATTACAACAAGGAACTCAGCCTGGAAGAGATCGCGCAGCAAGCCAATATTTCCGCAAGTCGCCTCAGCGGCATGTTCAGACATCATTATGGCGACAGTTTGATTCACTGGCGCGATTCGCTTCGCCTTAGCGCCGCCAAGAATCTGCTGGCGAATGCCAACATGAGCATCGCCGATATCTCACGGCAGGTTGGTTGGACTGATCAACTATATTTCTCGCGGCGGTTCAAAAAAGCTTATGGTCATTCGCCAAGAAATTATCGACAAACTATGCAAGGAATAATGCCACAGGAGCTGATTTGCGATTCAGCATCACTTAAAGTTTAAACTTGCGTGAAAAATAAGGTATAAGGCGATGCTGATCGAATCGGCCGGGGTGGAGATAAAAATTCGCTTAGCCGCGTTTCGATTTCGGCGCGTGCAATGGCGGCAATACCGCCGCCATCAATTGCATGCGACCAGTGATAACACCGCGCAATGTGATCATCTCATCGGCGATTTGCTGCAAGCGCAATACCGGGCCTTGCACGAGAATAACTTCCATCGTCTGATGATGCATTAAATGCACATGCAATGAGCTGATCACCTCATCGATGTAGTCGTGCTGCAAATCCGCCAGTTGTTTTTGCAGGCCGCGTGTCGAGTGGTCGTAGAGCAGCGTGATCGTGCCGGCCATCACCTCGTCGCCGATCTGGCGCTTATGCTCGATTAAATGCTGGTTGATCATATCGCCGATGGCCTGCGAACGGCTCTCGAAGCCGCGATCGAGCACCATCGCATCGAGTTCGGTCAATAAATCCTCCGGCAGCGAAATACTGATGCGGCTGACCAGATTTTTATTTTTACTCATGCCGAAGAATCACTCTATATTTTCAACATCGTCGCCGACACGCGCCATGCGAATCATTTGCGGCCTTACCATGACTTCTTCGTCATCCGTTTGCGGTGGGTGAATCAACTGTTCGAGGCGGGCTTTGGTGGCGAGAAATTCTGCCGAAAGATATTGCTCGTTGAAATTGCGTGGACGCGGCACCGGCACTTCGATCAACTCCTGCACTTCACCCGGATGCGCTTTCAAAACCAGAATGCGATCGGCGAGAAAAATCGCCTCTTCCAAATCATGCGTAATAAATAAAATGGTGATGTCGATATTTTTCCAAATCTCGAGCAGGTGCGCCTGCATCTTGCAGCGCGTCTGCGCATCGAGCGCACCGAACGGTTCATCCATCAACAGAATGCGCGGCTGATTCGCCAGCGCGCGGGCGATGGCCACGCGCTGTTTCATACCGCCCGATAATTGATGCGGGTAGGCATCGGCGAATTTACTCAAGCCGACCAGATCCAACCATTGCAACGCTTCGCTTGCGGTGCCGCGATTATTCATTTGCGGGCCGAACATAACGTTCTTTTTGACCGTCAGCCACGGAAACAGCGTATAGCCCTGAAACACCATGCCGCGATCGGGACCGGGACCGACAACCGGTTTGCCGTCGAGCAACACCTGTCCCGATGTGTACGATTCGAGTCCGGCAAGAATGCGAATCAACGTGGATTTGCCGCAGCCGGAAGGACCAATCACGCAGACGAATTCGCGGCGATGCGTTTTGAAATTGATGTCGTGCAAAGCCGTCACCGCGCCTCGCGGCGATGGAAACTGCTTGCCGAGATTTTTCACTTCGAGAATCACTTCGCGCCGTTTCAAGCGCTCGAAGCGTGCGCGCACGGCAAGCGATTGCTGCAAATAGCTCGGCAGTGTCGGCAAAATCGCCATAATTCAAATCCTAATTCAGAGCACGCATTGCTTTTTACGCCTTGTTCGGCGAGCGCTCCCAGCGAAATAACCATTTGCCCACGCCGGCCAGCACCAGATCGGTAACCAGCCCGATAATGCCGATGATCATGATGGCGGCGTAAACGTTTTCGAAATTTTTATAGCGCGCCTGCTGGGTGATGAACCAGGTGATACCGGAGCTGGTGCCGATCAGTTCGGCCACGATCAAATACGTCCACGCCCAGCCGAGCAAAATGCGCTGGTCGCGATACAGATCGGGAAGAATGCCGGGCACCACCACGCGAAATAATAATTGCAGTTTTTTTGCGCCGAGCGTCAGCGCCGCTTCCAGTAATGCGATATCCAGTTTGCGCGTGGTGTTGGCGATCACCAGCACCTGTTGAAAAAAAGTGCCGATGACAATGATCGCAATCTTAGGGCCGTCGTAGATGCCGAGAATCGCCACCGCCAATGCGCCGAAAGCGGGCGCCGGTAAATAACGAAAGAATTCGATGAAGGGTTCCTGCAGGCGCGAGATGACGGTATACGTTCCGCACAATATGCCGAGCGGTACGCCGACCAGCGAGGAAATCACAAATCCCCAGAAAATAATTTGAATGCTGTGCCATAAACTTTGATGCAACCATTGCCCATCGCGGCGCTCGGGTGCGGTGGTGAAGGCGGTGTAAAATGCTTTTGCCACTTGATGCGGTGCCGGCAGATAAATTGGATTTGCCGGAATGCCTTGCGGCAGAGCTTTTCCTTGCGCGCGCGCGTTGGCCGTTTCGTCATTGAATACGCTTTTCTCCACCAGCATATTTTGCGCAAAATAATCGACGCTGCCGGGCGCGGTGATGCGCATCATCGGATGCCAGATAAACGGCACATAACTTAATGCGCACCACAGTAACAGTGGCAACAGAAAAGAGCCGATGGTGAGCGTCCATTTGCCGTGCGGCGGCAATTCTTTGCGCACGGCGAACCAGCTGCCCCATGTCGATTTGGGTTTTTCAACCACAGCGCTTTCTTCAAACGGTTCTAACCGTGCCTTACTGCTTTGCTGCAACGCCGACACGAATTACATGCCCGCGGTGAACGACGGATCAATATAGCCATTAACATCCTGTGCGGTTTTATAGACGCTGTATTTCACGTTGAAATTATCGACGAGCTTGGATGATCCATAAATCGATTTGAAACCCTCGCCTTTCGCATAGACGGCTTTCGCTTCGTCCAATTTCAAAATTTTGGTGCCGGCCAGCAACGGCGCATATTCCTGCGGCGTAATGCCGACGCGTGCAGCCATAATTTTTATCGCATCGTCATGGGTTTTCGGATCATAAATATAATTGACGACGCGATACCAGACCTTCACCACTTTTTGCCAATCCGCTTTGCGCGCGGCAACACTGGCCGGATTTACCGCCAGCACGTCATAAATCAAGCCGGGTTCATCGGCGGAGCTGTATATCGATTTTGAACCGGGTACCGCTTTCAGCGCCATACCGGAATTCGGTTGCCACGCGCCGATCGCATCGACTCCGCCGGAGGCGAGCACTTGCGGCGTTTCATTGGTTGGAGAATTCACCAAGGTGACATCGCTTTCCTTCATGCCGGCCTTTTCCAAACCGTTGAGCAGCAGCAAATGATCGACGAAACCCATTTCGATGCCGACTTTTTTTCCTTTCAAATCTTTCAGCGATTTAATGCCGGGTTTGGCGACGATCATGTCATTGCCGTTCGAATAATCGTTGATCAATATCATTACACTTTTCGCGCCGTTGGCGCCGGTCACCAGCGCATCGCCA
This sequence comes from Spongiibacteraceae bacterium, assembly GCA_036502545.1. Classification (GTDB taxonomy): domain Bacteria; phylum Pseudomonadota; class Gammaproteobacteria; order Pseudomonadales; family CAMLJR01; genus CAMLJR01. The sequence goes on from DASXYH010000328.1 coordinate 17,871, forward strand.
TTGGTGACGGCGACCGCATCGAGTTTATTCGCGGCATAAGCATCCATCGAGGCAACATAATCGAACCATTCGAATTGCACATCGACACCGGCCTCTTTAAACCAGCCTTTTTCGATGGCCACTTGCCAGGCCACCCAGCCGGGCCAATCGCTGTAACCGATTTTCAACGGCGTCGCCGCCGCGGCCGGCAATGCGGCGGCGAATGCCAATGGCAATGCCAGACGTTGCAGCCAGCGCAGCGACAGTTTCACTAATTGCTTCATTGCGATCCTCCCGGTTTTAAATTTAAGGTCATTCAAACGATCTAAGATTTTGTAGTATTACGATTTGATCTTGCCGTAATACTCGTTTTAGCAACCGTTATGCCAGCAAAAAAAAATCAAGCGCATCAATGTCTCGCTATTTTTTTTTTTGTTTTTACCCAAGGAATTTAAAAATTACGCACCGATTCGATGCGATGTGCCTTTTTTTGGCGCCGAAAAAAAGTTTGCTTTCGAAAAAAACTTCGGTTAGCCTGAAAAAGGTGGTGGAAATTTAAAGCGTTTTTAGTTGTACTTTTTTCTGCACCATACTTTTGCTACACCAATGGACGACTAGGGTTCCGATTTTTTTTCGTACCCGCGATGAAAAATGACTGGTCCGAGAGTCGTCGACCTCACCGAACCGATCTTGCCAAATTAGTTTGCGTGTGGGGTTACACGGCGGGATAAAAGCCCGGGAGAGCTGTATTCGCAGCGCTTCTGCTTTTGTCGAGTGCATCGCTCTCGATAGCGGTGTATCGCTGTGTTAACGCCAACGCAACATTCGTCAGCAGACGAATTATGATTTGGAGAAACCATGTCAGGCGGATCGGAACACTTTGCTTCTGAACATTCAGTCACTGTATCAACGCAGCCGCTGTACAGCGATGAAATTCCCGGCGGCGCGCATTGGTCTCTCATTGTGCGGCGCGATCATGTGCTGCGTTTGATCGATAAAAACGGCGGCGCCAATATCGGCATGCTGTTTTACAATCCGGCGAATCCGCTGGAACGTTACAACGCGCCCGATACGCTGAAATGCCAGCACACATTCAAACTTACCCGCGGCCATTGTCTGTATTCCGATATGGGCCGCATTTTTTGCTCGATCACCGCAGATACCTGCGGCTGGCATGACACGGTAGCCGGCACCACCAATAAAATGCTGGTAACAAATCGCTGGGGCGAACGCAATTATCAGCAGTATCGGAACGATCGGTATTTAAACGGTTACGATAGCTTTTTAGTCGAGCTGGCCAAATACGGTTTGGGCCGCAAGGATATGGCGGCGAATATTAATTGGTTCAGCAAAGTCGCTGCCGATATCGACGGCAATTTACAATTCTTTCCGCAGCATAGCCGCGCCGGCGATTATGTCGATCTGCGGTTTGAAATGGATACGCTGGTCATTTTCAATACGTGTCCGCATCCGCTCAATCCCGCTGCCGAGTATCCCAGACAGCCGTTGGTTTATCAGTTATTTCAAGCGGCCGCGCGCAGCGCCGACGATTATTGCGAGCATGCCTGCGCCGAAAACGAGCGTGGTTTCAAAAATAACGCGCTTTATCACTCGCAGCGCGCGGGGAGTAATCATGATTGTTGAAAGTTCGCTGCGGGCAACCGACGCCTTGTTTCGCAATACCATTGCGGCGGGCGATTACTGGATGCATGTGGTTAAAAAAAATCAAGTGCTGCGGATACTCGACCTCGAAGGCAATCAGGCCGCCGATACATTATTTTATTCGGCGGCCGATCCTGGCGAACGCTATTCGGCGATGGATACGATTCGCGAACAGGGCAATGTATATTTAACCGCCGGCACGCAATTGCTTTCCAACGTGGGCAACGCGATGTTGGAAATCGTTGCCGATACCTGCGGTCGTCACGATACGCTCGGCGGCGCTTGCGCCACCGAATCGAACACCGTGCGCTATGCGCTCGAAAAAAAATGCATGCATGCCTGCCGCGATAGCTGGATGCTGGCCGTTGCCGAAAACGAGCAGTTCGGCATGAGCAAGCGCGATATCACCCATAACATCAATTTTTTTATGAATGTGCCGGTATCGCCGGAGGGCGGGCTGACGTTCGCCGATGGTATTTCCGAAGCCGGCAAATACGTCGAGTTGAAAGCGCAGATGGATGTGATTGTGCTGATTTCAAATTGCCCGCAATTGAATAATCCATGCAATGCCTACAATCCGACGCCGATCGAAGTTTTAATATGGAATGCCATTTAATTCGTCTCAATCTCGGTAATCATTTGTTGCAGACGACTGTAACAAAAACAAATACGTGGGACGGCCCATTGCGGTGACTTGATGTTCGAAAGTGTTTTGATCGCCAACCGCGGTGCCATCGCCTGCCGAATTATTCGCACACTGAAAACAATGGGCATTCGCTCGATTTCCGTATACGCGCAAGCCGATGCCGATTCGCGCCACGTCGCCGAAGCGGATTTGGCATTTTGCCTGGGCGACGGCAATGCCGCGCAAACCTATCTTAATCAGCAAAAATTATTTGCCATCGCGCGCGCAAGCGGGGCACAGGCAATTCATCCGGGCTATGGTTTTCTCAGCGAAAACGCAGGGTTTGCACGGCGCTGCAGCGCCGAAAATATTGTTTTCCTGGGACCGACGCCGGAACAGATGGAAGCTTTCGGGCTCAAGCATACGGCGCGGCAATTGGCGGCGGAAAACGCGCTGCCGTTATTGCCCGGTAGCGACTTGGTTGAAACGTTAGAACAGGCGCTGCACGTAGCGGCGCGCATCGGCTATCCGCTGATGCTGAAATCGACCGCCGGCGGCGGCGGTATCGGCATGCAGCTGTGTCGCGATGACGGCGAGTTGCGCGGTGCCTACGATTCGGTGCGGCGTCTGAGCGCCAACAATTTCGCCAACAACGGCGTTTTTCTCGAACGCTACGTGAGCGCTGCGCGCCATATCGAAGT
>DASXYH010000329.1:0-11883 GCA_036502545.1 Spongiibacteraceae bacterium
AAAAATGCCGGCCGACAATTCGCAAAGGCATCGAGCACGGAGGCTTCCGCAAAACCAGTATGCACGCTGTACAGCGCCGATTGTAATTCTAGGCTCGAACGCACGGTGATCGGTGCCAGCGATTCGCTTTCGATTTGCGTCGCGCCGATCACGTATACATGGTCGCGTTTGGGCGCGATATACAACTGATAACGCGGATGCATCAGTCGCACCGGCCGCGATAAACTCACTTCGGGCGCATGCACCCACAATACCTCACCGCGCACACCGCGCAGATCGGGCAACTGCGATTTAGCGCCGAAACCGCGCGCATCGATAGCAAGGTTGAATGCGAATTTTTCGCGCACGGATTCGATACAGCCTGGCGAAACATTATCGGCGGTAAAATTCTCGCGCCAGCTACCGCCCAACTTTTTAATTGCACGCGCCAATGCGTCCAGCAATTCGCGATTATCGAGCGTGCCTTCTTCTTCGAGATAAAGGCCACCGTCGAATTGCGCGCTCAACTCCGGTTCCAGCTCATTGAGTTGCGCGCGATTCAGCGCATGCACTTTCTGCAACTGCTCCGGTACGTTGAATTCCAACAACTGTCGAAAATGCTGCAGATTGCTGCGATCGCGTGCGTGCGCGATAACCACACTGCCGCGCTGCTGAAAATACACATCGATACCGGAATCGTTTTTTAGCTCACGCAATAAATTTGGCCATTGCGCTAACCCCTCACGCCCCCACGCGAAAACCTCGCGCGCGCCGCTGACGACTTCGCTATAAGGCGCAAGCATTGCTGCAGCGATGCGCGCCGCCGATAATTTTCCATCGGCACAATCGCGATCGAATAGAGTTACTTCATGGCCACGGCGCAGCAATTGCCATGCGAGCAATCTGCCGATTAAACCTGCGCCTGCGATACCGATATTCATTTATGGAGTCTCGGTTGCTGAGTCGGTGCCAGGGCGGAACGGACCCTCGCTTCTGGCCCGCCAAGTAGCATTTGGCCGATGCTTCGTAAGAACTCACCAAAGGGGCGCGTGCCGCCACCTTGTAGAAATATTTTGGCCAGAAGCGAGGGTCCATTCCGCCCATAAAGTTCAGTTGTGTCTTCGTGAAAAACGCACCAAGCGTCGGGCGAGATGAGCCGTTGTGTCTGGTCCGACGTAAATTCGTTGCGCGGACAAAACTAGTGTTTGGTAAAACAACGTGCGAACAGCTGTAAAAATGCTGCTTGCAAGACCAGACACAACGACTCATGTCGCTAGGCACCCAATCACCAGTACAAATCACACCTTGTGATAAATCGCCGAACCCTGCGCCTTAAATTCCTCCGATTTATGCTTCATCTCCGCTTCAACATCAATCATGCGAATCTCTTTAGCGTCAGCAACGTTTTCACCTAGCGACGCGGCATAATCTCTAACGTCCTGAGTGATTTTCATAGAACAAAACTTCGGCCCACACATCGAACAAAAATGCGCGACCTTCGCCGATTCTTTCGGCAATGTTTCATCGTGAAAAGCGCGCGCGGTATCGGGATCGAGGCCGAGATTGAATTGATCTTCCCAGCGAAATTCGAATCGCGCTTTCGATAATGCGTTATCGCGCAATTGCGCGCCCGGATGGCCTTTCGCCAAATCCGCCGCGTGCGCCGCGATTTTGTACGCGATAATTCCGTCTTTAACATCGTCTTTATTCGGCAAGCCCAAATGTTCTTTCGGCGTGACGTAACACAACATTGCCGTGCCGAACCAGCCGATCATCGCCGCGCCGATCGCCGAAGTGATGTGGTCGTAACCGGGTGCAATATCGGTAGTGAGCGGGCCGAGTGTGTAAAACGGCGCTTCGTCGCAATGTTTGAGCTGTTCATCCATGTTGGCTTTGATCATATGCATCGGCACATGACCCGGGCCTTCGATCATCACCTGCACATCGTGCTGCCATGCAATTTGCGTCAATTCGCCTAGCGTGCGCAATTCGCCGAATTGCGCTTCGTCATTGGCATCGGCGAGTGAGCCCGGGCGCAGACCATCGCCGAGCGAAAACGATACGTCGTACGCTTTCATGATTTCGCAAATGTCTTCGAAATGCGTATAGAGAAAATTTTCTTTATGATGCGACAGACACCATTTCGCCATGATCGAGCCGCCGCGCGAAACAATACCGGTTAATCGCTTCGCGGTGAGCGGCACATAGCGCAGCAATACACCGGCATGAATCGTAAAATAATCGACGCCCTGCTCGGCCTGCTCGATCAACGTATCGCGAAAAATTTCCCACGTTAAATTTTCGGCGACACCGTCGACTTTTTCGAGCGCCTGATAAATCGGCACGGTGCCAACCGGTACCGGCGAATTGCGAACAATCCATTCACGCGTTTCATGAATATTTTTTCCGGTCGACAAATCCATCATCGTATCGGCACCCCAGCGAATACCCCAGGTGAGTTTCGCTACTTCTTCTTCAATCGACGAACCGAGCGCGGAATTGCCGATATTGCCGTTGATTTTGACGAGAAAATTACGGCCGATAATCATCGGCTCAAGTTCGGGATGATTGATATTCGCCGGAATAATCGCGCGTCCGCGCGCAACTTCTGCGCGCACGAATTCCGCGGTAATTTCCGGTGGAATCGCAGCGCCGAAGGAATTACCCGGATGCTGTTTGCCCAACATGCCTTGTTCTTTGGCTTGCGCCATCATCATATTTTCGCGAATCGCGATGTATTCCATTTCCGGCGTGATAATGCCGCGCCGCGCGTAATGCATCTGCGAAACATTTTTTCCCGCTTTTGCGCGCAGTGGCTTGCGCTTTAAATCGAAACGCAGCGCGTCGAACGCCGTATCGTGCAAACGCGATTGCGTGTACTGCGACGTTCCACTGCTCAACAATTCGGTATCGCTGCGTTCGGCGATCCATTGCTCGCGCAGCGGCAACAGGCCTTTGCGAATATCGATTTTCGCAGCGGGATCGGTGTAAGGACCCGAGGTATCGTAAACGCGCAGCGACGCATTGGGCTCCAGCGCGGCGGCGCCGTCTTTTCCCATAATTGGTGTCGGGGTGAGTTTGATTTCACGCATCGGCACGCGGATATCGGTGCGACTACCACTAACATAAATTTTGCTGGAATTAGGCAGCGGCTGCACCGATGCAGCGTCGACTTCGGCGGATTCGCGCAAAATTCTTTGCGGTTGAATAGGTGGCGTCATGATTTATTGCCTCGCGTGATGACGGTGCTGCAGACAATGAGCGCGAGGAGAGCATCGAACGATGCGACAGGAGTGGTGATCGGTGAAACGATCGACCATCTTGTTTCCTACGCCGGCACTATCCGGATCAGGTACGACGGGTTCGCTATGGCGATCTCAGCTTTACTCGACATTCAATCGCGCTGAACGCGCAATCGAGAATGGAGCGAGGCACCCCGACAAGATGGAGCCAGTCTACGGAACAGCGTGGGCAATGGCAATCGATGCGTTAGCTTCGATGGAAAACGGAGCAATAATGCAGCTTTGAAAAGCTCGTTAGCGCAGCATTTGCAGCAGCGCGAACATCACCAGCCAGGCGATGGCGCTGCGCGCGATCAGCGCATCGAGCTCGTGCAATTCCGTGGCAGCGCGCTCGGGGAAATACACGCCGTCGGCTTCGGGATCAGCGACCATGCCGATCAAAGCCCGCTCGACATAAGCAACCAGTAAATAAGGAATCGGGATAAAACCCGCCAGATGTTCGCGCCACGCGCTGAAGCAACTGACAAAATTACCGGTGACCGCAAACGCCAAACCGAGTATGCGCGCGGGCAACCATTCAATCCATTGCAGCCATTCTCGAATCAGCAGGCGCTCGCTGTCGCTGCTGTTTTGCGCGAGCGTGAGATGCAGCATGCGATAAAACAGCGCCGCCCATGGCCCGAGAAAATAAAACCAGAACACCACCGCAAACCAGCGCTCGAACGCCAGATATAAAATGCCGCGTCGCACCTGCGCGTGCAATTCGCTGGTGGAAGCGAGCGGCAATTGCGTATCGAGATTAAACGCGCGCGCGGCTTCCTGATACGCCGCTTCGTAATCGCCGCGCTGCCAGCATGCAAGGTACGCGTTGAGTTGGGCACGCAAATCACCGCGGCCCAAGCTGTACAGCAAAACCGCCAATTCCAACACGAACAAGGGAATGCCCGCCCAGTGCGGCGCCAACAGCCATTCGAGCGCAGCAATCAGTAAACAAGGCAGACCACATATTAGCAGCAAGCGCGCCGCATCGGGCAGTCCACCGAGTGCCTCGCGTGCGCGCAATCGCCACGCTACCAGCCACTCATCGTACTGTAATCGAGCGGGCAATTCGATGTTGTGCAGCAAGACCCACGCAATCAGAATAACGAGAAATTCCATGATTCGATCCGTTCAACTATTCAATTAATCGCCGTTATTTAATTAATTACCGCTATTCAATCAGTCATCAGCAATTCAGCAATCATCAACAATCAATTAACGGCCAACAATCGCCGCAAGCGCGCCCAGTCGAATGCCGGACCGGGATCAGTTTTGCGCAAAGGCGCAATATCGCTGTGCCCGACGATACGCTCGCTAGTTAACGCCGGAAAATAATCCCACAATGCCCGCGTAACCGCCGCCAGCTGCTCGTATTGATTGCCCGTATAAGGCAGCGTATCGGTTCCTTCCAGTTCAATGCCGATGCTGAAATCGTTGCAGTTCTCGCGATCCTGAAAGCGGGATACACCTGCGTGCCAGGCGCGATCGTGCAGCGATACGAATTGCGTAACGGCGCCATCGCGATCGATAAATAAATGCGCCGACACTTCGAGATTTATTAATTCACTGAACGATGGATGCGCCGCGCAATCGAGCCGATTGCAAAACAGCGCCTCCACATATTCGCCGCCGAACTGTCCCGCGGGCAAGCTGATGTTATGAATTACCAGCAAGTCGATTTCGGTAGCGAGCGGCCGCGAATTGTAGTTGGGTGAGGCGCAGTGTTTAGTCGGCTGCAACCAACCTTGCCCGTCGATGGTATACATAAATCAAGCGCGCCGCGAAACCTGTGCGGATCATACACAGGGCTTCGCGGTCGGAACAACCAAGGAAGGTGGGATTGAGCGAATTACGGAGTGTTCGTGCGCGTTTTCATATCGCGCAGATTACCGATTACCGATTCGAGCGCACGATCGAATAAACGCCCTTCATCAAGCGTGCTCAATTCGCCGCTGAGATAGGCCTTCAACAAACCGTCGCGATTATTTTCGGCCACTTTTACACCGGCGCGGTTGACGAAAATGTACTTGCCGGTAGCGCGGATGATCGCCGCCAGGCGACAGCGCAATACTTTGCCGCCCGTCTGCTGAAACTCCACCCAATTGCCGACCTGCAACGCATCGACTCGCTCGATGCTGCGCTGCTCGCGTGACAGCAGCGGCTGCAAATCAGCGATCGCATCGCGCGCGGGCGCGGTTGCACACTCCGGCTCCATCGCGGCAGCCGCTTCCGGCGCTGATGCAACAATTGATGCTGAGGTCGTAATCGAAGCTGCTTGCGCGTTCTTGTTTTCGTCTGCGCCGATCAATTCGCTTTCGCCGAAATGCGCGGCCAATTCGCGATCGAGATCTTCGATATTGTCGTTCGGCTCGGCAACTTCGGCGCGCTGACGCCGCGATGCCAATACTTCGTCTAATGTTTGCGCGGGTGCGGGACGCAGCGCGGTTATCGCCGCCACTTCCTGCAATAGCGGGGGCTCGACCTCTTCTATTTTATCGAGCGCAACCAGATCGGCGGTTTCTTCTTTTTTCAAACGCTGCAAATGAATTTGTTCGAGATCGCTGAACAGCTGATTCAAATCAAATGGGTTGAAACCGATTTTATTCAGGCCCGAGCGCAAATTTTTCAGCAGCGTCGGCAACGTGCGCAGCAGGCGCGCGCGATCAGCCAGGCTTTCGACGACGCTGACGCTTTCGAGCAAATCGTCGACGGTTTGCACCGCGCGCTGCCAGCTTTCGCTCTGCAATCCTTCTTTCAGACAGATCAGGAACAACACGTTGCTCCAGCCGTCCTGCAGTAATTTCACGACAACGCCGGGCAAACGTTTGCCTGCGACTTTTTGATTCAATAATTCTTGCACCGTGGCGCGCGCGAGTTCGGATTTGGCGCGACCGTCTTCGGCATCGACCGTGCGCTGCTCGATCAGCGATGCGCGGCGGCGATCCATTTCGACAAACGCGATGAAATCTTCGAGCGCGGTTTGAAAGACAGCGACGTCATCGGCAAACTCATCGACGATACGGCCAATCAATGCTTCGACTTTGGCGTAGAACGGATCGCGCTCCACCGCAAGCGAGGGATTCGCCGGCGCCCAGCCGAGACTCGCATTGGCCACTTCGTTCAGCAATTTGCGCGCGGGATGGCCGCCTTTGCTAAAGAATGATTTATCGAGCATTGCCACTTTAAGCAGCGGGATCTGCAAGCGTGCGATCAGCCCTTTGATCGGCGCGGCAAGATTGCGATCCTCCAGCACGAATTGAAACAGCATCGACACGAGATTGATCGCATCGTCGTCGACTTGACCAATGCTGACTGCCTGATTCGGCATGCGCTGCTGCAGTGCCCGATTCAACGCCTGCAGCACATCGAGCTGTTGCGGCGCGACACCGCGCATCACCGCCGCTTGTTGACGCGTAAGCCACGCAATCTGTTGCTGTTGAATGTCGGCCAGCAATTGCATCAACGCATCGCGCGGCAATGCCGGCGCCAGACCGGGCGCAACCAACCCGCTCAACTGATCCAGCGGCACATAATCCATGCCCGGCCGCGACTGTCCGAGTAATTGTTGCAAACTGTTGAATACCTTTTCCGCATCCGGATCTTCGCGCAGCCCACTGGAAGATAACGGCGATTTCGATGCGCTGGCACCGGCGCGTTTTAATCGCGGCAGCACGCCTTCGTCGACCAGCAGGCCATTGCCCGCTTCGTACAATTTATCGAGCGCCTTGACGACGTGCCGGTCGAATAATTTGAACAGGACGAGTTTGGCTTTGATATCGAGATCGAGCGCCTGCGTCGCCTGCAAAAAGCTCTGACACAAACGCGCCGGCCCGAATGGATTGGTTTTCACGGTGACCGAAAACGGCAGCAGCGCATCGATACGCGCTGTCAGCAACGCCAACGGCTCGGCGAATTCCTTCTCGGCTTTCGCGATCATACCGTCGACGGCGACCATCTCTTCCAGTTCGTCGTGATCGACCAGCGAAAGGCTTGCCGCCGCATCGTCCATCATATCGTTGCCGATACCGTCTTCGGTCGCGACACCTAATGCCAAAGAACGGAAATTTTCGCTGAGATCGCGCGCGACCGCCTGCTCGATACCGCGGCGCTTGATACGCACTTCGCGCATCGATTCGAAAAACATATTTTGTTCGGCGTTGTTGGTCGCGCGATCGGCGAGCTCAAACAAAGCGTCATCGGCTTGATCGAAGACCGCCTGTACGTACTGCTGCAACATCGGCCGGCAACGCTCTTGCAAGCGCCCGAGCGGAACCGCCAACGCATCGACCATACCACCGTCCCTATTCGGGCCTTTACCCGTACCAGAGCCACTCGAGCCCGATTTGATCGGTACAACCTTGGAGCGCGGATCTGTCATGATGATTCACCGAGACTAAACTGCGAGCCGGCCCGCGGCAATCGTTGGGGGCCATAAACCAAAATCCGCAACTGATGCGGGCCGTTGTTAATTAATATAACAGTGCAATCGACATACTCCGGGCGAAATAGCGGGATCATGAACCGCGTCACAGCGACTTCAAAACTGCTTCCGCTTCGGCTAACCGGCGGTTATTAAGATTGCTGAATTCGCTGTTTGCGGAATATCAGGTTGGTACGAGTGCTAAACTATCGCAGCACAAAGCTTTCAGGCTACCTAAGCAACGCATCATGATATGAAGCCATCCGAAGCACTCGAAACATATCGCGCCGATATTCGCCGCGTTGTGGCCGCGAATCACGCCGCAAATGCGCGCATCTTCGGCTCCGTTGTACGCGGGACCGATAACGAAGGCAGCGATTTGGATTTATTGATCGACCCGCTGCCGCGCTTGACGCTTTTTCGCATCGCACATATGCAATTAGAGCTGGAGCACCTGCTCGGCGTCAGAGTCGACATCCGCACACCGAACGATTTACCCGAAAAGATTCGCCGTATCGTTTTACATGAATGCGTGCCCGTATGAATGCCCACCCGGAGCGAGCCGAGGACTATTTACAACATATTCAAACTGCGCTCGCTCGCATTCGCAAATATACCCAAGATGTCGATTTCACTGGCTTTATTGGTAGTGAAATCATTCAAGATGCGGTTATCCGCAATCTTGAAATCATCGGCGAAGCCGCTCGCAATATAGAAAGAGACTATCCCGCCTTTGCGAGCCAGCATCCCCAATTGCCGCTGGCTGAAGCCTACACCACACGTAACTGGCTGAGTCATGGCTACTTTAAAATCAACCTCGAGGTAGTTTGGCAGACTATTGAAATCGATCTACCCGAGCTGGAAGCACAAGTTCTGCAGATATTGGCCGACAACTTTCCGGGCAATCAGAAGAGCGAACAATAAAATGCACCACCTCGTAGATGGGAAACTGTGCGCCGATATCGAAAGAACGGTGCGCTGGGCGCTGGAAGAGGATATCGGCAGCGGCGACATAACCGCCGAATTGATTCCGGCCGATAAAATCGCCACCGCGACGATCATTACCCGCGAGCACGCGACAATTTGCGGCCGGCCGTGGGTCGATGAAGTATTCCGCCAACTCGATGACAACATAAAGCTCGATTGGCAGGTTCAAGACGGCGATCGCGTCGAGCCCAACCAGATTTTGGTAACGCTGCAAGGCCGTGCCCGCAGCCTTCTCACCGGCGAACGCACTGCGCTGAACTTTTTGCAGACACTCTCCGGCACCGCCACCACTGCTTATGAATATGCGCAGCTGGTAAAAGGCACCGACATCAAAATTCTCGATACGCGAAAAACAATCCCCGGCTTACGCACCGCGCAAAAATACGCCGTGCGCTGCGGCGGTTGCTATAATCATCGCATCGGTTTATTCGACGCCTTTCTAATCAAAGAAAACCACATCGCCGCCTGCGGCGGAATCATTGCCGCTGTTTCAAAAGCGCGCGAATTGCATCCCGACAAACCGGTCGAGGTGGAAGTGGAAAACTTTGATGAATTGAAACAAGCGCTCAACGCGAAAGCAGACATCATCATGCTCGATAATTTTTCGATCGCCAATGCGAAAGAAGCGGTGCGCCTGGTGAATAACTCTGCGCAAGTGGAGATTTCGGGAAATGTTTCAGCGGAAACTATCGATACGTTAATCGGCATAGCGCCGGATTTTATTTCGAGCGGGGCGTTGACGAAGCATGTGTGGGCGGTGGATTTGTCGATGCGGATTCAATAGCCTGATGGAAACCCACTTTCCCATAATTTGATTAAACTAAATGCACCCATCTCAGGCCCGCCAGCCAAGATCAAATGCATCTAAATGACAGTTGAAGCGAATCGAGCCATAAAGAAGAATTTAGCCTACACCCTCGCAATGCAGGGGCTTGAATATTTGCTCCCACTTCTCATTTGGCCGTATCTATCGAGGACGCTAGGCCCAAGCGAATTGGGAAGAACCATCCTCGTCTTAGCAATATGCGGTTATTTATCTATTATTCCAAATTGGGGGTTTTCCTACTGGGGCGTTCAACTTACCGTAGAGAATCGAAATAATATCGCGCGACTTTCCAACACATTTTGGAGCATTTTGGGAGCCCGCCTGCTTTTAGGCCTAACCTCTTTCGCTCTACTCCTCGTATTTGCCGTAGTCTTTCCTTCAGAAAAAATAGGGCCCGAAACATTACTGGCAATTTTTACTGTTGTCGCAAGCAGCGCCTTATCGACCAACTGGTTTTTCCAGGGGATTGAAAGAATCGAAAAAAATGCCATCTTTAACATTCTCGCCAAGCTGGTCATTCTGATAGCAACACTCAACTTTGTGACATCTCAAAAGGATAGCAATCTCGTAATAGCAATCACAGGAGTATGCAATTGCATCGCAAATACTCTTATTATTTTTTTATGTGTAAAAAGCAAATTAGTTTTTCCTCTAGCAGGAAACGGAGCGGGCTCGCTATTACGCATTAAAGAAAGCTCATCATACTTTTTTTCAAGTGTCGCCACTACCGCATACACAAATACAAACGTCACCCTATTGGGGTTGATAACTGGCAATTTAAGCGCAGGGCTCTACGGTGGAGCCGATAAAATAAGAGGGGCATGCCAAAACTTGATAGTGCCTTTCAGCCAGGTCTTTTTCCCAAGAATCACTCTTTTGATGGGCCTATATCCCAAAAAAGCTCTTGTACTGGCGAAAAATCTATTAATTTTTCAATCATGCTGGACATTTATCGCTTCTTCGGCGCTATTTTTGATGAGCAAAGAAATCGTTGCCCTCATCCTGGGACAAGGCTATCAAGAAGCATCTTTGATTTTGAAGATAATAGCGTACTGCCCTTTCTTAATCGGCATCAATACTGTCTTGGGCAGTCATTTGATGCTACCCCTTGGTCTTCGCACCAGCTTTAATAGGGTCTTAACAAGTACTGCCATCCTGAATCTCATAGTAGCGACCCCAATGATTTTCCGATTTCAGGAAGTTGGCGCCGCAATTTCTGTGCTTATTTGCGAAGTTTATGTCACTGCACTGATGATATTTTGCCTCGCGTCTCAGCGCGCAGGCTTCTTTAAGGAACATTTATAAACCATGAATTACGATGTAGTAATCATAGGTGCCGGTTTTGCTGGGTGCACATGCGCACAAATTCTTGCCGAAAATGGCAAGCAAATTTTGATTATCGAGAAACGCGGCCACATTGGCGGAAATGCTTACGATTGCCTTGATGAGCACGGCATCATAATTCACCCGTATGGGCCTCATATTTTTCACACAAACTCCGAAAGGATTTTCCGATACCTTTCTCGCTTTACCAATTGGGTCGCTTACGAGCATCGAGTTTTAAGTTTTGTAGAAAAAAAATATCTCCCCATCCCCATTAACCGCACAACAATTAACAGGCTATACGATCTAAACTTAACCGAAAGTGAAGTCGCCGAATATCTAGATAGAATCCGAATTTCCAAGGAAAAAATTTTAAATAGCGAAGACTTGGTCCTCAACAGCGTTGGGAACGATTTGTGCGAAAAATTTTTCAGGGGGTACACGCGCAAACAGTGGGGTCTAGATCTATCGCAACTCTCAGCGGGCGTGGCCGCTCGTATACCGACAAGAACAAATGATGACGATCGCTATTTTACGGATAAGTTTCAGTATATGCCACAAAACGGCTACACAAAAATGTTTGAAAATATGCTGTCATCCCCAAACATAGAGATAGCGTTAAATACGGATTTCGAGAACGTCGGCGCAGAACATAAAGGCGCCACATTGATTTACACCGGAGCAATTGACACATTTTACGACTACCGACACGGAAAACTACCGTACAGAAGCCTTCAATTTAAACACGAGCACTTTGCAAATACCTCACAGTATCAGCCTGCAGCTACAATCAATTATCCAAATGACTTTAAGTTCACGCGTACAACCGAGTTCAAACAGATAACAGGTCAAAAACACCCTGGAACTTCAGTTGTCAGCGAATTTCCTTGCGATAACGGGGATCCTTACTATCCGATACCTAATGCAAGCAACGAAGCCCTCTACAAAAGATATGAACAACTAGCTAAAGATGAGAGGAATACTATCTTTGTCGGCAGGTTGGCGCAGTACCGATACTACAATATGGATCAGGTTGTAGGCGCCGCTATTTCAGCAATCGAGCATTT
>DASXYH010000330.1:0-5968 GCA_036502545.1 Spongiibacteraceae bacterium
GGACTGAATGTCGCGGCGAGATTATCGCCGCCGCTTTCGACGAACACGATATCGAGCGCTTCGAAACGCGCGCACAATTGCGCAACGGCTTCCAGATTCATCGAGGCATCTTCGCGAATCGCCGTGTGCGGGCAGCCGCCGGTTTCGACACCGATGATGCGCTCGGGCAGCAGCGCTTCATTGCGCGTTAAAAATTCCGCATCCTCTTTCGTGTAAATATCGTTGGTGACGACGGCGATGTTGTATACGTCGCGCAAACGCTTGCACAGCGATAGCGTCAATGCGGTTTTGCCGGAGCCGACCGGGCCGCCGATGCCGATACGCAATGGTTCGTTACTGTTCATATCAACTCCAAGTTCCGAAATTTACACCGACCACCACCCCTGATAAGGAGTACGAACCACTTCCCCCCTGATAAGGGGGGACCGAGGGGTTGTTATGTTGTAAAGCACAAAATAAAAACTCCTTCCCGGCCCTGCCCTTATCAGGGGAGGGAGAGTGATTCACGACCTAAACAATCTGCTGTATTGCGTTTCATGCTGGCAGCCGGCGATCGATAATCCGGGCGCAAAATTACTGAGCTCTTCATCCGGCAATGCGCACGCGATTTTCACCGCCGCTGGAATTTTTGCGCCGATTTCAAGCAACATGCGCTGGCCGGCAACTTGGCCGAGCGGCACTGTTTTCATCGCGGCGCTCACTTGATTTTCCGCCCACGACCACAGATAAGCATGCAGCGTGCTGTGCGCAGGAATGTGCCACACCGATGTCGCGCACGCATATGCGAGCGGAAACGAAACTGGTACGAAGCGTTCGAGCAGCATCAGCGATTCGGTATCGAGATCGATATCGTCGAGCAATCGCACCAACGAATAACCCATCTGCAATGTTTCGGCGCGCGCTTCGGCGGTATCGCGTCCGGCGCAGTAATAGCTGTTCCAATATTTCAGCGCATCGATATCTTTTTTATCCCACGCCTTGCGCATGCGCCACAGCACCGGCAATTCAAATTTACACAAATAAATTTCGATGACATCGGCAACCCAACTCGCCGTGCTCAACGCATCGCTGATCGTTTTCGCTTCGATCGCCCACTCAAGGCCCTGCGAGTATGCGTAGGCGCCAACCGGTAACAACGGACTCGCCAGTTGCAATAAACGGCTGAGATCGTCGGCTTCCAGCGATACAGCGTATTCAGTGCTCATGATGGTGATGCCCTCCACCGTATGCGCCCGCTTCCGGTTCGAACGGAGCAGACTGTTCGATCGCACTCATTCCCAATCCAAGCAGCATGTGTTTAAGCACATGATCCTGTTCGAGCCGCAGCCAGCCTCTTCCTGTCGAATCACAGCCGATTTGCAATGGCACATGGCGATTCGCCAAGTGATACACCGCGCGCATCAATTGCTGCGCACTATTTGTATGCTGTGAATCGGACGCAGTGATGTGCAGCACCGGCTCGTTTGCAGCAATCACTTTTACCACGCGACCATCGCCGGAAATTAAACGATCGTCGCCGCGCAAAATTGTGCCGCGCTCCAGCATCAGCGCCGCTTCGACACCCGATTCCAAGCGCACGCGCAAACGACTTTTCTGGCGTTGATCGAACGGCAATATCAAACGCTCGTCGAACTCTTCGCCTGGCTCCAAGCGTTCGTTGATTTGTAAAAGCATCGTGATCACTAATCCCTCCCCAACCCTTCCCTTGTCAGGGGAGGGAGTTTATTTATCGCACCGCCCAGCCTCCCCCCGACAAGGGGGATTAAGGGGGTTGGGGTTTGGTTCAAAACAAAAAATACCGCTGCGTCATCGGCAGCGAAGTTGCCGGCGCGCACGTCAGCAATTCGCCGTCGGCGCGCACCAGATACGTTTCCGGATCGACATCGATCAGCGGTTGGTAATCGTTGTGAATCATATCGGCCTTGCGCAACGTGCGCGTGCCGCTGACCGCGATCAACGGTTTTTTCAATTGCAATGCCGCGACCTGCGGATTTTTTAACGCCGCTTGCGATACAAACGTTACCGATGTTTTTAAACCGCCGCCGAACGCGCCAAACATCGGCCGGTAATGCACCGGCTGCGGCGTCGGGATCGATGCATTCGGATCGCCCATCGCCGCGGCGGCGATAAATCCGCCTTTGATAATCAACGAAGGTTTTACGCCGAAAAATGCCGGCTTCCAAACGACAAGATCGGCGAGTTTGCCGACTTCGACCGAACCAACCGTGTGCGCAATACCGTGCGTCAACGCGGGATTGATCGTGTATTTTGCAATGTAGCGTTTGACGCGAAAATTATCGTTGCCGCTCACATCATTTTTTAACGCGCCGCGCTGCAATTTCATTTTGTGCGCGGTCTGCCACGTGCGGATAATGACTTCGCCGACGCGGCCCATTGCCTGCGAATCCGACGACATCATCGAAAATGCGCCGAGGTCGTGCAGAATATCTTCGGCCGCTATCGTTTCGCGGCGAATGCGCGATTCGGCGAACGCAATATCTTCCGCAATCGCCGGATCGAGATGGTGACACACCATCAACATATCCAAATGCTCGTCGATCGTATTCACCGTGTACGGCCGCGTCGGATTGGTCGACGACGGCAACACATTCGCATAACCGGCCGCTTTAATAATATCGGGCGCGTGGCCGCCGCCGGCACCTTCGGTATGAAACGTGTGAATCGTGCGATCTTTAAATGCAGCGATGGTGGTTTCGACAAAACCCGATTCATTCAACGTGTCGGTGTGAATCGCCACCTGCGTATCGGTTGCATCGGCAACGTTCAAACAATTATCGATCGCGGCCGGCGTCGTACCCCAATCCTCGTGTAATTTCAAACCGATTGCGCCAGCTTCGATTTGTTCGCGCAATGGCTCCGGCAAACTCGCGTTGCCCTTACCGAGAAAACCGAGATTCATCGGAAACGCATCGGCCGCTTCGAGCATGCGATGCATGTACCACGGCCCCGGTGTGCAGGTCGTTGCAAATGTTCCGGTCGCCGGGCCGGTGCCGCCGCCGAGCATTGTGGTGACGCCGGACATCAGCGCTTCTTCGATTTGCTGCGGACAAATAAAATGAATATGCGAATCGATGCCGCCGGCGGTGATGATCGAACCTTCGCCGGCGATAATTTCAGTGCCCGCACCGATCGGAATCGTCACGCCCGGTTGAATATCGGGATTACCCGCTTTGCCGATCGCGGAAATTCTGCCGTTCTTGATACCGATGTCGGCTTTGACGATGCCCCAGTGATCGATAATCACCGCATTGGTAATGACGGTATCGGCCACCTGCGCCGCCAATAATTGGCCCTGCCCCATACCGTCGCGAATGACTTTGCCGCCGCCGAATTTCACTTCCTCGCCGTAGATCGTGAAATCTTTTTCGACTTCGATCCACAGCTCGGTATCGGCAAGCCGCACTTTATCGCCGACGGTGGGGCCGAACATTTCGGCGTAGGCTTGGCGCGATATTTTTTTCATGATTTTTTTATCACTTTAATTTGCCCATGACACGGCCGGCGAAACCATAAACGACGCGCTCGCCCGCCAGCGCAACCAATTGCACCGTGCGCGTTTGTCCCGGTTCGAAACGCACCGCAGTTCCGGCCGCGATATCGAGACGAAAGCCATACGCTTTGTCGCGATCGAACGCCAGCGCATCGTTGGTTTCAAAAAAATGGTAATGCGATCCGATTTGAATCGGCCGATCGCCGCTATTCGCAACTTCGATTTCTACCGTGGCGCGACCAACGTTCAATTCGATTTCGCCAGCGGCAATTTGCATTTCACCTGGGATCATATTTTTCTCCTACGGAATCGGATGATGCACCGTCACCAATTTCGTTCCGTCGGGAAATGTCGCCTCGACCTGAATTTCCGGAATCATTTCCGGCACGCCTTCCATGACTTCATCGCGCGCCAATAACGTTGCGCCGTAACCCATCAAGTGCGCGACCGTCATGCCGTCGCGCGCGCCCTCCATAATCGCGGCCGAGATAAATGCCACCGCTTCGGGATAATTCAATTTCAAGCCACGCGCCTTACGCCGTTCCGCCAACAACGCGGCGGTGAATATCAGCAGCTTGTCTTTTTCTCTCGGTGTTAATTCCATCGTTGTGTTGTGCCCGTTTGTATTTTGTTTAACCCCTCCCCAACCCTCCCCTTATCAGGGGAAGGAGTTCGTTCACTGCACCAACCAACCTCCCCCCTGACAAGGGGGGATCGAGGGGGGTTTAGGTATTCCAAATCCGCGGCCGCTGCATTTCAGTTTGCGCATACCAGGGCCGCAGAATTTTCCACACCGCCTCGAAATAATCGCGCGCCTGTTCGGCGCTATCGCCCAATAATCGCGTCGCGAAAATTTCCGGCAATGCCGTTATTCCAGTGCGATTACCATTACGCGGCACGATCGCGCGGCATGCATCGAGAATTTTTGCGGGCACCGCGCCGGCCGCGACGATAAACACCGCATTCACCGAACAGCCGTGCATTCCCACCGGCGACAGCATCGCGCGTGAGCCCGCGCATAAATCGGCCGCATCATTCCAGATCAATTCACCGTCGCGATGAATCTGCGTGCGCTGCCGCAGCGATCCATTCGTAAATTTTTCACCGGCCGCGCGTCGGCCAAAACAAATAATTTCCCAGCCCGCATATTTCGCATTGCCACTGAGATCGACGCGCGTCGTCATCTGCGCTTGCGCAGCGTCGAATAAAATCGTTTCCTGCGGCAGCCATTCGAGCACCGCATTTTCCGCAAGCGCAAACTGCAACTGCTGACTCGCGCTCAAGCCGTTGGCCTTGTACCACTTGCCGGCGCCGGGCGTGGTCAGCAACGCATGGGCATCATTTTCCAAATCCGCGCGCAATTGCAATTGATCGCCACCGGCAATACCGCCGGGCGGATGCACAATCACTGCGTGACAAATACGCTCGCCTTCAGGGTACAACGGCTTCTGCACCACTAACGGGCCGGAGTGCATACGCCCTACCAAAACGGTGCGCTCGTTCGCAATAGAATACGGAGACGCGCGTGCGGCGAAACGCAAATTCAGCTGCGCTTGCCAACCCGACGCGCTCTCGTTATCACGACTTGCAAACGATGCACCAAATTCCAAACGATCGGTCTCTGTTTGTTTAACGGGAGAGTCCGCGATCGGAATATGTGTGTTCAATTAAAGCGCGACGAAATTGCGAATATTATCGGCATCCATATCGGCGCCGATGCCCTGCTTGATGATCTGGCCGCGCGACATCACCAAGTAGTGATCGGCTAATGCACGCGCAAAATCGTAATATTGTTCGACCAATAAAATTGCCATATCGCCGCGCTGCGCGAGGGTGCGAATTACGCGCTCGATATCTTTGATAATCGATGGCTGAATGCCTTCGGTCGGTTCATCGAGAATCAATAATTTCGGTTTCGATGCCAGCGCGCGTCCGATCGCCAATTGCTGCTGCTGGCCGCCCGACAAATCGCCGCCGCGTCGATTTTGCATGTCCTTCAAAACCGGAAACATCGTGAAAATTTCTTCCGGAATATCGCGCACCGCACCGCTTTTCTTTATCGCCAGTCCCATTTGCAAATTTTCCATCACGGTCAGCCGCGCAAAAATTTCGCGGCCCTGCGGCACATACGCTATACCAGCGGCCGCGCGATCGTAAGGCGGCAGCGCGGTGACATCGTTGCCATCGAAAACAATTTTTCCACTTTTAGCGGCGAGCGCACCCATCAGACATTTGAGCAACGTGGTTTTGCCGACGCCGTTGCGGCCGAGCAATACCGTGCAGGCGCCGCTCGGCACTTCGAAGGCGATATCGCGCAGCGTTTGACTGCTGCCGTAGAATTGATTGAGTCCGGTTACTGATAACACTTCAACACCTGATGAGCCTCAAAATAAAACCCCTCTGTCTCGCTGCGCGCGACATCTCCCCTTATCAGGGGAGAAACAAATTCACACCAAT
>DASXYH010000331.1:0-5128 GCA_036502545.1 Spongiibacteraceae bacterium
GCGCGCAACATTTGTTCGAAATTATCGTCTGCCAGCGATTCGCCGCACCAAAACGGCTGCGTTCGAAATAACACCAGCGCGCCGATACCGTTGCCGCGCGATTGCAATGCCGCCGCCAAAAAATGACGATTGTTGTAGCGCGCGATCGGGCCGCTAATGGTCTGGTGTTCAAACGAATCCGGAAACAGCCGGCCCTGCCGCAGCGCAAATTGAATTTCGGGCGGCAATTCCCAACCTTGATCGATACCATGGCCCCACGGCGCGCCCAGCGGAGTCAATTCATCGCTGTGCCATTGCAACAGCAAACCGCCTTCGCTCTTGAATAGATCGTCGCAATTACGTTCCAGCACCTTCAACAATTCGGTATGCGTATCGCAGCAGTGCAGTTGATCGCTTAATACATTGAGGCGCGTGATATCCTCATTTTGCCGCTCGAGTTCCTGCAGATAATGGTTCAAATTTTCGTTGCTGGCGCGCAATTCCTGCTGCATGTATTCGCGCATGACAACTTCCTGCGCCAGTTCGCGATTACCGGCTTCGAGCGCGCGCGTGCGCTCTTCGACGCGCTGTTCCAGTTCGCGATTTAGCTGCGCCAATTTGCGTTCGGTTTCGATAAGTTCGCTGACATCGGTAACCAGCTTCAGGCTGCCGACCATCATGCCGCCATCGTCGACCACTGGCGATGCAAAGACGATGGCGTTGACAGCGCTGCCGTCGCCGCGGCGGAACCGAAACTCATGGCGTTCGCGAATGCCGGACAGTCGCCGCATCAACTGTGCTTGTGCAGCTTCAAGGTCATCGTCAAAAACAAAATCAGTGAATTTGCAGCCGATCAATTCACCGTCATAGCCCAACATCGCGCGCATCGCACCATTGGCGTAAAGCGTGACGCCGTCACGGTCGAGCAACCAGATACCTTCGCCCGCCGTTTCCGCCAGCAGGCGATAGCGATTTTCACTTTCGATCAATTGTTGATGGCGTTTTGAAAGACTGCGGTAGGCTTCCTGCAATTCTTTGTTGCTCGGCAATGCCAATGCGCGCGGAATAATCGGCCACAACGCGAGCGCCCATGCCACCGAAACAATGCCGGTAAATAATCCTACCCATGCTTCCAGCCAATACGCATGGTTCCAGATGTTCCAAATCTTGAGAAGATGCGTGGTGCCGCTCGCGATAATGAAAATACCGAACAGAATAATAATCCAACGATAATGCAGTTCCTGGCGTTTGCGCACGAAACACCACAGCGCAAACGGAATGCTGAAATAAGCGATGACGATGAGTCCATCGGCGATAAGATAGAGCCACATCAATGCAGGCGACCATAAAAAACAATGGCCGTACGGCATAAAACCGGGATCGTCGATCAGCCGCTGCAGCCATTCCAGCATTTTGTGTGCGTCTCCAAACTTAAAATTCCTTTTGAAGTATAGCGAGCGATGAACAAACGCAACGTGAGCATTACGTTAGATTGAATCGAGTGCATTCAATGTTATGCTCGCGCTTCAACGTGTGGCGAAGGTAGATCATATGAGCGGCTCTCGTATAGAACACGACAGCCTCGGCGATATTGCGGTGCCCGCCGCTGCACTTTATGGTGCACAAACACAGCGCGCCATCGAAAATTTCGCTATAGCCGAACGCTCATTGCCTGTTCAATTCATTCGTGCCGTGATCGCCATTAAACGCGAAGCGGCGCTGGTCAATGCCGAACTCGGTACTTTGTCACCA
This sequence comes from Spongiibacteraceae bacterium, assembly GCA_036502545.1. Classification (GTDB taxonomy): domain Bacteria; phylum Pseudomonadota; class Gammaproteobacteria; order Pseudomonadales; family CAMLJR01; genus CAMLJR01. Next base: position 1,732 of record DASXYH010000331.1, read on the forward strand.
GCGCTGGCGCAGACCATCGTCGCCGCCGCCGACGACATTGCGGCGGGACAGCACGCCGATCAATTTCCTATCGATGTCTATCAGACCGGCTCCGGCACCAGCACCAATATGAACGTAAATGAAGTGCTGGCGCATTGCGCTGCCGCACGTTTCCAGGATGCAGTGCATCCTAACGATCATGTCAATGCCAGTCAGAGCAGTAACGATGTGATTCCAACCGCACTGCAACTCAGCGCGTTAATGCAATGGCAGTTCACGCTGGAGCCGGCGTTGGAACAATTGGCGCAAGCGATTGAAAAACGCGCGCATGAACTTGGCGATGTGGTAAAAACCGGCCGCACGCATTTGATGGATGCGATGCCTATTCGTATGGATCAGGAATTGTCGGGCTGGCGACAACAAATCGACAACGCGCGCGAACGTCTGTGCGACAGTGCGCAGCGTCTCGGCGAATTGCCGCTCGGCGGCACCGCTGTCGGCACCGGTATCAATGCCGATCCGGAATTCGGTGCACGCGTCATTGCGCGTCTCGCCGTCGCGACACAATTACCGCTGCGTGTGTGCCGCAATCGTTTCGAACGCATGAGCAGCGTCGATTCCGCTGTCGAGTTTTCCGGGCAGTTGCGTGTGCTCGCGCTAGCACTGATTAAAATCTGCAACGATCTGCGCTGGATGAACAGCGGACCTTACAGCGGTCTCGGCGAAATTCAATTGGCCGCGCTGCAACCGGGCAGCAGCATCATGCCGGGCAAAGTAAATCCGGTGATTCCTGAAGCGTGCGCGATGGCGGCAACGCAATGCGTCGGGCTCGATGCCGCGATTGCGCTGGCGGGACAAGCGGGCAATTTTCAACTCAATGTGATGCTGCCTTTAGTGGCGGATAATTTGTTGCAGATGATCGGTCTGCTCGCGCGCAGCTGCAAGGCGCTGGCGGGACGCGGCGGTATTGTCGATTTCGTGGTCGAGCGTGAAGCGCTGGCGGCAAAGGCCGCGCGCAATCCGATTCTGATCACTGCGCTGGCGCCCGAAATTGGCTACGAATTAGCGGCACAAATTGTCAAACGCGCACTCGCGGAGCAACGGCCGATCATCGAAGTTGCAGCCGAGTTGAGCAAAATGGATAAAACCAGACTCCAATACTTGCTGGATCCGCGCCGTTTAACCGAAGGCGGCAATACAAATTCCAATCAATAAACTTCATTCAATAAAATAGATGACTCATTCATACCACCGATGTGAGCGATGCCATGATGAAAACTAAAATGCTGTTACCGTTTCTGCGTAATTTATTGATCGCGCTGATGCTGCTGAGCACTTCTGCGAGCTATGCCGAGGAAAATTCCGAGGCTGTCATGAAGCAGTTGATCGATCGCGTCGGCAGCGAACTCGATAAATTGTACAAAGCCAATCGCATTCAGGATCGCGCCGCGCTCGAACAATTGATTCGCACCGAGATCGTGCCGCATATCGATCAGGAATACCTTACCAAGCGCGTATTTCGTCAATTCTGGCCGCAAATTGTGCAGGCCGGCAAGCAACAGGATGCACAGCAGCGCGTCATGCGTTCCGTGGTGCGTACTTACGCAGTGGCGTTATCGAGTTATTCGGGCGATAAACTCAGCGTCGTCAGCGTGACTGAGCAGGGCGAAAAAAGCACGGCAAAAACGCGCATTCGCCCTCCCAACGGTCAAACCATGCAAGTCGATTTTGCGTTGAGCAATAAAAGCGGCCAATGGCTGATTAACGATATGGCCGTCGATGGCATCGTGGTCAGCCTGACATTGTTCAACGCCATCAAACCGATCTGGGAACAACAGGGAATGGACGCCGGTCTCAGCGCCGTCAGCGAAGTCGACGCGACACCGAAAAAGGATGAGCCCGCCAAAAAATAACGGGCAACAAACCCTATGGCGGATAACCATTATCACGATGTAATACTCACGCTTTCGCAGCGACTAGTGAAAGCACAAAAGCCGATTCGCATTCTCGATGCGATTCAGTGGGACGACGATATCAAGCAGCATTTCTTCGCGGCCAACGCCACGCAATTGCCGCGCGTCGATGTCGATTACTATCGCACGCGGCGCCCTTTGCATTTCGATATCGATAGTAAACGCATGGAATTGCACGGCATCGAGCGCGACATCATGCGCCAACTCGGTCAACTCAATCCGGTCGGCGCGTGGCTGCGGCGATTTTGCCGTGAATATTTAGTCGTGGTGGAAATGCTCGCCGCGCGCGGTACCGCGCAATTTTCGCAATTGAGTCAGGAGTTGTACGGCTCCAGCTCCGATGTGTTTCACGCCGGCGATCCCACCGTCGCCGAACTGGCATCGCGGCTGCAACATGTATTGCAACAATTGATTTTGCACAGCCCGGCGATTCGACCCAACGAAAAAACGTTCGACGCCACCGCTGCCGTGAAATGGTTGAACCAGCGGCTGCGTCAGCAATTTCCCGGTTGCGGTATACGCGCGCGCATCAGTGACGGCATTGTCGCCGACGCGGCGGCGGGCAGCGATACGATTAAATTGCGCGCCGACGCGACGTTCAGCGAAAGCGAATTGCGTATTCTCGAAGCGCACGAAGGTTGGGTGCATATCGGCACCAGCTTGAATGGCGCGCGCCAACCGGTGTGTACGTTTCTCGCGAAAGGGCCGCCCTCGGCAACGATCACGCAGGAAGGTCTCGCGGTGATGACGGAGACGTTATCGATGCAATCGACACCGCATCGTTTGAGCCGATTGACGCGGCGCGTGCAGGCTGTCGCGCTGGTCGAAGACGGCGCGGATTTTGTCGCACTTTATCGTTATTTGCTCGCTTCCGGCAGCAATCCCGACGATGCCTGGCAAGTGGCGACACGCGTGTTTCGCGGCAGCGCGCCGGCATTGGGGCCGTTCACCAAAGACCTCAGCTACATCAAAGGATTTGTGTTGGCGTTTAATTATGTGCGGCTGGCTATCGCACGCGGCACGCCGGAACGCATCCATTTATTGTTTTGCGGAAAAACCACCATCGACGATATGAAAACCGTCGCCGAATTAGTCAGCGAAGGCGCGATTCTGCCGCCGCAGTATTTACCGCCCTTATTCGAAGATTTAACTGGGCTGTCGGCTTGCCTGAGTTTTACCCGCTTTGCCAGCGCGCTCGATTTCTCGCAGCTCGAACACGATTACAGTCCGGTATTTTAAGGAAGCTCTGATTAAGTGTTTTACCACTCTGATTACTGCACCGATCTCGCAGCGGGTTGGCGCCGGAAGGGGTTCTCTTTTTCAGGACTTCCGTGGCGAGCATTCAAGTCGCTTCGGTGTGGTCGGCCTAGCAGAACTCGACAACTTCTCCGATGACGAATGGCACCGCAGCTTCGATAAGATCACCTTCTTGTCCTGAAAAAGAG
>DASXYH010000332.1:0-4819 GCA_036502545.1 Spongiibacteraceae bacterium
GCGCGAAACCAGCGTCAAAGAAATCAACGAATACATGCGCAAAATTGCGCTGCACTCGCCGCTGCGCAAGCAAATCGATTATTCAAATTCGCCGGAAGTGGTATCGACCGATTTGGTCGGTTCGCGTCACGCGTGCATTTATGACGCCGAGGCGACGATCGTGAACGGCAGCAGCGTGGTGTTGTATTGTTGGTACGACAACGAATTCGGTTACAGCTGTCAGGTGCACCGCGTGCTCGAAAAAATGGCGGGCGTGCATTACAAGGTATATCCGAAAGAAGATTGATTTTGCTTCGATAAAAAAGCCGCTAAATTGGCGGCTTTTTTATTTAGTCGCATTTAGCGAGACGAGCGCGAACGCCAAAATAAAAATCCCAAACCGCTGGCGAATAATCCCAGTGCCGGCGGCAATGGCACACTGGCACTGAATTCCAGATTGTCGATAACCAAAGTGCCGCGCCGTGAGAACAGGCTATCGAGAGTAATCTGAGAAATTGCACCGATACCTGAAAAGGTAATCAACTGTTGATCGCGATAAGGCGTGCTGGTTTCTTCCGTGCCGCGCCAGCCGTCGGTGGTGGCGCTACCGATTTGGCCGCTCAGTCCGTAAGCAGTCAGGTAAATCGAATCTTGCAAGACGGCTGAGACGTACATGCTGACGGTGGTCGGCAATGTGCCGGTGAAATGAATCTGCATGCCGGGGCCGTACCAGTCGCTGATTGCATTGGGCGGGCTGACAATTTGCGGTGCCATCGCCTCCTGATAAACCGCCGCATTGATAAATACTACACCGAGCGCGGCATACTGATTATCGACAGGTGTCGGATCGCAACTTTCCTGCGTGCAGGGTGCTTGGATGAGCTCATCGAAATTGATGAGCGTCGCGTGCGCAGGCATTGCAGTTAGGCAATAAAGAATGAAAGTCGCGATTAAATTATTTCGAGCTGTAAATGAAAACTGATTTTTGGCACAAGTTACAACATTCCTTTTGGCATCCATGTTTGTATCCTCTCGCAACAGAATGGCAGGCAACGGAATACTATTGCTAAGGTTGGTCTGAGTATTCTTGTATTTAAATATTTGAGAACAATTACCGGATGGTCCGACGAACGTCAGTTTGACCATAGTTGTCGACGCGCCAGATACGCCTGACGGGCAATATCAATATCTTTCAAAAAGCGATCGAGTTCGCTCAGTAAAAGCGCCTGCGGCCCATCGACCAGCGCTTCTTTTGGGTTGGGATGAAAATCGACGAGGATCATATTGGCGCCGGCGATAACGCCCTGCGCGGTGGCGTGCATCAAATCGAGCACGCCATCAGGCGCTTGTTCGCGTGAGCCGACCGAGTGCGAGGGGTCGATGCACACCGGCATGCGCGTCAAACGTTTGATAACGGGAATTTGCGCGAAGTCGACCATGTTGCGATGCGGCGCGCCGAAATCGCTTTTCATGCCGCGCAGACAAAAAATCACGCGATCGTTGCCCTCGCTCGCCAGATATTCGGCGGCATTTAACGATTCGCTGAGCGTGATACCGAAGCCGCGTTTCAATAGTGCGGGATGACGATTTTGCTTACCGATCGCTTTCAATAATTCGAAATTCTGTGTGTTGCGCGTGCCGATCTGCAAAATCACGCCGGTCGGTTGGCCTGCTTGCGCGAGTGCGATATCGATGTCGGCGATATGGTTTTCGTGCGTCACTTCCATCGCGATGACTTTGATGCCGTATTTTCCCGCCAGCTCGAACACCCATGGCAGGCACTCGGCGCCATGCCCTTGAAATGCATATGGACTGGTGCGCGGTTTGTATGCACCCATGCGCGTGCAGACCTGGCCGTTGTCGCGCAACGCTCGCAGCATCGTTTCGACATTTTTTTGATTGTCGACTGCACACAAGCCGGCAAACACATGCAGGCTGTTTTGATCGAAGCGGAGGCCCTGATAATCGAACCCGCTAACGCGCTGGTCATCGCGATGGCGGCCCAACACGCGGTACTCTTCCGAAATTCTGATCGCGCGCTCGATGCCCGGCAGCGTTTCCAGTTGTGCCTTATCGAGTTTTTGGGTATCGCCGATTAAATAAATTTCGGTAAGCGCCTGCTGCTGGCCTTGCACCAAATGTTTTTTTATTTTGATGCCGGGTAGGTGCAGCAGATAATCCATGGTAGTGCGATAAGCATCACTGCTCTCATCGATGTCAGGATGCAATATCAATAGCATCGAAAACTCCGTCGACGTCGGCTGTCAGTCTGGCTCGCCGGTATCGGTTTGACTTTGTTTTTTTGCTGCGATCTGTACGTGTAAAATATGCCGCGCCAGAATTTGCCGATCGCTTTCGCGCAACCGCACGAATGCGAGGACAGTAAGGCCGGCAGCGGCATCGCGATTGGCCAGTACTTCGCCGTACAGCGCAAGCCCGGTATGGTTGGGCAGCAATACCAATTCCAGCGCGACGTAATCGCCCGGCGTCAATTCGCTATCGGCGCGAAAAGCAATACCGCTCTCGCTGATCGAAACCTGTTGCGGTGATTGTTTTTGCTGACTCTCGTCGAGAGTTGCCAATGCGTTGGCGACCAGCTCGATTTTTCGATTCACACTTTTTAAATACGCGCCCAATTCACGGTTTTGTTCAGCCAGACCGCGCAATACGTTATTATGCTCTTGATCGATCTGACGCAATTCGCGCAACAGCCCGAACACATCGCTGTTATCGAAGTGTTGTTCCGCCGGCATATGGCCGATCACATCCGGCGAAACGCGGCGATAACGCAGAATGAGATGATCCTCCACGCGAAAATACTCGCGCCGATCCAATTCCGGATCTGTGCTGGGCCTGGATGATGAAGTGTTTTGTTCTGCCAAAGCGGCTACTCTCCGGTCGCTTTATTATTGATTACTGTAGTACAGGCGTAGCCTGAATGATAGAAGAAGGAATAACGCATGTTTCAGCCGCTCGCCGGCTTTATCGGTTGGCGTTACACACGTTCGCGTCGCCGCGATCATTTCATTTCTTTTATCGCGTTGATTTCGCTGCTCGGCATGATTCTGGGAGTCGCGGCGCTGATCGTCGTGATGTCGGTGATGAACGGTTTCGAAGCTGAATTGCGCGGCCGTATTCTCGCATTGATTCCGCACGGTTTTATCGAAGCGCGCGATGGCCATTTGCGCGATTGGCCAGCGCTGGCCGATGAGATTGCGCATACGCCGGGGCTGATCGCGGCCGCGCCATATATCGGCGGCAGCGCGATGGTGGCCAAGCACGGACCGGTACGCGGTGTGCAGTTGTGGGCCATCGACGGCGCTTATGAAGCGCGCGTATCGTCGATTCAGCGCCATGTGACGGAGGGACGCTACGAAAATTTAGCGACCACGCCGTTCGCTATCGTCATCGGCGATATTCTCGCGCGTCAGCTCGGTGCGACGGTGGGCGACAGCATCGAAGTTATTTTGCCGCAGGTGACGGTGACGCCGCTCGGTATTTTTCCGCGCCAGAAACGTTTTATTGTGGCCGCAATTTTTCGCAGCGGTTCGCAGCTCGACAGCAGCACGGTATTTATCAATCTCAGCGATGGGCAACGCTTGTATCAGACCGGCAACGCGGTCAGTGGTCTGCGCGTCGCCGCGCACGATTTATTCGAAGCCGGCCCGCTGTTGCGGCGCTGGAATGCGCAGCACGACAATCAATTCAATGTGCGCGATTGGAGTCAGACACAGGGCAGTCTGTTTCAATCGGTGAAGATGGAAAAAACGATGGTGGCATTGTTGTTGTTCATCATCGTCGCGATTGCCGCGTTCAATATCGTATCGATATTGACGATGATGGTGAACGAGAAGCGCGGCGATATCGCCGTATTGCGCACGATGGGTGCATCGCCGCATTCGATGATGGCTATTTTCATGGTGCAGGGTGCGGTCATCGGCTTGTCGGGTGTGCTGATCGGCGCATTGCTCGGCGTGCCGCTGGCATTCAATGCGGGCGTTATTGTCGCCGCGCTCGAACAGTTATTCGGCGGGCAGATTTTCGATCCGAGCGTGTATTTTATCAGCCGTATTCCATCGGTTGTCGTCGCTGCCGATGTGATTAAAATTTGTATGTTGGCCTGGTTGTTGAGTTTAATCGCCGCGCTTTATCCGGCGTGGCGCGCGGCGCAGATACAACCGGCGGAAGCATTGCGCTATGAGTAAATTAATCGCGGTTTCTAACCCGCTTACTTCTGTACCAATTTTTAGAGTCAGTGAAAAAAATTTTTATGGCGGATGATCAGATAGTTTTGGAGTGTCGCGATCTGCGCAAGGCTTACGATGAAGGCCCGCAGGTTCTGGAAGTGCTCAAAGGTATCGATATGCAAATTCGCCGCGGTGAACGCGTGGCCATTGTCGGCAGTTCCGGCTCGGGAAAATCGACGCTGCTGAATTTGCTCGGCGGACTCGATACGCCGAGCGGCGGCGCCGTATTCGTGCACGGCGAAGCGATTTCCACGCTGAATGAAAAACGCCGCAGCGCATTGCGCAATCGCACGCTCGGGTTTGTCTATCAATTCCATCATCTGCTCGGCGAATTCACCGCACTGGAAAATGTCGCGATGCCGTTGTTGATTCGCGGCGAAAAAGTTACGGCCGCAGCGCAGGCTGCGCGCGCGATGCTCGATCGTGTCGGTCTCGCCGCGCGCGTGCAACACAAACCCGCCGAATTATCGGGCGGCGAACGCCAGCGCGTCGCCATCGCGCGCGCGTTAGTGGCAAGACCGCTATGCGTATTGCTCGACGAACCCACCGGCAATCTCGATCGCGGCACTGCGGAGGCGATGCATGCGTTGATG
>DASXYH010000333.1:0-8876 GCA_036502545.1 Spongiibacteraceae bacterium
GATCGGCAGTTTGCGCTGCAGGGCTCCCTCCGCCACTTGTCCAACTACATAAAGGCTCTACATGACGACTCGTTTTATTTTCGTCACTGGCGGTGTTGTTTCTTCCTTGGGCAAAGGCATTGCGTCGGCGTCGCTCGGCGCTATTCTCGAAGCGCGCGGTCTCAACGTGACGATGTTGAAGCTGGACCCTTATATCAACGTCGACCCGGGCACGATGAGTCCGTTCCAGCACGGCGAGGTTTTTGTCACCGAAGACGGCGCCGAAACCGATCTCGATCTCGGTCATTACGAACGTTTTCTGCGGGTGAAATTATCGCGCCGCAATGCATTTACCACCGGTCGGGTGTACGAAACTGTGTTGCGCAAGGAGCGCCGCGGCGATTATCTCGGCGGCACCGTGCAGGTGATTCCGCATATCACCGATGAAATCAAGCGCCGCGTGATCGAAGGCGCCGGCGCTGCCGATATTGCAATTGTCGAAATCGGCGGTACGGTCGGCGATATCGAAAGTCTGCCGTTTCTCGAATCGGCCCGGCAAATAAAACTCGAACTGGGCTCGCAGCGCGCGATGCTGATGCATTTGACGCTGGTTCCCTACATCGCCACTGCCGGTGAAACCAAAACTAAACCGACGCAGCATTCGGTGAAAGAATTGCGCTCGATCGGTTTGCAGCCCGATATTTTATTGTGCCGTTCCGATCATGAAATTGATTTGAATTCGCGCAAAAAAATCGCGCTGTTCACCAACGTCGAAGAGCGCGCGGTGATTCCGCTGCCCGATGTCGATACCATTTATCGCATTCCATCGCTGTTAAAAGAGCAGGGGCTCGATCAATTCGTGGTCGAGCGTTTCGGTTTGCAATGTCAGCCGGCGGATTTATCCGAGTGGGCGCGTGTTGTCGATGGCGAATTGCATCCGCAGCGCACGGTGAATATCGCGATGGTGGGCAAGTACACTAATTTGATCGATGCGTATAAATCGGTGAACGAAGCGCTGAAGCACGCCGGTATTCAATCGCACACGCGCGTCAAGATCGAATACATCGATTCCGAAAGTATTATCGATAAAGGCACCGGTTGCCTCGAAGGTAAGGACGGAATTCTGGTGCCGGGCGGTTTTGGTTTGCGCGGCATCGAGGGTAAAATTGCCGCGGTGAAATTTGCGCGCGAAAATCGCGTGCCTTATCTCGGTATTTGTCTCGGCTTGCAAATGGCGGTGATCGAGTATGCGCGTGATGTGGTCGGCTTGAGCGGTGCCAACAGTACCGAGTTCGATAAAAAGTCGCCGCATCCTGTCGTCGCATTGATTACCGAGTGGATTAACGCAGATGGTAAAACCGAGCAGCGCGATGAAGGCTCCGATCTTGGCGGCAGCATGCGTTTGGGCGGCCAGGAATGCCGCCTGGTTGAAGGTTCGGTAGCAAAAGCATTGTATGCGCACGATGTCATTGTCGAACGTCATCGCCACCGCTATGAAGTGAACAATAATTATGTCGATCAATTGCAGCAGGCGGGTTTACGCATCGGCGGCTGGTCGGCGGACGACACCTTGGTCGAGATGATCGAAATTCCCGATCATCCGTGGTTTGTGGCGTGTCAGTTTCACCCGGAGTTTACGTCGACGCCGCGCGAAGGACATCCGCTGTTTTCCGGCTTTATCGATGCGGCGGTTGAGCACGCGAGCGCTTTTGGTCAGTTCGGTAAGAGATGAACGCGAAAATCGTTTCGATCGGCGATCTGCATATCGCCAACAAATTACCGTTTGCCTTATTTGGCGGCATGAATGTGCTCGAATCGCGCGATCTTGCGCTGAAAGTCGCCGAGCACTACGTCAAAGTTTGCAGCAAGCTGAATATTCCGTACGTATTCAAAGCGTCGTTCGATAAGGCTAATCGCTCGTCGATTAGGTCGTTTCGCGGTCCCGGTCTCGACGCGGGTCTGAAAATTTTCGAAGAAATAAAAAAAACATTTCGTATCCCTGTTATTACCGATGTACACGAGCCGGCGCAGGCGCAGCCCGTAGCCGAAGTGTGCGACATCATTCAATTGCCGGCTTTTTTATCGCGCCAAACCGATCTGGTTGTGGCGATGGCGAAAACCAAAGCAGCGATCAATATTAAAAAAGCGCAGTTTCTGGCGCCGCAGGAAATGCAGCACATTCTGCGCAAATGCGAAGAGGCCGGTAACGATCGCTTGATTTTGTGCGAGCGCGGCAGCTCATTCGGCTACAACAATTTGGTTGTAGACATGCTCGGCTTCGGCATCATGAAGCAATTCGAATATCCAATATTTTTCGATGTGACGCATGCGCTGCAAATGCCGGGCGGTCGCGCCGATTCCGCCGGCGGTCGCCGGCAACAAGTTGTTGAGTTGGGTCGCGCTGGCATGTCGCAGGGGCTCGCCGGATTATTTCTCGAAGCGCATCCCGATCCGGATAACGCAAAATGCGACGGCCCGTGCGCGCTACCGCTCGATAAACTCGAGTCGTTTTTGGTGCAGATGAAAGCGATCGATGATTTGGTGAAAAGTTTTGCACCGCTGGAAATTCGTTGATTTCTCCCTCCCCTGATAAGGGGAGGGTCGGGGAGGGGTTTTAAAAAAATTAACCCCCCTCAATCCCCCCTTGTCAGGGGGGAAGTTAACCATTCGCAATCTGGAGAGAAAATTGAATGGCGACAATCGCAGATATCAAAGCATTTGAAGTACTGGATTCGCGCGGTAATCCGACTGTATTGGCGGAAGTAATCCTCGCTGATGGCAGCATTGGCAGCGCGTGCGCGCCATCGGGTGCATCGACCGGTTCGCGCGAAGCGCTTGAATTGCGCGACGGCGATAAATCGCGTTATCTCGGCAAAGGTGTATTGATCGCAGTCAACAATATCAACACCACGATTAAGAGTTTGCTTAAAGGCAAAGATGCAGGCGATCAACGCGCGCTCGACCAATTGATGATCGATGCCGACGGTACCGACAATAAAGCGAAGCTCGGCGCGAATGCGATTCTTGCGGTTTCCCTCGCTGCTGCGAAAGCGGCGGCAATTTCAAAAAAAATGCCGCTGTATCAACATATCGCCGACATCAACGGCACGCCGGGACAATACAGCATGCCGGTGCCGATGATGAATATTATCAACGGCGGCGAACACGCCGATAACAATGTCGATATTCAGGAGTTCATGATTCAGCCGGTGGCGGCGCCGACATTCGCCGAAGCATTGCGCGCCGGTGCCGAAATTTTTCATACGCTGAAAAAAGTGTTGCATGCGCAGGGTTTGAATACGGCGGTCGGCGATGAAGGCGGTTTCGCGCCAAATTTGCCATCGAACGAAGCGGCGATCGCGGTGATTGTCGAAGCGATCGAAAAGGCCGGTTACAAAGTCGGTTCGGAAATTACGTTCGCGCTCGACTGCGCAGCGAGTGAATTTTATAAAAACGGCAAATACGATCTCGCCGGTGAAGGCAAGCAGTTCAGTTCGGCTGAATTTGCCGATTATCTCGGCGGCCTCGCGGCGAAATATCCCATTCTGTCGATCGAGGACGGCATGGACGAAAGCGATTGGGACGGTTGGGCTGGCCTCACTCAAAAGATTGGCCACAAAGTGCAATTGGTCGGCGATGATTTATTCGTCACTAACACGCGCATATTGAAAGAAGGCATCGACAAGCACATCGCCAATTCGATATTGATCAAATTCAATCAAATCGGCAGTCTGTCGGAAACGCTCGATGCGATCAAAATGGCGAAAGCGGCCGGCTATTCCGCAGTGATTTCGCATCGCTCCGGTGAGACCGAGGATGCGACGATTGCCGATCTTGCAGTCGGCACCGCGGCGGGTCAGATCAAAACCGGCTCGCTGTGCCGCTCGGATCGCGTTTCAAAATACAACCGTTTATTGCGTATCGAAGCGGAGCTGGGTAAAACAGCGCCGTATCGCGGTCGCGCCGAATTCAAAGCGTAATCGATGGCAATGGTAACGTTTGCGTTGACGGTAAACTATGCTAGGTTTGCCGCTATTACGGGTGGGACAATTTTTTGATGCGCTGGCTTAATATTCTTCTGTTGGTTTTGCTGACCGGTCTGCAATATCGTTTGTGGGTTGGCCCCGGCAGCTGGGCGCAGGTTGCGTCGCTTAAACGCGAGATCGAACAGCAGCGCGAACACAACAGTCATCTGGTTGCGCGCAATCAAATGCTGGAAGGCGAAGTACTGAGTTTAAAGTCAGGCTATGAAGCGATCGAGGAGCATGCCCGCAACGATCTCGGTATGATCAAGCGCGGCGAAACATTTTATCTCGTCGTCGACAAATAAACGTCGATGACTGCCACCTATAGCGCCATCGTTCCGGCCGCGGGCACTGGCAAACGTTTTGGCGGCACGCTTCCCAAACAATATCTTTCGCTGCAGGGCATCCCTGTTATCGAACACAGTTTGCGGCTGTTGCTGAGCATTGACCGGTTGCAGCATGTCGTTGTGGTGCTCCATCCCGATGATCAGCGTTGGCGCAGTCTGGATATTTTTTCCGATGCGCGTATCAGCATCGCAGCGGGCGGCGACGAGCGCTGCCATTCGGTGCTGAATGGTTTGCTGCACTTGCAAGCGAACTGCGGCGACAGCGAGTGGGTGCTGGTGCACGATGTGGTGCGTCCTTGTTGTTTGCGCAGCGATGTCGAAAAATTGATTGAGCAATTGCAGCAGCATCCGGTCGGCGGTTTGCTTGCGATTGCAGCGAGCGATACGATCAAGCGCGTCGACGCGGCGCGGCAAATCGAAGAAACGGTCGATCGTTCATGGTTATGGCAGGCGCAGACGCCGCAGTTGTTTCGCACGCGTTTATTGCTCGATGCATTGAATCATTGTATCGGTATGGGCATGGTCGTGACCGACGAAGCACAGGCGATCGAAGCGTTGGGTTGGCAGGCGCAGGTTGTCGAAGGCGCGCGCAGCAATATCAAAATTACACGGCCCGAGGATTTGGCGTTGGCCGAATTTTTTCTGCAGAACACACAGCGATGAGCATGCGCATCGGTCATGGTTATGATGTGCATCAATTCGGCCCCGGCGAATTCGTTACGCTGGGTGGTGTGCGCATTGCGCATACGCAAGCAATAGTCGCGCACTCCGATGGCGATGTGTTGCTGCATTCATTGTGCGATGCATTGCTAGGCGCCGCCGCGCTCGGCGATATCGGTAAACATTTTCCCGATAGCGACGTCGCCTACAGCGGTATCGACAGTCGCAAATTGTTGCGTCATGTTTATGGATTGCTGAAACATAAAAATTATATGCTCAGCAATGCAGATTTAACCCTGGTTGCGCAAGCGCCGCGCATAATGAAATACGCAGAGACTATGCGTGAAAATATTGCTGCGGATCTTGAGTGCGGCATCGATCAAATCAACATTAAAGCAACGACTACCGAGCAATTGGGTTTTATCGGTCGCGAACAGGGCTTGGCGGCATATGCCGTTGTATTGCTGGAGTCTCGCATTTAGTGACGTTGCACGATTGGCCTCGCGCCTACGGGACGCCGCCGGTACGTGCCGCGATGCGGCAAATTCCTGCAGATTTTTTTGTCGAAGAGCAGCTTGGATTCGAACCCGATGGCAATGGCGAGCACTGCTGGCTTTGGGTTGAAAAAGAAAATCTCAATACCGCCGATGCGGCGCAACGTCTGGCGCGTTTTGCCGGCATCCGCGAAAGCGATATTTCTTATTCTGGTTTGAAAGACAAACGTGCTGTGGCTCGTCAATGGTTTAGTTTGCATGTGCTTAATCGTGTCATCGATTGGACGCAGTGGAACGATTCGGCATTGCGCATTTTGCGGGTGGAGCGGCATTCCAGAAAATTGCGGCGCGGTACGCATCGCGGTAATCGTTTCGAAATTATTTTGCGCGATATGCAAGGCGATACAGCCCAACTGCACACGCGGATCGATTTAATCGTTAAGCGTGGTGCGCCGAATTATTTCGGCGAGCAACGTTTTGGGCGCGATGGGCGCACACTGCAGTTAGCGCAGCAGGCCGCGTCACAACAGCGCCGGCTATCCCGCCAACAGGCGAGCTTGTATTTTTCCGCGGCGCGATCGTATTTATTCAACGAGGTTTTGGCGCAGCGTATCGCCGATGCCAACTGGCAAATGCCGCTCGCTGGCGAAGTGTTTATGCTGAATCGCAGTAATAGCGTATTTCAGCAAGCGACTGATGCGGAACTGTTAGCGCGCTTCGACTGCGGCGATATCCATTTATCCGGACCGTTAGCGGGTTGCGAGAGCGCTTTGCTTGCCACCGCTGCCGTATTCGAGCTGGAGCGCAGCGTGCTCGCTCGACATGAACAACTGGTTGACTATCTCATTGCATCGAAAGTTGAGAGCGCACGTCGCAGCTTGCGTTTATTACCTGATGATTTTAAGGCTGCGGAAATCGATACCGGCGTTTGGCGTTTTTCGTTTGCGCTATCTAAAGGCTGCTTCGCCACCAGCCTTATGCGAGAATTGGTCGATTATTATTTGCCCACGACGGAATAGCGCAGCGCACGCTACCAGATAGCAGGAGTTTCAGCTTGGAGCTCGAACAATTTGCTGGGATTGGGATGACTTCTCAGCGCACGCGCGATCGTATGATGCAGCGCTTGCAGGAGCAGGGAATTCGCAGTCTCGCCGTACTCGATTTGATGAGAAGCACGCCGCGTCATATTTTTCTCGACGAGGCGCTGGCGCAACGCGCCTATGAAGACAGTGCGCTGCCAATCGGTTATCAGCAAACGTTATCGCAACCTTACATTGTGGCGCGAATGACCGAATTATTATTTGAGCGCGGTCCGCGTCCGCGCATTCTTGAAATCGGCACCGGCTCGGGTTATCAGACAACTGTGCTTGCGCGTATGCCCGGCGTGCAGCAGGTTTTCAGCATCGAACGCATTTTGCCGTTACAGGAAAAAGCGCGGCAACGCTTGCGTCAATTGAAGATTTATAACGTCCTTCTGCGTTTGGCCGATGGCAGCTTCGGTTGGCCAGATAAAGGGCCATTCGATGGCATTCTGGCGGCGGCGGCACCGAAGGAGGTTCCCACCGAACTGATTGCGCAGTTGGCTGATGGTGGCCGGTTAGTGATTCCTGTAGGTGACGATCACGAGCAACAGCTGGTAGTGGTCGATCTGCTTGCCGATGAGGTTGTAACAACGGTTATCGAGCCGGTTCGATTTGTTCCCCTGTTAAGCGGGACTGTTAAAAAGTAACCAGTGATTATACTATTTTTTCATTAAAAATATAATAATCCGTTTTTTTTATTATAAAAAAGACGACGCAAATACAACTGCCCATTGTTTTCTTATTATTTTTTTAAATAAAATCAAAAAATTAAGAGCTAAATTTGATAGGAATCCGCAGATTTACAAAAAATATTTACAGGCAATTAGGCGATTTAATGGCTGTACGATTTTCATGGCCAAATATGGAAAAGTTGCTACTCCCTTTTCCATATTTGCGTCATAGACTTTGGAGCGTTCATTTTAGGCAAAAATATCCCTTTAAAAACATGGATTTAAATATTTTTGTCTGAATACTTAATTGTTTTGTTTGAACAGTCGAAGCAACGGCTTTGTGAAACACAGGCAGGGGCAGATGAATTCTTAGAATTAAAGATCCCTGTTTTGGCGAGCTATCGACTCATCGCATGAGTAATGCAATCGCACATTATGTTTACAACGCAACTATTGCTGCGTCGCGGCTAAGTAAAACGGTTAGAGGGTGTGACCCCGGTAGGCAAGCGATTTTGTATCTCAATACGCACTTTTACCAATGCATAAAGTGGTTGATCTTCGGTGCAATATCAGCCAGCCTGTAGCCTTCGCCGAGGCCTCCTTGTTACTGAGACAACGCGAAAAATTTTTAAATATTAAAGTTGGCGACTAAATTGCCGAAATAGAAAGAATGAAAGCAGGCTTCGCTGTGTTGGTGTCGGTGAAGCACTGAAATATAACTAGACAACAATTTTTGCAGGGGCGAGCTTATGCAAATCGAAAGAGACGGTCAGTTCAGCGGCAGCGATTTCGATGGCGTCCCCGGAATGGAGGAGCTGGAATTTTCGATCGAAAACGAGGGCGAATTGGCGTCGGGCCCCGGTTTGTTAGATGCAGTCGAGGAGAGCGAAGCGGAAGCGTCGGTTGCGGCAAAGCCGGCCCGAACTTATACGGGCCGCGTAAGCCAAACTGTCAATTTACAAAAAACCCTCGATGCAACGCAGTTATATCTCAATGAAATCGGTTTTTCTTCGCTGCTGACTCCAGAAGAAGAGGTTTACTACGCTCGTCTCGCGATGAAAGGTGTAGAGTCGGGCCGCAAGCGCATGATTGAAAGTAACTTGCGTCTGGTGGTTAAAATTGCGCGTCGTTATGTGAATCGCGGTTTGTCGTTGCTCGATTTGATCGAGGAAGGCAACCTGGGGTTGATTCGCGCGGTCGAGAAATTCGATCCCGAGCGCGGATTCCGTTTTTCCACTTACGCAACTTGGTGGATCCGTCAAACGATCGAGCGCGCGATCATGAATCAAACGCGGACCATTCGCCTGCCAATCCATGTCGTGAAAGAGCTGAATGTCTATTTGCGCGCGGCGCGCGAATTGACGCAGAAACTCGACCACGAACCGTCAGCGGAAGAAATTGCCGATTTGCTCGATAAACCGGTCGAGGACGTCAAGCATATGCTCGGTTTGAATGAGCGTGTGACATCCGTTGATACGCCGTTAGGTCCAGACTCCGATAAATCTCTGCTCGATACCATTCCTGATTTGCAAGTGTCCGATCCTGCCGAGCTGCTGCAAGATGAAGACATGCGCACCAGCATTTCCGAATGGTTGGGGGAGCTCACCGAGAAGCAGCG
>DASXYH010000334.1:0-10525 GCA_036502545.1 Spongiibacteraceae bacterium
GTGACGATACCTTCGCCGAAGCCCGCTTCGGCCAGCACTTCGCCCCAGCTGTCGATAATCGCCGATCCGCCCGACGTGTGTCGCGTTGCGCTGTGCTCACCGCCCTGATTGGCGCCGATAACATAGCATTGCGTTTCGATCGCGCGCGCGCGCAATAAAGGTAGCCAGTGCGCCAAACCCGTTTTACGAGTGAATGCCGCTGGCACCACGATAATTTCGGCACCGCCGTCGCGCAGCAATTGAAATAATTCGGCAAACCGCAAATCGTAACAAACCGAGAGGCCGACACGACCAAACGGCGTATCGGCCGTCACTATGCGATCGCCATGCGCATACGTATTCGATTCGCGATAACTGCCCTGACGATCGCCTACATCGACATCGAATAAATGCATTTTGTCGTAACGCGCCACTTCGTTGCCGTTGTCATCAAATAGTAAACACGCCGCGCGCGGCCGCGCCGAATCTTCGTCGAGGACAGGAATCGTGCCGCCGACCAGCCAGACTTTATGGCGCGCGGCCTGCTCCGCAAGAAACCGACGGACGCGCGGCTGCGCGCCGGCTTCGCGTGCCCCCAGCTGTTGTTGCTCGTTGCTGATAAACAACGCGAACGCTTCGGGCAGCACCAGCAATTGCGCACCGGCTGCCGCCGCCTGCGCAATTAAACGCGCCGCGCTGACAAGATTGGCCTCGATATCGGCGCCGGAAATCATTTGCAGAGCGGCGACGATCGGGCGGGTTTGCGGCGTTTGCATCATCGCGAAGACTCCGTCGCTGTTGCCGGTTCAGCGTTTTTTTGCGGCGCCTCATTTCTTTTGGGTAACTGGTCGTCGAATACACGCCGCAGTTTCACTTGCGGATCGGTCCACGGACCATTGATTTGATACGCCGCGCTGGCGAATTTGTCGAATTGATTTTCAAAAATCTTGCTCGCCACGTACACGCCCGCAGCGGCGGGTAAGCCCGCCGCCAACGCGGCTACCCACGGCAGATTACTCGCCACCGGCAGCGTCACCACCAATTCCATATCGGTTTGATCGGTATTGAAATCGATTTGTCCCGCCAGGCGAAAGCGGCTCGACGGACTTTTGATTTCGATCGGATCGTCGGTTTTCAGCACGCCCTGCCGCGTCGAAAACGCGCCCTGCATTTGATCGAAGCTGACACCGTCTTTGAACACATCGGAAAAATCCAATTGCAGACGACGCAGAAAATTCGCGAAATTAAAAATGCCGACAACTTTTAATGCACCCGTCGTCGAACCCGAGGCGCGCAGGAAACGCCCATCGTCGATATGCAAATTCGCAGCGCCGCCGGCCTGCGCGAATTTGAATTGATCGGGCCGACCGGGCCACTGCAACTGTATCTCCGCGTAACCGTGTTTCGACGTTACCACCGGCTCGTAGTGCCAACGCTGCAGCGCGGTGCCGATATCGTCGACCGCGAGCTTGCCCGCGAATTCGGTGCTGTCGATGCCTTCGCGTCGCGTCCAGCTCAAACTCGCCGCTTGCGATTCGCGCGGCTCTATCGTTACCGCGCGCAGTTGCCCTTTTATTTGTTCGAACCGCAAACCATTCGCGATCGGGCGCAGCTGCGTATCGATCCAGCCAAATTCTTCGTCGCCGCGCCAGAGATGATCGATATGCAAATCGACTGCGAACGCTTGGCTCGGGTCGATTTGATCGAGCGCCGACGGCGCGGTATCTCCGTTGACGATTGTCGCCGGTGCCGGCAACCGCAAATAATTGAGCTGCGCGCGCCACGGCTGTGTTTTATCGTCGGGCAGCGTGAGTGTTCCCGCGATCTGCTCGGCGCGCATTTGCACTGCCCAGCTCGTGCTGTCGCGGCGCCCGGAAACAATTAAATCGCGCAGCGTCTGCCCCGAAAATGTTGCGCTGCCGAAATGTATTTCGCGTATCTGCACCGCCAATGCATTCGCCGCGGCATCATCATCGGTTTGTTGCGCGCCGCCGCGCTCGTGCAGCACATCGCGCCACGCGCTGAAATCAGCGGCAGGCACCGCGCCGGTAATGATCAGTTGTCCACTATTGAAGGTTGTTTTGCCGGTCTGTCCGAGCCGAACGACACCGCCATCGAGATGCAGCGCTGGCGTGCGATTGTTATTTTTTTCGGGCGCCCAGCGCAAATGCAAATCGGCCCAGTCGCCGAGCGTTGCGAATAACGTGCGCTCCGAATTTAAATTCAGCGCGACGTTTAACGGCAGCGTCTGCTCAGCGGATTTTTGGTACGGCGGCGGCAACTGCACGCTCGCGCCGCGCAAATCCGATTGCACTTGCAGCGTGCTCGCGCCGTTCGCAATGCTCAACGTCGCCGCGAACGGCGCATCGCCATCGGTAAAATCGAATAGCGGCTGTTGCAGCCATTGCTTCAAATCGAGCATCGCGATACGGCCCTGTGCATCGATTTTCATCGCGCCATCGCGCTCGCTCGCCACTTTGATCGCGACCGATTTACCAAACCATTTCGCGCTCAGCGCGTTTGCCTGCAGGCCGTTTTCACTGCGATAGCTCATCTCGCCGCGCACATCTTCGAGCGCGAGGTTTTGTTCGACTAAATTCAGTGTGCCGGGACCGAGCTGACTGTCGACGCGCACTTCCAGCGGACGTGTGCCGTTCAGCGCAAGGCCGAGTTCGACCCGCGATTGCGTCGGACCGCGCCAGCGCCAACTATCGAGCGTCGCACCGATATGTTCGCGTAGCGGGCTTTCGCGCAGCAAACGCAGTACGTCATCGTTGTCGGCACTCGCATCCACGTGCACGCTGAGCCAGCTCACATCATTTTCGTGTTGCAATTCGACGATGCCATTCGCGAGCGCGATGCGATCGTAAATGCGCGCGCGCGGACAATGCACCAGCAGCGCACCGTCGTCGACCCAGACACCTGCGCGCACATCATGCAGTGGCGGCCAGCCGGGCTGATACGCCAATTGCGCGTCGCGCACCTGTAAAAATAATTGCACGGTATTGTTCGCGTGATCGTTGGCCAGCAGCGATCCCCGATAGATAAATCCACCGAGTGGAATATCACCGACACTCAGAGCGCGCTGCAACCAATTCAACAACGAAGGTTGCAACGTATACGGAATAAAGCGATCGCGATATTGCGCACCGGAATCCTGCAGACCGACCTGCAATGTCATCAGCGGTGTGCCGCCGTGCTGCAGCGGTAAATTCAGCGCGAATTGCGCGATGGCGCGACCGGCATCGCTTTGCACGGGAATCGGCCCGCTATTGACGAGCACATGCTCGTCCTGCACACGCCAGCCGATTTGACCGCGCACTTTATCGAAGTGCAGCGGCTCGTGATAAACGTGCGGAAATGTCATCCCGAAATTATCGCTGACCAGATCGAGGTGGCCCGCCTGGATGCCCGCATCGATATAACCCGATGCACCATCGACGCCGGGTCCGCCTTGCCATGGTTTTATCGAAATATTTTCCAATTGCGCACGCACGCGCAATAATTCGCGCTGTTCGGGGCGCAGCGGCACATCGAACAAAATATTGCGCAGCGTACCCCCCGGCGCCAGCTCCGCCAATTTTTCATGCAGCGATCGCGGTAAGTTTTCATCGGCCAATAACGCTTGCAGCAGCGGCGATAACTGCAATTCCGGCAGGGCCAATTGAACGCTTTGCGGCTGCGCGCTATCCGCGATAAACATCAGCTGCGGAAAATTGAGATCGATGCCATTCCACACTCCGGTCAATACCGGCAGCCATAATTGTCGACGCCCGCCGCGATCGCGTATCAGAAACTCGGCTTTGATATTTTTTACCGGCGCTAAAGCGAGAGCGCCGATACCGGCGAGATCGAGTTGCGCCATCGCCGCTTTGCCGCGCACTTCGATCGCGCCGCCGGCGCGCCAATCAAGCCAAGCGGCGCCGTCGATGCGGCCGTGTTTCAGATCAAAGCCAAACGCTTTAACCATCGGCAATACCGGCGTTAAATCGACGCCGGTGAATGCGGCGTAACCGCGCGCGGAAAATTTACTGCGATCGCGCGGATCGCCGTGCGACTCCACCGCCAACTGCAACGGCGCGCCATCGTCGGCAAATGCCAATTGCAAATTGAGCCGACGAAAATCGCCGGCGCGCTGCAGACGCAGCGCGGCGCCGGCGAGATGCGCTTCGCCGCCGCGAAAAAAACGCAGATCGATATGCGAATCACTGAGGTCGGCGCGGTAAATCGCCACCAGCATATCGAGCACGCGATCGAGTTTTATGGAGCTTGGGCCGCTAAAGCCCGCGAGCTGCCAATGCCCGAGCGCGATTTCATCGAGCTGCACGCGCACGCCATTGCCCTGCAACTGGCTGATCGCGATCGTACCGTTGTTAATGCTGCGAAAAATGCCGAGCTGCAATTCGGCATGGGTTATTTGCAATACGACTTCGTCCGCATTCAGCGGATTGCGCAGACGCAAATCATCGATTACGAAATGCGGGGAGAGATGTCGCCACTGCCCGGAAATATGTCCCACACTCAATTGCAAGCCGGTGCGGCGATTAAAGGCATCGACCAGCTCTTGCTGATGCGATTCGACATACGGAAGATAATGCTGGCCGAGACTGACAATAATGCCGAGCAGCACCACCGCGCCAACCAACAGCGTCCATAACGTTCGGTTAAGCCAGATCAGCATGCCGCGCGATAGCATCGTTACCTTCGCTTAGCGCGCAGCGCTAGAGCAGTACAACATCGAATTGCTCCTGCGAATACATGACCTCGACCTGAAACTGAATCGTTTTGCCGAGTTGCTCTTCGAGATCGGCGACGATATGCGAATCCTCATCGAGCAGGCGATCGATCACGCTCTGCGCCGCCAGCACCAACAATTTATCGTTATCGTAGGTGCGCGCTTCGCGCAGAATTTCGCGAAATATTTCGTAGCATACTGTTTCCGGCGATTTCAACGAACCGCGCCCCGCGCATACGGGGCACGGTTCGCACAGCACGTGGCCGAGACTTTCGCGCGTGCGCTTGCGCGTCATTTCCACCAGACCCAAGTCGGAAACACCGGTGATGCTGGTTTTCGCGTAATCGCGCTCCATCGCTTTTTCCAGTGTACGCAGAACCTGACGGCGGTGTTCGGGGTCTTTCATATCGATGAAATCGATAATAATGATGCCGCCGAGATTGCGCACGCGCAGTTGTCGCGCCAATGCCGTCGCCGCTTCCAGGTTGGTTTTAAAAATCGTTTCTTCGAGATTGCGATGGCCGACAAAAGCGCCGGTATTTACGTCGACTGTCGTCATCGCTTCGGTTTGGTCGATAATCAAATAGCCGCCCGATTTCAATTCAACTTTGCGGCCGAGCGCTTTTTGAATTTCGCCTTCCAATCCATACAGATCGAACAGCGGGCGCTCGCTTTTATACAATTCGATACGCTCGCAAATTTCGGGAATATAATCGCGCGCAAAATCTTCGACGCGCGCGTGATTGGCGGTCGAGTCGATACGAATTTTTTCGAGACCTGGGCGTACCATGTCGCGCATCGTGCGCAAAAATAGCGGCAAATCTTCGTAGATAATCGATGGCGCCGGATTGTTCGCGATATGTTGCTGCAATGCGCTCCATAATTTTTTCAGAAAACGAATATCGGCAAGAAACTCTTCCTCGCCTGCGCCTTCGGCGACAGTGCGAACAATAAAACCGCCGGCCTGTTGCATTCCCTCCACATCAATGCAGCGTTCGACCAACGCTTTCAGTCGCGTGCGCTCCTCCTCATCCTCGATACGTTGCGAAATGCCGATGTGCGCGGTCTGCGGCATATACACGAGAAATCGCGATGAAATGGAAAGATGTGTAGTAAGGCGGGCGCCTTTGGTGCCGAGCGGATCTTTATTGACTTGGACTACCACCGCCTGGCCTTCGCGCAATACGGTGCGGATATCCGGCGATTCGAGACCGTTGCCGGGCGGCCGTTGCTCCATGCCGTCGGCGTCGTGCAGAAAAATATCGGATACGTGCAGAAAACTCGCGCGCTCAAGCCCAATATCGATGAATGCGGCTTGCATGCCCGGCAACACGCGCGCGACAGTGCCTTTATAAATATTGCCGACGATCCCTTTCGAGCGTTCGCGCTCGATATAAATTTCTTGCAAAACGCCATTTTCGACAAGCGCCACGCGCGTTTCCAACGCGGTGATATTGATCAATATCTCTTCATTCATTCCGTGACATCTCTGTATCAGTGGCGTCTCTGCGATTTTGTACGCGCAAATTCTTCAATTTAATTTCAAAGGAATCCAATTAATTTCAAACGATACCGAATGGTTTTAGCAATTGCGCGGTTTCAAACAATGGCAAGCCGACCACGCCGCTGTAGCTGCCTTCAATGCGTTCGATAAATTTCGCGGCCAAACCTTGAATACCGTAGGCACCGGCCTTGTCGCAAGGTTCACCGCTGGCGCAGTAGTGTTCGATTTCTACGCGCGCGAGCGCGCGAAACCATACGCGTGTGCGACTCACCGTAACCTGCGCGCCGTTTTCCGCCTGTACGGCAACCGCTGTTAACACCTCGTGACTGCGCCCCGATAATTGCTGCAGCATCGCGTGCGCGGCAATCGCATCGGTCGGCTTTCCCAAAA
The DNA here is from genome assembly GCA_036502545.1 of Spongiibacteraceae bacterium. GTDB lineage: Bacteria > Pseudomonadota > Gammaproteobacteria > Pseudomonadales > CAMLJR01 > CAMLJR01. The sequence goes on from DASXYH010000334.1 coordinate 6,609, forward strand.
TAATAGCGTCGATCACCACCGCCGTGTCGGCGCCGAGCACGGGCGCCGGCGGTAATTGTTTAGCCTGCAAATACTGCCAGCCGGCACCGGCTTTTTCCAACGCGAGGCGCTGCACATAATCGAATGGCGATTCGCCCGGTTGGCTTCGCTCATCGACATCGATCGATAGCACACGGTGCGCGATACCGATTTGCATTAACAATTCGCGCCGACGCGGCGATTGCGAAGCGAGATAAATGGCGAATGCGCTCGGCGTTGTCATATTCAAGTCACCGCAAATTGACGGCGAATTTTTCGTAGCAACAACATCACCGTCGGCCACAACAATGCGGAGATCAGCGCCGGCAATAGAAACAGCATTGTTGGCACCACCTTAGTGGTCAACGTCTGGACCCAGTGGCACAGCAGCTGATTCAAACCGATCAGCACAAATACGATGCCCGATTGCTGCCACGGCGCATACATGCGCATGCGCTGATACAGAATTAACGCCAGATAAGCCAGGATCGCGAGTGCAAAAGCGTTTTCGCCGAGCGGTGATCCCTCCACCATATCGAGAATAAGACCGGTGCTGAACGCAACGCCGATGCCGACGCGGTGCGGGAGCGCGATGACCCAATAAATCATCGCCATCGCCACCCATTCCGGTCGTGCCCAGCGCGCCCAATCGGGTAGCGGAATAACGCTGAGCCACAGCGCGATTGCGAGCGTGGCGGCGATGATGCCGCGGCCATTCGCCCTCGGCGTGATCATACTATTTCACCGATTCCGCATCGTCGGCCGGCGCCGGAAATTCCGGCAGCGAGCCTTTCTCGCGAAAGATCAGCAGCAGATAACGGCTCTGATCGAGCAATGCCGCCGGCCGCGCTTTAATCTTCATGAAAGAATTGGAGCTGTCGTCCACCGCGGTCACCACCGCGACCGGATAGCCGGTGGGAAAATGCCCGCCGAGGCCCGAGGTGACCAGCAGATCGCCGACTTTAATATCCATCGTCGAGGCGACATGGCTCAGTGTCAGCTCGTCGATCATGCCGGTGCCTTCGGCGATCGCGCGCACACCGTTGCGGTTGACCTGCACCGGCACCGCGTGCGTGCTGTCGGTGATCAGCATCACCCGGCTAAAATAGGCGCTAACTTCTATCACCTGACCGACCAGGCCGCGCGCATCGATGACGGCCTGACCGACATAAACATCGGCATCGCGGCCTTTGTTGATAACGACGATATGGCGTAGCGGATCGGATGACACGCCGATCAATTCGGCGATAAGCACGCTGTCATCCAGGTGGGCGGACGAATTGAGCAGCTGTCGCAAGCGCGTGTTTTCCGCGCTCAGTGAGGCCATTTTTTCGACTTTGGCTTCGAGGATCAGTGTGCGCTGGCGCAGCTCAGCATTCTCGCTTTGCAAGCTGCTCCAATCGCGCAGCGTATGGCCGCCCCAATCTTTGAAGCGATACGGCAAATCGGCAAGCCAATAAAACGGAGTAGCGAGTATGGAGAGACGGGATTCGGCATCGCGCAGCCATGGCCATTGCATACGGCCAAAAATCAGTACGAAGGCAATTACGCACAGCAGCAAGATGCGCAAGCCAATCGAGGGGCCTTTTTGAAAGAGCGGTTTAATTTTCTACCCCACCGTCGCAAACGGCCGGCGTGGCCGTCAAAGTAGATTATTCGGTGGACAACAAATCAAGGCGGTGGCGATCCATGATTTCCATCGCCTTGCCGCCGCCGCGGGCAACGCAGGTCAATGGATCGTCGGCAATCACAACCGGCAGACCCGTCTCTTCGGCGAGGAGGCGATCGATATCGCGCAACAGAGCGCCGCCGCCGGTCAGCACAATGCCTTTCTCGGCGATATCCGCCGCGAGTTCCGGCGGCGATTGTTCGAGCGCCCGCTTCACCGCCTGCACGACACTGGTCAGCGGCTCCTGCAAGGCTTCAAGGATTTCATCGCTATTGAGCGTGAAGCTGCGCGGCACGCCTTCGGCCAAATTGCGGCCGCGCACATCGATTTCGCGCAGCTCGCTGCCGGCAAACGCGCAGCCGATTTCCTGCTTGATGCGCTCCGCGGTCGCATCGCCGATCAGGCTGCCGTAGGTACGCCGCACATGCGACACGATCGCTTCGTCGAAACGATCGCCGCCGACGCGCACCGAATCCGAATACACCACGCCGTTCAGCGAAATAATGGCGATTTCGGTGGTACCGCCGCCGATATCGACCACCATCGAACCCGACGCCGCCTCGACATCGAGCCCGGCGCCGATCGCCGCCGCCATCGGTTCCTCAATCAGCCGCACTTCGCGCGCGCCGGCGCTGAGACACGATTCGCGAATCGCGCGGCGCTCGACCTGCGTCGATTTGCACGGCACGCACACCAGCACGCGCGGACTCGGCCGGATAAAACTGTGCTTGTGCACGCGAGCGATAAAATACTGCAGCATTTTTTCGGTCACTTGAAAATCGGCGATGACGCCATCTTTCAGCGGACGGATGGCGGTTATATTGCCCGGCGTGCGGCCGAGCATCCGCTTGGCTTCAGTGCCAACCGCTTCGATGGTTTTCTGACCGTTATGAATACGAATCGCAACTACAGAAGGTTCGTCGAGCACGATGCCTTGATCGCGCACATAGATGAGGGTGTTGGCGGTGCCCAGATCGATCGATAAATCGCTGGAGAATATCCCTCGAATCCGCTTTAACATGGGTTATTTCACCTTCTCATGATGGCTTGCAAATTCTCGTGATATTTGCAAAAAACATCGGCTGAATTGGGTACAGCATCGATTGAAACGGAAAAATGCGCGTTTTTTCGCTGTCGGGCCGCTGCTTATCAATATGTTGAAATGCTGCCAAGCGCGCCACTCTATCAATCGTGGGGATTCAGGGCAAGGCGCAAATATGATAACTTTAGCGCGGTTTTTTAAACTTGCCGCCCCGACAAAATATTCGGCGATTTCAGCTTTAAATATTTTTTCAGCAACGCTTCTGCGCAGAGAAGGGCGTCGCGGTTTCAGCCCGGCAATTACGTGTCGTTGCAATCGGATCGCGAAATCAAAATATACCGTAGATATTTTGGTCCGGCGCAGCATTTCGAGCGCTCGATCGCGAGCACATCGAGTCATGAATTGGCCCGCGTTAACAGATTAAGGAAACGACATGAGCATCAGCAATGCCGACGTGGAAAAAATCGCCAAACTGGCGCGCATTCGCATCGACAGTAATGCCATTGCCGAAGTTTCGCAGCGGCTCGGCAATATTCTGGCGATGGCCGATCGCCTGCAGGCCGTGAACACTACGGGCATTGCGCCGATGGCGAATCCGCTCGACGCCACCCAGCGGCTGCGCGCCGATGTCGTGACCGAACCCGCAGGTGCCGATGCGTTGCGCGCGCGCGACGCCTTTCTTGCGATTGCACCCAGCAGCGAACAGGGTTTGTATCTCGTGCCCAAAGTCATCGAGTGATGCGCACACGCTGCCATCAATCGCGCCCTATAACACCACAGCGGATTTTCTTGCATGCATAACCTCACCATAGCCGAACTGTTAGAAGGCTTGGCGCAAAAACGATTTTCCAGCGTGGAGCTGACCGCGCACTATCTCGACCGCATCAAGCGGCTTGATGCGCGTTACAACAGCTATATCACCGTGACCGAAACTGCAGCGCTTAACGCGGCGCGCATGGCCGATGCGGCGCGCGCGCAAAATAATGCGGGACCGCTCACCGGCATTCCGATCGCGCACAAAGATATTTTTTGCACGAACGGTGTGAAAACCAGCTGCGCGTCAAAAATGCTCGACAATTTTATTCCGCCTTACGATGCCACCGTCGTCACCAAACTTGCGCAAGCCGGCGTCGTCTGTTTGGGAAAAACCAATATGGACGAATTCGCGATGGGTTCGTCGAATGAAAC
>DASXYH010000335.1:0-3670 GCA_036502545.1 Spongiibacteraceae bacterium
GCCTGCGACATATCGAAGCTGCGGCTTATCGAGCTATTGAACGTGTACTCGTTGTCTATTCGCAGCCGTGTTCAGTGCAATAACGCAAGGCTCATACCAGCTATAAAATCCGCGCAGGACGCGCGCATCGAGGCAAATCGGCGGCAATCGATGGGGAAATTCGGAAATCGCTTTGCAATAATTACCGATGTTGAGATCATGCGATGTTTCCAATGCAGACAGGAGTTCGGCAATGTGGCAGGCAATTACCGCGATCAGTATCGGTGCCTCGTTAGGTGCGGTTCTGCGCTGGCTGCTCAGTATCAACTTCAATACCGCGCTGCCATCACTGCAGCCGGGCACACTGTATGCAAATCTGATCGGCGGTTATTTGATCGGCATCGGCATTGCGTTTTTCGGCAATCATCCCGCGCTGGCATCGGAATGGCGATTGTTTGCGATCACTGGATTTCTCGGCGGCCTGACGACCTTTTCGACATTTTCAGCGGAAGTGATCGCGCTGTTGCAGAGCGGCAAAGTATCGCTGGCGTGCATCACCATTGCGACTCATGTTATCGGTTCGCTGGTGCTGACCCTGCTCGGAATTTTTACTGTGACAGCATTTCAGAGCTCCTAAAATGCGACGTAGGTGCTGCCAAGTGTGTGTGGTTTTAATGGAGATGCGCGTGATTATTGGAAGATTGGTTATTTTAGACCACGCCTTTTGTCGCGCCCCAACTGGTTTGGCGACAAAACGATCGCTTTTCTCCTACACTATAAGAAGCTAAATCGACGATCAGGATGATCCCCCCACAACCAACCGATCTATTAGCGTACCGAAAAAATCGCTATGGAAAAGAAAACCGTCGTCCGCCCGGGCCGCATCGTCAACGAAAAAAAGGTCATACAGATTCCGGTGACGGGCCTCAAAGTCGGCATGTATGTCTGTGATCTCGACCGTCCGTGGCTTGAGACGCCGTTTATTTTGCAGGGTTTTCATATCCGCAGTGTCGACGATATCGACGAAATCTCGAAATATTGCCAGACCGTTTTTGTTGAAGTGGGCGAAGATATTTGGGAACCCGCGCAAGAACGTGCGTTGCAGGAAGCGCGTTTGCAACGCAGCCAAACACCCGCCTTCACCGCGACGCGGCAAAGCGAATTGCGTGACGCAAAAAGCGCGCACGACAATGCCCGCACACTGACGCGTTCGTTCATGGACGATGTCCGCCTCGGGCGCGGTATCGATATCAAAGAAGTGAAAGCGACGGTTTCGGAATGCGTGCGCAGCATTTTGCGCAATCCCGACGCGATGCTGTGGATGGCAAAACTGCGCAGCAAAGACGAATACACGTCCGAACACAGTTTAAATGTCGGCTTGCTGGCGATTGCGTTTGGCCGTCATCTTGGCGCGAGCGAAGAAGATCTAAATAAATTAGGCATTGCCGGCATGCTGCACGATGTCGGCAAAATGCAGACACCACTCGACATCCTGATGAAGGAGAACAGGCTAAACGACAATGAATTCCAGGTGATGAAAATGCATGCGCAAAACGGTCGCGATATTTTGCTGGCGCATCGCAACATTTATCAAGGCGCGATCGATGTCGCTTACAGTCACCATGAAAATCTCGACGGCAGCGGCTATCCGCGCAATATCAAGGCCGGCGGCATTACCGATTTCACTCGTATTGTTTCGCTGTGCGATGTCTACGATGCCATTACCAGCGATCGAATTTATAAAAAGGGTGCATCGTCGCTCAATGCGTTGAAAATTATTCAGGATCAAACCGGCAAAAAATTCGATGTGCGGCTCGCGCAGGAGTTCGTCGAATGTATCGGCTTGTATCCGCCCGGCAGCGTGGTCGAACTGCACAGCGGCGAAGTCGGTATCGTGATCAGCATCAACCATCGCCATCGCCATTTGCCGAAAGTCATGATCGTGCGCGATGCCCATAAATTGCCGAGCTCCGAGCGCGTATTGGATCTGGAAAAACTGGCGGCGGCCGGGATCGCTGAACAGTTGATCAAGAATGTACTGCCAAACGGCACGCACGGCATCCGCGTCGAAACGTACGTGGAAAAAGGTCTTGCACTCGATTGACGAAGCGCTAGTTGCTCGGGGCTTTATCCGTTCGACGCGGCGCCGAACGATTCGGAAAAATCTTTCGCATACAACGCAATCCATTCCTGTGCGGCCTGTTCGCTATTGAGCTCGCGCCCCTCGCTGGCCAATATCTGCTGCCGATATTGTTCGATTTGACACAATTGCTCGACCATTTTGGTTTTGAATAAATCCTGCGCACCAAACTCAATGCCGATTTCACACGCCGGCGGCACGCCCTTACACCAAACGACAACGCCGCAGCCGCGATAGTCCGGCCAGATGATAGGAATGCGCAATTGCACGGCGGAGCCAACCGCGATCGGTTCGTTAACGGCGCAGGCGAAACCGCCATTGCCGATATTGCGCAGTTGCTGCAAGCCGGCGTACGGCACGCGCGCAACGGATAATTCGACGGGAATGGAGCTGGGATGACGCACGAATTTGCGCATATTGCATCCGCCTGTTGTTATGTGCTCTAGACGCCCGATGCCGCAGGGGAACATTTTCAGTATATACAGGCGAAAGTAATTTCGCTGGATCAAATCCATTCGCTGAAAGGCGATTCAAATTCCAAATTGATTGGCTGGCCGAATCCGGGCACCGCGATTGCGTGTTTGGCCAGATCCAAATCCGCCGCACTCAATACATTGTGATCGAATTTATAAATGGTTTTCAGATCACCGCCGGTCGCCGCCGCATCGTACGCCGCAGCGCGCTGGTGCACGGCTTCGTTGCGCTCGCGCCAGCCGCTCATCACTTTTGCACCGTGATATTTGTTGAGCATGCGCTGTGCGATATGCGGCCCAAACACCGGCGCGGATGCATTATTTCCGCCGAAACCTTTCGCATTGAGAATCGCGCTGTCGATACCTTCGGTGCCGACTTCAACATGATCGCTGCTGATCGATAAATTGCTGCGATGCACATCGTCGGCAATGTGATCGATCGTTTTGATGCCGGGAATTAAACCGTGTGCCCACACGCCCAATGTCGCCGCCAGTTGATCGCCCGAGGCCGGGCCTAACGTGTGGCCGATAAATGCTTTAATCGCAGCCACGGGCCACTGTTCGATACCGAATACTTTAGCGGTCTCATTGAGAATATGCGATTCGCTCACGCGATTCTGCGGCGTGCTGGTGCCATGCGCCTGCACAAATGAACGCCGCCGCAACGATTCCTCGCCGAGAATTGCACGCACCGTGGCGCAAGCCTTAGCGACCGTCACATAGTTGCCGGCGCCCGGACCCGAAATAGATTTTTTGTGGCCGTCGGCGTTGACGAATACATCGGTCACCGCGCCATAAATATTCGCGCCCAACTGCAACGCCAAGGCGTCATCCATCAACACAATGTATTGCGCGCCCTCGGCAATCGTGAAACCACAGTTGTTGCTGAACGGCCGCGATGCACGCCGCCAGTCGGGTTCCGTGCGGCCTTTATCGACATCGAGTGCGAGCAGATCCTTGTCTTCCGCAAGCGCGCCCATCGCGGCAAAGCCTTCGATTACATCGGGCAGAATCGGCGCTTCGCTGGAGCCGACCACAACGACGCGCGCGCGGCCGGTACGAATATCGTCTAACCCCT
>DASXYH010000336.1:0-4817 GCA_036502545.1 Spongiibacteraceae bacterium
GGAATATTCAGAGCCTGCATTAAACGCCGCTGCGTATGCACCCAGTCGCGACAGCGCAAACTCGGAAAATCGGGGCCCCACGGTTTGCCGGTTTCCGGATTGATCGAAGCCGGTCCGGTGGAGCCGTGACAGCCGCCGATATTGTTGAGACTCACCACGAAAAAATAACGCGTATCGATCGGTTTGCCGGGGCCGATGTAATCGTCCCACCAGCCCGGTTTTTTATCGTCGCCCGCATGATAACCGGCGGCGTGATGATGTCCGCTCAGTGCGTGGCAAATTAAAACCGCGTTCGAACCGTTCTGATTGAGCTCGCCATACGTTTCGTAAACGATATCGTAAGCGCGTAATTCGCGACCGCATGAAAGCATGATCGGCTCGGCAAAATGGCACGTTTGCGGCGCGACGAGACCAACGGATGTGTTCGGCAAGGCTGCGGACATGAGGTTATTTTTAATCTTGCGTCAATTAAATATCGAGCAGCAGCAAACCCAAAAACGACTGTGGGTGCAGGCCAATTTGTACCGCCAGCGCGGTGAACACAATCTTGACGACGTTCAGCGCGAGGAATGCGATCATCGGCGAAAAATCGATGCCACCCATCGGCGGCAGCAGGCGTCGAAACGGCGCCATCACCGGCTCGGCAATTTGATGGATCAGCACCACGGCAGGGTGATAGCTGCCGGCCGCGACCCAGCTCATAATGATCGTCGCGATCATCGCGACAAAATAAATATTGAAAATTGTCACGAATACGCTCAGCACGGCTACGAGTAACACGAGCGCCAGATTGAAATTCGCACTGCCGGTCTGCACGACGAACAGCGCGACGATCATCAATAATTTAATAACTATCGCGAGTGCCAGCGAAGCGATATCGATGCCGAAAAATCCCGGGATCAAACGCCGCAGCGGTTTGATGACGGGATTGGTGATCCGCACCAATGCCTGCGAAATCGGGTTATAGAAATCCGCACGCGCGAGCTGCAGCAAAAAACGCAGTATCACGGCCGTCAGAAAGAGCCCGCCCAGCGTATTGATCAATAATCTGGCGATCTCGAACAGCGCACCCATCATAATTCCCGTCTGATCAATTGAAATAAAATTAATTCGCGCCCAATTCTTTCGCGAGCTGTTCCGAGCGATCGTTGCAGGCGATTAGCGCGCGCCGAAAAATGCCGCGCAGATCGTCGCTTTCGAAACTCGCGATGGCGCGTTCGGTGGTGCCATTCGGCGAAGTGACGCGGCGGCGCAGTTCGGCGACATCGACATCGCTGTCGAGCGCCATGCGCGCAGCACCGAGCGCCGTCTGCAGCGTGAGCTGCTGCGCGGTCGCGGCCGGCAAACCCAATTTTTCGCCGGCGGCCTGCATCGCTTCCATCACCAAAAAGAAATACGCGGGACCGCTGCCGGAAACGGCCGTAACCGCATCGAGCTGCGCCTCCTTATCGACCCACAGCGCGATACCGACCGCGCGCAAAATCGAATCGGCCAATTGGCGTTGTTCGGCACTGACGCCGGCGTTCGCGAATAATCCGGTGGCGCCGAGCTGCACCAGCGCCGGTGTATTCGGCATGCAGCGCACCACCGGCAGATTACCGCCGAGCCAGCGCTCGATGCTGGCGATTTCGATACCGGCCGCGATCGAAATAATCAACGGCCGCTGCCGTTGCAGCGCACCGGCCAGCGGCTGCAATACCTGTTTCATCACTTGCGGCTTCACCGCGAGCACAACCACATCGGCATCTTCGACCGCGTCGATATTGTCGGACGTCGTGCGCACCGGCGCGACACTTTTCAACTTATCGAGCATCGCCGGCAGCGGATCGCTCGCGATAATGTGCGCGGGCGCAAACCCCTGCTTGACCAAGCCGCCGATCAGAGCCGAAGCCATATTGCCGGCGCCGATAAATGCCAGTTGCGGTGCAGTCACAATGTACCTCAAGAAAAATTGGCCGAACAAATGGCCTGGATAAAAAGCCGACCCAGTATAACGATGGCCGCGCGAGGCTAATAGACCTGATATGGCCTGTCGATAATTGCCGGGAATGATTTCCTATCGCGCGCGCTGCGCATACCGATGCGCCAGCGCCGAACATACGAACAATTGCAATTGGTGGTACAGCATGATGGGCAGCACGATCATGCCGAGTGCGGGATGCGCACCGAAAATCAATGTGGCCATCGGCACTCCCGAGGCGAGCGTTTTTTTCGAGCCGCAAAACACGGTCGCGATTTCATCCTCGCGCTTGAAACGTAGGCGCCGCGTGATGAGCGTACTGGTGATGAGCACGATGGTGAGAAAAAATGCGCTGCCGGCAAGCGTCGCTACGATTAAGCCGATGCCGTGTTGCCGCCACAATCCCGATTGCACCGAATTGCAGAATGCCGCGTAAACCAGCATCAGGATGACGAGTTTGTCGAGGTTGTCGGTGTAGCGTTTGATGCGCGCGAACCAATGGCCGATCAGTGGGCGCAGCAGCTGACCGACAATGATCGGCAGCAATAACAGTTCGGCGATATTCAGCATGGTTGCGCCGAGCGAGATGCCATGCGCGGCGCCCTCGCCTTGTATATAAGTAGCGCCGAGCCAGTTGATCAACAGCGGCGTCAGCACAATGCCGAGCAGACTCGACAGCGTGGCGTTGAATATCGCGACCGGTACATCGCCGCGCGCGAGCACCGTCATCGCCACCGACGATGAAATCGTCGACGGCAATGCCGCCAAATAGCAAAATCCCAGCATCAAATCGCGCGGCATCGAATTTTTCAGCGCCGCATTAAAAATCAGCCATAACAGCGGAAACAGAACGTAAGTCAGGCTTTGCACAATGATGTGCACGCGCCAGGCGAGCAAGCCGCGGCGCAGCTTTTCGAGCGGCAGTCCGATGCCGTGCAGAAAAAATACCAGCGCAACGCCGGCATTGACGGCGATTTCGCTGTGCATCGCGCCGCCGCGGGCGCCGAACGCCGGAAACAAACTGGCGAGGATGACAGCCGCGATCATGCCGAACAAAAACCAGTACTGCTGCACGCGCCGCCACGCGGGTGTTGATTGCGACATCTTTACCTCACGAAATTTTTAATGATGGCCGCGCGCCAAAAATAGCGCTGCCGATGCGGATCAGCGTTGCGCCTTCTTCGATCGCGATTTCGAAATCGTCGGACATGCCCATCGACAGCGTATCGAACTGCGGCCAGCGCTGGCGGTACGGTTCGAACAGTTCGTGCATGCGCGCAAAGCTCGCGCGCCGTTGCTCGATGGTTGCTTGCGCGCTGGGAATGGCCATCAAACCGCGCAGCGCGAGATTCGGCAAAGCCGCGATTGCAGCGAGCAGTGCGGGCAACTCGGCGGGATCGATGCCGGATTTGGTTGCTTCCCGATCGATGTTGACCTGTACACAGATGTTCAATGGCGGCAATTGCGCGGGGCGCTGCGCCGATAGCCGCTGTGCGATCTTAAGGCGATCTACGCTTTGCACCCAGTTGAACGTGCCGGCAATAGCGGCGGTTTTGTTCGATTGCAGCGGCCCGATAAAATGCCAGGCAATGGTTCCATCATTCAGCGCCGCGATTTTTTCGTGAGCTTCTTGATAATAATTTTCGCCGATAGCGTTGATGCCGGCCCGCGCCGCTGCGCGAATCGCGGCGGCCGGTTGTGTTTTGCTGACGGCCAATAACGTGATGCTGGATTCGGCGCGTTCGCTCGCCGCGCAAGCGCGGCGGATGCCGGCGCGGACGTTTGCTATATTTTCTGCTATATCAGATGGCATCTAATTACGGCTTGAAGGGTGGTCATCGTCATTGCGCCACCTGTGACTGTCATCGCATTTGCCCGTTTCACAGCGCTGCGACCGATGCGGGCGGCTATTATAACCAAGCCGCTGCGCCTGTCGTGGCGCGCTGTTCGCCTTTAATAGGCTTCAAGGAAATCGCATGGATATTACCGAACTGCTCGCCTTCAGCGCCAAACAAGGCGCTTCCGACCTGCATCTGTCTGCCGGCCTGCCGCCGATGATCCGCGTCGATGGCGACGTGCGCCGTATCAATTTGCCGCCGATGGATCACAAGCAGGTGCATTCATTGATCTACGAGATCATGAACGACAAGCAACGCAAGGATTACGAAGAATTTCTGGAGACCGACTTCTCGTTCGAGGTGCCGGGGGTCGCGCGCTTTCGCGTCAACGCATTCAATCAAAATCGCGGCGCCGGCGGTGTCTTTCGGACCATTCCCTCGAAAGTGCTGACGATGGAAGACCTTGGCATGGGCCAAGTCTTCCGCGATGTCTGCCACAACCCGCGCGGTCTCGTACTGGTGACGGGTCCGACCGGTTCGGGCAAATCGACCACGCTCGCGGCGATGGTCGATTACGTCAACGACACGCGCTACGAGCATATTCTGACGATCGAAGATCCGATCGAGTTCGTGCACGAATCAAAAAAATGTCTGGTCAACCAGCGCGAAGTGCATCGCGACACGCATGGTTTCAACGAAGCGCTGCGTTCGGCGCTGCGCGAAGATCCGGACATTATTCTCGTCGGTGAAATGCGCGATCTGGAAACCATACGGCTGGCGTTGACTGCGGCCGAAACGGGCCATCTGGTATTTGGCACACTGCACACGACATCGGCGGCGAAAACAATGGACCGCATCATCGACGTGTTTCCCGCGGCCGAAAAAGACATGGTGCGCTCGATGCTGTCGGAATCGCTGATGGCCGTCGTGTCGCAAACGCTGATGAAAAAAGTCGGTGGTGGCCGCGTCGCCGCGCATGAAATCATGATCGGCACCTCGGCGATCCGCAACCTGATCCG
>DASXYH010000337.1:0-2884 GCA_036502545.1 Spongiibacteraceae bacterium
AAATTTATTTGTACGAGCGCCGCTTTGCGGATTTGGAAATTGATCTGAGAGCCAGCGCGATCACTGTCGAAGTGTTGCCGAAAAAACTTGACGAGGAAGTGGCCGCGCATATGGTGCGCGGTTTCGGCGGCGTGATTACCAGGCTGACCGATGCGCAGGCGAAATATATCGGCGTGAAAAGCGAAGGACCGTTCAAGCCGGACAGCTATAAGTACTGATGGAGAGAGACACCCTCCCCTGACAAGGGGAGGGCCGGGGAGGGGTTTTGATCTCAAATAAACCCCCCTCAATCCCCCCTTGTCAGGGGGGAAGCAAATCGCGCGAGATTTTTAAAATGACACAACGTTTCAGCTTCGAATTTTTCCCGCCCAAGACACCGCAGGGCCGCGATAATCTCATAGTTACGCGGCGCGTACTGAACGAGCTCGGTCCCGATTTTTTTTCGGTGACTTACGGCGCCGGCGGTTCAACGCGCGATCACACGAAAGGCATTGTGCTCGGTATTCGCGGCGATGGCATCGGCGTAGCGCCGCATTTATCGTTCGGCGGCGATGACGAAGCAACCATTCTGCAACTGCTGCAGGAATACAAAAATGCCAGCGTCGATCGCATCGTCGCACTGCGCGGCGATGTACCTTCGGGCATGGGCGCACAGCGTTTAGTGTATGCAAAAGAATTGGTCGAGTTGATTCGGCGCGAATTCGGTGCGTATTTCATTATTGACGTTGCCGCCTATCCGGAAATTCATCCGGATGCGCGTGGCTATGGCGAAGACATTGCATTTTTAAAACAAAAACTCGATGCCGGCGCCAACAGCGCGATCACGCAGTATTTTTATAATGCTGATGCGTATTTTTATTTTATCGAACAATGCCAGCAGGCCGGTATCGATAAACCAATCTATCCCGGCATTATGCCGATCACCAATTACGTCAATCTCGCGCGCTTTTCACGCAACTGCGGCGCGGAAATTCCGCGCTGGATCAGCAGGCGCCTGGAACAGTACGGCGATAATCTCGACTGCGTGACGCAGTTCGGCACCGAAGTCGTCACGCGCCTGTGCGAACAATTGCTCGCTGGCGGCGCACCGGGTTTGCATTTCTACACAATGAATCAAATCGAGCCGACGCGGACGATTTGGAACAATCTGCGCTTACGCTAACTGAAATTTATATCGCCGCGCGCTGCGGACCGCGAATTAATTTTCCCGGCAACGCGCCGGTTGCCTCGCCATTTCGACTGGTAATTACGCCGCTGACCAGCGTTGCGTCGTAGCCGCGCACCCGCTGCATGAAACGGCGGCCATTGGCCGGTAGATCGTGCACCCAATACGGCGCTTCGATTTGCAGATTATCGAAATCGATGACGTTGATATCCGCTTTGTAACCGACCGCCAAACGACCGCGATCGCGAAGGCCATATGCATCGGCGGTGCAACTGGTCTGCAACATCACCACTTTTTCGAGCGCAATGCGCGGGCCACGTTTGCGATCGCGCGCCCAGTGCGTCAACAAAAATGTCGGCATGCTCGCATCGTTCATGATGCCGAGATGCGCGCCGCCATCGGCGAGGCTCGCCAATGTGTTCGGATGCTGCAGCATTTCGTAAGTGCCGTCGAGATTGCGCTCGCTGTAACTGAACAGGGGAAAATAAATAACTTCGCTACCTTCGTTGTCCAGCAACATCTCATACGCAACAGCTTCAGGACTGCAGCCGGCGCGCGCCGCAATTGCGGCGATCGATTGCGCGGGCTTCGGTTCGTAATCGGGTGGCGAACCGAGTCGGAACATGCCGTCGAACATTGCCATACGCGGCTGCCAAAATGCGTTCGCGCCGGTTGTCGTTTCGCTCAATAATTTTTGTTTGAAGTGCGGATCGCGCATGATGCGCACGCGCTCTGCCAACGGCAGATTCGCGATTTCAAGGTACGAAGGATGCTGATAAAACGGATGCACATCGCTGTCGAGCGTTATCAACATGCCGATCGCGCGTGTGCCGGTCAAGCCGATCACATTCGCGCCCTGCGTTTTCGCACGCTCGGTCAGCGCCAATAATTGCGTGAATTTCGGTCGCTCAAATTGTGACAATAAAAAATGCACCGGCACAGCGAATTCGCGCGACAGATGCGTCATCCATTCGAATTCATGTTCAGGATCGTCGAAATCCGAAACCAACTGAAATACGCCGTGCCCGACGCGCCCCATCGCGGCGGCAATGCCCATCAATTCATTTTGCTGGGCGAAACTGCCGGGAATATGATGGCCGTCGGATGTGTTGTGCACGCGCGTGCGCGAGGTAGAAAAACCTAGTGCGCCGGCACGCAGTGCCTCTTCGACAATTTGCGCCATGCGCTCGGTGTCGTTGGACGTCGCCGCAATTCTTTTGCTGCCGCGCTCGCCCATTACATACGACCGCAATGCAGCGTGCGGCACCTGGGTGCCGAAATCGAGCATGCGCGGCAATTTTTCCAACACGTCCAAATATTCTGGAAACGTTTCCCAGTGCCAGCCAACGCCAGCGCGCAATGTATCGCCTGGAATATCCTCAAGGCCCTCCATCACTTTGACGAGCAATTCACGATCATCGGCACGCAGCGGTGCGAAGCCAACACCACAATGACCCATCACTACAGTGCTTACGCCGTTGATGCCCGACGGCGACAATTGTGGATCCCACATCACCTGGCCGTCGTAATGGCTGTGAATATCGACCCAGCCTGGTGCAACCAGTTTGTCGCGCGCGTCGATTTCCTCGCGGCCGGCACCGATAGAGGTATCGATACGGGTGATTGTGCCGTTATCGATGGCGATGTCAGCGCTGAATGCCGGAGCGCCGGTGCCATCGACAATAGTACCGTTGCGGATAATCGTATCGTGCATACTAA
>DASXYH010000338.1:0-3047 GCA_036502545.1 Spongiibacteraceae bacterium
GGGATTAAGCGTGTTGGCCGCACGCGCGCACGGTCTCGACATTCTCGACGGCGTGCATCTCGATTTGAGCGGCGGCGCGGAATTTCGCGCGATTTGTCAGCAGGGCCGCACGCTCGGTTTCGACGGCAAAACGCTGATTCATCCCAATCAAATCGCCGCTGCCAATGAAGTATTCGGGCCAAGTGCGGAAGCGATCGAATATGCGCAGCGCATCATCGCCATCTGGGAAGAGGCTGAACAAGCGGGCTCAGGCGTCGCGGTGCTCGATGGCAAGCTCGTTGAAAATTTGCATGCGACGGAGGCGCGAAGGTTGCTGACGATCGCCGAGGCGATCGCGCAGCTAGATAAATGATTTAAGGCGGTTAGGTTCGATGGTGGATAAAACTCAAATCAATCCAGTTTGTCCATCGATCTATGAAAATAATGAGTTAACGATAAATGCAACGCAGACCGCTATGGTGGACGAGCTTCGATAAGACAGGGTATAGTTTTTACGCTTTAAAAATACCCGAATAAACATCGAGTCATCGTATAAATACAATAAGGTAACAAGGGAATGAGCAAATTCTTTTCAGTTGTACTACTTGGTCTGGCCTTGATTCAATCGGCCATCGCGGCGCCGCCTTTAGAAGCCTATGGCGGCCTCCCCGCCGTCGAGTTGATGCGACTGTCTCCCTCGGGTAAGAGTTATGCGTTTATTGCCCTTGTAGGCGACCAGCGTAAGCTCGGTGTGATCGGTGACGGCGGTAAGGTCATTTACGCGCGAAACTTGGGCGATGTTAAAGCGCGCGACATTGAATGGGTCGGCGAGGATCGGCTGCTACTAAAAATGTCCGCAACTTTCGACCATCCACTGGACCTCAAACAAGCTCATGAACTTTTTTCGATATTAAATATTGATCTGAATACTTCGAAAGCTTCGTCCATATTCGAAAATAACAAAAAAATAGCGAATGTTGTATTCGGCGAAGCCGCCACCATGCAAATCGATGAACATCCTTTCATGTACTTCATCGGGCTCGCTTACGGCTGGAGTAAAGGAGCCAGTGAAAATCGCGGTTATTTTTTTGACGGAGATCACCGCAATCTGTATCGCGTGAATCTGGATACCAACGAAATTGATATGCAGGTGCGCGGCGGCGAAGGTCCAAAATATGATTGGCTAATCGGCAACGATGGCAAAGTGATTGTGCGCTCGGAATATGACGTACTCTCGGGAATTTGGCGTCTCTACGCGGGGGAAACTCGCGCCAAACTGCTACTCGAAAGATCATCCAAATTTAGAGACATTGATTTGGTTGGCTTGGGCCGCACTCCCAACACGGTATGGATTGCGGACAGCACGTCCGGCACTACCATAACGGAAGAAATAGCGGTGGCCGATGGAGCCAGCGAAAAAATCTTCGATGGCATTTCCGCACTCAGCTATCTCACCGATCCAGATAGCCGACTCGCTATAGGTATAACGACGCGACGGGAACCTAACGCCAAGTTTTTCGATCCCAAATTACAGGCGCGCTTGAAGGGTACGCGCAAGGCGTTTTCAGGTTTGCAGATGGAGCTTGTCTCTTTCAGTCGCAACCTCGATCGACTCATTGTAAAAACCGATGGCGGCGATGATTCAGGCACCTACTGGCTGGTAGATATCGGTTCGGGAGCGGCGAATCCCATTGGCAAGGCCTACCCTGAAATCCGCAAAGCAGATGTCGGCCCCACGCAATGGGTATCGTATAAGGCCGCCGATGGCTTGGATATTCAAGCTGTGTTGACGCTGCCGCCCGGACATAAAGCCGAGAGCCTGCCATTGATTGTATTGCCCCATGGTGGTCCTATTGGCGTGGAGGATGTGGTGGGCTTCGATTGGTGGGCGCAAGCATTTGCGTCGGTGGGCTATGCGGTGCTGCAGCCCAATTACCGCGGATCAGCCGGCGACAGCCAAGATTTTCTGTTGGCTGGTTACGGGCAATGGGGCCGCAAAATGCAAACCGATCTGTCCGACGGTGTTACTGCATTAGCATCACAAGGCATCATCAATCCCAAGCGAGTTTGCATCGTTGGCGCTAGTTATGGCGGCTACGCCGCGCTCGCGGGCGTCACACTGCAGCACGATATTTATCGCTGCGCCGTTTCCGTGGCCGGCCCGGCCGATTTATCGACATTTTTTCGCTGGCAAATTGAGCGACATGGTTTAGAAAGCGACGCGACCCGCTATTGGCGCGCAGTGACCGGTGCCGATAAAGAGGGCAATAGTGCGATGCGCGCGATATCGCCGGTCCAATTTGCCGAACAGGCTAGCAGCCCGATTTTATTGATTCATGGCAAAGACGATACCATAGTGCCACTGGCACAGAGCGAACAAATGGAATCGGCACTGCGCAGCGCGCACAAATCTGTCGAGCTGATTACGATGGACGGTGAGGATCATTGGTTGTCGCGCGATGAAACCCGAAAAACGATGCTCAAAGCGTCGGTTGCGTTCGTGAAGGAATACAATCCACCCAATTAAATTAAAACAGCCGCAAGATGACATCGTGTGCGGCAATTTTTATTTCAACTTCCGCATCTGCCAAGCCGCCGGAATTAGCAATAACATAAAGGCGATAAACGCGAGCGCATAGCTGCCGCTGAGATCGCGCAGCGATGCAGCGATGAATGATCCGGCGGCGCCGAAGCCTAAAAAAGTATTTGTCATGCCGGTGATTTGGCCGAATGCGCGTGTGCCAAAACGCGATGCGATAATCGCGCCGATCAGCGGCAGATAGCCGGCGTATACGAAGCCGAGCAGCGCGGTACCTACACTCAATAACGCGTAGCCGGACGCCGTGCTGATAATTATTATCGCAATGCTCATGCCGCCTGCGAGCGTCCAATATAAATAGCGTTGATCGAAGCGATCGGATAATTTTCCAAATAATATTTTGCCGATCAGCATCAGTATCGATAATTGCGCGACCATAAATGCGACGTCGCTTTGACTCACATTGATGTCTTGCGCATACGCGCCGAGATTCATTTGCACGGCGTTGAATACGAGCGTCAACGGCAAA
>DASXYH010000339.1:0-6529 GCA_036502545.1 Spongiibacteraceae bacterium
GCGGTGCCGCCGAACAATGCATTCGCAATTGCGTAAGAAAATCCCACACCCAGTGCGCGCACTTCCGTTGGAAACATTTCGGCTTTGATCAAACCGCTGATCGATGTGTATAAACTCACAATGGCCAGCGCGATCAACACCAGAATAAAAGTGTGATAGGGATTCGCCGCCGCTTTCAACGCGTGCATCAGCGGCACCGTACACAGTGTCGTCAACACGCCGAAGCCGATCATCGATGCGCGCCTGCCGATGCGATCGGACAACGCGCCGAATAACGGCTGCAATAACATGAATGCAAATAGCGCCGCCGTCATCACGGCGCTCGCCGTTTTCGCTGACATTCCCGCGCTGTTGACCAAATATTTTTGCATGTAGGTGGTGAACGTATAAAACACCAACGAGCCGCCGGCGGTAAAACCGATCACGGTAAAAAAAGCGCGCCGATGTTTCATCAATTCGGTAACCGTGCCTGCCTCTTTGCGTTCACGAATATCGAGCGCGGCGGTTTCGCTGAGAGAACGTCGCAGATACAACGCAATCAGCGCCGCCACTGCGCCCAGCGCAAAGGGTATGCGCCAGCCCCACGCGCCGAGCTGCTCGACGGTTAACAGCTGCTGCAAAATAAATAATGTGGAAACCGCGAGCAATTGCCCGCCGATCAGCGTCACGTATTGAAACGATGCATAGAAACCGCGGCGGCCGCGCAATGCCACTTCGCTCATGTATGTTGCGCTGGTGCCGTATTCGCCACCGACCGACAGGCCCTGAAATAAACGCGCGATCAACAGTAATATCGGCGCCGCGGGACCGAGCGTGGCGTAAGTCGGCAATACCGCTATCGTCAGCGAGCCGCCGCACATCATTAGTACCGAAATCACCATTGCCGCGCGCCGGCCACGACGATCGGCGATGCGGCCGAATAACCAGCCGCCGATCGGTCGCATCAGAAAACCGGCGGCGAACACGCCGGCCGTATTCAACAATTGAGAGGTGGCGTTGCCGCTGGGGAAAAATGCCGGCGCAAAATAAATCGCGCAAAACGAATAGACGTAAAAATCGAACCACTCGACCAGGTTGCCCGACGATGCGCCGACAATCGCAAAAATACGCTGACGATTATCGGAATGGGGTTCGGTTCCCGGCAGCATCGATCATCCTGTGATGATGCATGCGCGCCTCGCTGTGCGCATGCATTCGGAATAACAATTAATTCACCGCGACTGTATTACCGCGAGCTCAACGCGATAGTGTTATCGCGAGATAGATGACATAGAGTACACCGTTGCCGAGCAATACCCACACCGGTATTCCGCGCGCGCGCCAATTGATGCGCAACCACGCCGCCGCGACCAGCGTTACCAATACGCCGCTCAATACTTCGATGCGCGGCTGCCACGGCGTCAGCATGATGCCTATCGCCGGCAGCAGCGTGCCCTGAAATACCATCGCACCGGTGATGTTACCGAACGCGAGCGTATCCTTGCCGCGCCGAATCCATAAAATACTGTTTATTTTTTCCGGCAGTTCGGTCGCGATCGGTATGACCAGCAGCGATAGCAGCAACGCGGAAATGCCGAGCAGTTGCGATACGCCTTCGATACCGTTGATAAATCCTTCCGCGCCGAGCACCAGCAAACCTAAGCCGATCGCAAGCTGCAACATTATCGTAAAAATGTTTTCCGGAAGACCGATGCGATTGAGCAGCATTTTCTCGTCAGCCTCGGTGCCATGGCCGCCGCTGACGAGATGCTCGGACGCGCGCAATGTCAGCAAAATGTAGACGAAATAGGTCAATACCAGCGTCGCGCTGAGCGCAACGCGAACAATATGAAGTTGCTGCGGCACATACATCGCAGCCGTCGCGAGCACAAACGCAAACAGGAAAAAATGCAGATCGCGCTGCAGTCCGGTACGCTCGGGCTGAACCCAGCCGGTGAAGCCGCGTCGTCCAAAAATCGCGACTGCCATCAGGCAGGTCGATAAGGTCGACAACATCAGCGGCGCACCGAGGATGGCACCGACACCGATTTCCTCGTTGGTGTTTCTATTCTCCGTGCCCGCGAACAGTGCCAGCAGCGGCACCAACGTTTCCGGCAGCGCCGTGCCAACTGCCGCAAACAGCGAGCCGGTGACACCTTCGGAAATTTTTAATCTCGCACCGAGATGTTCGAGCGCGTTGGTAAATAATTCTGCTGCGGCCAAAATTATCAGCAGCGTTAAAATTAATTGCAGCAGCAACGGCGCCATAATGCCATCTCGATAAAATGACGGGGCAGTTTACGTGCTGGACAGAAGCGAGTCTATCCGCTCAATAACTTAGCGACGACAGCGCACGATCAGTGAAATAGCTCGAGTTGGTCGGCGATTTTATCGGCGAGACGCACACCGACGCCGAGCAGCCGCACCGGTTGTTGCCCGCGCTGAAAACCGGTTTCGAGCAATTTTGCAAACAGCGCTGGCTGCGCCGCGGTACCCGCGCATTCGATGGTGGTTTGGCGAAAATCGGCGAAGCGGATTTTCAAAAATAATTTATTGGTATTGGTTTCGCTGCGCGCGCGCAGCAGGCGCTCGTTCAATTTCGCGAGCAAGTGCGGCAATTGCTGCTGACACGCGGCGAGGCTGGGCACATCGACCGGATAGGTTTCTTCGACACTGATCGATTTGCGTTCGCGCTGCGCATTGACTTCGCGCCGATCGATACCGCGGCATAATTCGAACAAGCGCTCGCCGAAGCGGCCGAATTGCTGCTGCAATTCGTGTTGCGACCACGCGCGCAAATCCGCGCAGGTGTGTGCGCCGAGACATTTCAATTTTTCCGCCGTGACTTTACCGACACCGAACAATTTTTCCACCGGCAGTTGCGCGACGAAATGTTCGATCTGCTCCGGCATAACGACAAATTGTCCGTTCGGTTTATTCCAATCGCTGGCGATTTTGGCGATAAATTTATTCGGCGCGACGCCGGCCGATGCAGTGATGCCGACACGCTGTGCGATACGGCTGCGAATTTCGCGGGCGATCAACGTAGCGCTGCCGTTACAAGCGGCGGCGTGCGTCACATCGAGATAGGCTTCATCGAGCGAAAGCGGTTCGACCGCGTCGGTGTATTCGCGATAAATCGCCAGAATTTGCGCGGACGCCGCGCGATATTTTTCCATTGCCGGCGGCAACAATACGAGATCGGGGCATAATTTAAGCGCCTGCCCGGCCGCCATTGCCGAACGCACGCCGAAACGACGCGCTGCATAATTGCAGGTGGCGATCACGCCGCGCTGATTCGGTCGGCCGCCCACCGCGACCGGCAGATTGCGCAATGACGGATCGTCGCGCATTTCCACCGCTGCATAAAAACAATCGCAATCGCAGTGAATAATTTTGCGCGAAAGCTGCGGTATCGGCATTTGCATCGCCTATATATTCAAGCCGCGGCGATCAGCGCAAACACGCCGGATAATCCGCCCGCGAGCGGCAGCAGTATCGCCACGCCATCGCTTTCGCCGCGCCGGCGCAAACGATTTTCATAAATCATACCGGCGATCGCACCGCTCAACGCCAGCTGCGTCAACATACGCAGCCACGGTGCCTGCACACCGATACCGATCATGATTAACAATAATCCACACAACAACATGCCGGTCTGAGACCAGCGCAACAAGAAAATTTCCCGCATGCTTCACCCACAAATTACTGTATGTGTATACAGTAGTTGCGGCGGCGATTACTGTCAACAATGGCAGCTAACGCGAACGCAGCCAGTCCAATGCGCCCTGACCTGCGCGTTTGCCCATCGCCAGACAAGCCGTCAGCAAATAACCGCCGGTCGGCGCTTCCCAATCGAGCATTTCGCCGGCGCAGAAATAGCCCGGCAAATCGCGCAGCATCAAATTGTCGTCGAGCATTGCGAACTCCACGCCGCCGGCGCTGCTGATGGCTTCATCGAGCGGACGCGGCGCGCGCAGTTCCAATGGCAACGCTTTGATGGTGGTGGCTAGCAGCGTGTTATCGTTGCACTCGGCAGCGCTTAAAACTTCGCGAATCAATCCCGCTTTGACGCCGTCGATGCCGGCGCGCTGATGCAGATGTTTTGCCAGCGAACGCGAGCCGCGCGGCTGCGACAGCGCCTGCAGTAGACGTTCATGCGCGCGATCGGGGGTCAGATCGATTTGCATGCGCGCATAACCATCGCGTTCGATCGCATCGCGCAATTCGGCCGCGAGCGCATAAATCGCGCTGCCTTCAATGCCGTGTTGGGTTGCAATAAATTCGCCGCGCTGCGTGCGCCCACCGTGACGAAGCGCAATCGATTTCACCGGTTGTCCGGCAAAGTGGTGTTTAAAGTACAGACTCCATTCGACATCGAAGCCGCAGTTCGCCGCTTTCAACGGCGCAATCGCAATACCGCGCTGTTGCAGCAGCGGCACCCAGGCGCCATCGGAACCCAGTCGCGACCAACTGCCGCCGCCCAACGCCAGTATCACGATTTGCGCTTCGATGATTTGTTCCCCCTGCGGTGTCATGAAGCACAGCGCGCCATTGTCGCGCCAGCCATTCCAGCGATGGTGCACGTGAAAATGCACACCGCGATGCCGCAGACGTCGCAGCCAACTGCGCAGCAGCGGCGCCGCTTTCATTTCGCGTGGAAATACGCGCCCCGAACTGCCGACGAAAGTTTCGATACCGAGTTCGTGCGCCCACGCGCGCGCCGCGTTCGCGTCAAACTCCCGCAACAATGGTTCGATACAATCGAGGTTTGCGCGATAACGCGCGACAAATAATTCGCTCGCTTCGATGTGCGTGAGATTCAAACCGCCGATGCCGGCGAGCAAAAATTTGCGCCCGACCGATGGCATGGCGTCGTACAAATCGACATGCAAACCGGCTGCGGAGATAACATCGGCTGCCATCAAGCCGGCGGGGCCGCCGCCGACAATGGCGATATGCGGCAATAATCGATCGTTTTTCATCAATTAATTCTCAATTCTTGCTCGACGATTTACTATCGCTAGCGGAAAAGGGTCGGGCCAGTTTGGGCTGGTGCAAATCCTGCTTGCAAAAATTCGCGCATATTCGCGCAATGTTTCTGCAAGCGATTGCTGCCGCTATTTAGCGACGGCGTTAGCATGGAGGTAGAGCATGATTCCAAAATCGTTTCATCTAACGGCACCGAGCAAGACGCTTTCATGGGAAGAACGCCGGATCCAATTGCGTTTGCATAAATTACTGGCCGATTGGCAAGGTCATTTATGGGACGATGCCGACAACTCCGCGCTGATGCGCAACGCCTTTCCGCAATTCGCCGCGCAGTATGAAGCAATTCCTTTCGGTGTGTTGAAAGCCGATATCGCGCGCTGCGCGTATATGCACGTATATGGCGGCTTTTATTTCGATACCGACTACAAGTTGATCAAGCCGATTGCTGCGGATTTATTGAATGCGCGCTGTCTGCTGCCGATCGAGGAAGGTCGTGTCGGCGCGCCCAATTTTAAAATCGGCAACGCCGTGTTCGCTTCCGAACCTAACTATCCGCTGTGGTCTGATTTCATTCACTACCTGTTTCAGAACCACGATATGGCCAATTTACGCGATCACCGCGAGATCACCGCGATATCGGGGCCACGCGGCTTGACGACGTTCTACCAACAGCACGGCGATGCCTATCCCGACATCGTGTTTCCGGATCGCGATGATTTTCATCCCGATCGTACCTGGTTCGGGCTTGGCCACAAAGGCAGCCCCAGCACTTTTGGTCTGCATTTGTGCTGGGCATCGTGGCGCGGTAAAAGTCTGATGCATGCGACCACCAATTTCGTGCGCCGCAAACTGACGGCGCCGATTTAATTCTTTTCGATAGATTTCGCCGACACCTCATCAAGATCTCATCGATCGTATTTTCCTATCGATCGCATAACAATAATCAATTTTATTTGGCCTGCCCTCGTCGCTAGGATGAACCCGAATCACTGAATCCATTAGGGGGCGCCATGTCACTGATCAACACTACCATCAAACCATTCAAAGCCACTGCCTATCACAATGGCAAATTCGTACCGCTGAGCGAAGCCGATCTGAAAGGAAAATGGTCCGTCGTATTTTTCTATCCGGCCGATTTTACCTTTGTTTGTCCGACTGAATTGGGCGATCTGGCCGATCACTACGACACGTTCCAGAAACTTGACGTCGAGATTTATTCGGTGTCGACCGATACGCATTTCACCCACAAGGCCTGGCACGACGCATCGGATACGATCAAAAAGATTCAATATCCGATGATCGGCGACCCGACCGCCGCAATCAGCCGCAATTTCGATGTATTAATCGAAGAAGAAGGCCTCGCGCTGCGCGGCACCTTCGTCATCAATCCGGAAGGCGCGATCAAAATCATCGAAACGCACGATCTCGGTATCGGCCGCTCGGCGAAAGAACTGATCCGCAAAATCCAGGCGGCGCAATATGTGGCGACGCACGATGGCGAAGTATGCCCCGCAGCGTGGCAACCCGGTGAGGAAACACTGGCGCCGTCGTTGGATTT
>DASXYH010000340.1:0-1999 GCA_036502545.1 Spongiibacteraceae bacterium
GGTTACGAGCAGGTTGGCGGCGTCGATAAAATACAAAATTACCGCGTCGATGGCTGGAATTATATCGACAATAAACACATCATGATTTACGCAGGGCCGTCGCAGCGCTTTCTGATTACCACCACCATTGAATGCCCCGACCTAGCCTCGGCCGAACGCATCGGTTTCAGCTCTACCGCAACTTATATCACCAAATTCGACAAACTCGTTGTACGCGGGCCCAGCGGCATGGTGCAAAGCTGCCCGATCATGGAAATGAAAACGCTGCAGAAAATTAAACGCGAGGCGTGAGCTGTCCTTGCAATCAAAAAATGTATCCGCACCTGTCTGTTTTTTTTCAAGCCTGCCCGCGCAACTCTTTCAACTCAAAATCAAACACGTCGGTATATAAACATTCGCGGCGCAAACGTTCATAGTCGCTCAGCTTGTACTGTTCCGAACTGGGCACGATATTTTTCGCGATCGCATCCGCCAATTGTTCGTCAAAGGTATCGCCGCTAATTTCACCCTTGCGCTGTGCTCTGCGCAGCGCGATCAGATGCGGCTCAATTTCATGCAATAATTGGAATGTCACTTCGAGCCGGCCCATCGCATCGGTTTCATCGCTGCTTTGATAGCACTGCTCGCTGATCGCGTCACGCACCGCGCTGGGCCGCATAATTGCCATGCCGAGCTCGTGCGTTAACCGATCGGAAGGCGGCAGCACCGGCATACCGAATGGAAATGCCAAATTTTTTAACAACCAAGCGACCGGGCGCACCGGAAAATTCCGATAGAAACCCGCCAACGCGCGCTGTGTTTCATCGAAGGCGCGGCGCAGTGCATATTCGGCGTGCACATCGTTGATTTCATCGCCAGGAAGAGTCGCGTGATATTTCAAAATGCTGCTGGCGATAAATAATTGGCTGAGCACATCGCCCAAGCGCGCCGACAACATTTCACGAATTTTTAAATTGCCGCCGAGAATCAATAAACTGATATCGGCGGTAACGGCCAACACCGCGCTGAAGCGATCGATCATTTGATACCAGGGTTTTGCAAACGCCGATGCGTTCGCCGGAGTTGCGGCCAACATTGGCGCGATGCCAAGCGTCAGCATGCGCACGCAACGGCTCAGAGTAAAACCGATATGCTTGAATAATAATTTATCGAAACGCGCCAATGTATCCGCGCTGTCGGGTTGCGCCAGCAATTCGAATTCTTCGAACAAATACGGATGGCAACGCATTACACCCTGACCAAAAATGATCAGCGAGCGCGTCATGATATTTGCGCCCTCGACAGTAATGCCGACCGGCACCGATTGATAGGCAATGACCAGCGGATTGCGCGGCCCCATTTGGATACCGCGGCCGCTCAATACATCCATTGCATGATTGACCGCAATGCGCATCATTTCCGTCGAGTGATATTTCGCAATCGCGGTGACAATGGCCGGCGAGCCCACTTCCAAACTGCGCATCACCCAGTGCCGCATCGCTTCCAAGGTATAAGCGATCGCGGCGATTTCGGCGGTCGCCTCCTGCACGCCTTCGAATTTGCCGACTGCGGTGTGAAATTGCTCGCGAATTCGCGCGAAGGCGCCGACTGCGCGATAACAAATTTTACTGCTCGCGGTGGAAACCGCCGGCAGCGATATACCGCGCCCGGCACCGAGGCAATGCATCAGCATGCGCCAGCCTTTTCCCGCCATCGCTGGACCGCCGATAATCCAATCGATCGGCACGAACACATCGATGCCATTAACCGGGCCATTCATGAATGGCGCGCCCGGATTATGCCGCAAACCGGTTTCGACGCCCGGGTGTTTGGCCGGCAATAACACGCAGGTAATGCCGTAGTCGTTTTTTTCGCTGTCGCCGAGCAGATGTTCAGGATCGAATAATTTAATGGCGAGACCGACCACCGTTGCAACCGGTGCCAGCGTGATCCAGCGCTTGGCAAAGGTGAGCCGCAAACCGAGCACCTGCGCGCCATTGTGTTCGCCGTAACAGACGAT
>DASXYH010000341.1:0-13312 GCA_036502545.1 Spongiibacteraceae bacterium
CATCACTTCATTAATTTTATCCGCAGTAGTGCCGCGCATATCAATATTCAAACGTTCGATGACTAGCTGATCATTTATCCAGGTGCGATACAGTCCATCGCTTTTACCTGCTGTGTTGAGCTTGAGTTCTACTTCAATCGCCACCCACTCGTTTAAATGCGAGCCAAAGGAAAAATTAGAATAAGTAATCGGGAGCCAGCCGGTACTATTGGCCTGTGTACTATTTTTCGCATAAGCATCAGCATCTACCGTTCCGGTATTGGTAAGCCAGGAGTGAACGCGAAAAACCTCTTCCCATGTCGAGTGATTGCGATAGCCAATACGCGACATCTTCGGTGGGAATGTTGTAAAGCCAGCATCAAATTTATGGTAATAGCGATAAAACACATGGTCCGGAAACCCTGCGGCTTTATATTTAACGATCCATCCCGCATCGACTTGTCCTTTCGTGTAATGCTGCGTTAAACCCTGCGAACCATTTAAACCATTGCCGGCAATTACCGACATGCCGTTAGTGTTAACGTCTTCGTAGCGCTGCGTCAGCGCAGAGGTGCTCTCGAAATCGTCGCACCAGAGCCAGCTTGGATGCGCGGTTTGCCAGTTTTCGCATTCGCCCGCCTGCGCCGATGCGCTGGTCACGATATACAAGCCGAACATTAAAGTTGCAGCCATGATTTTCTTGCTGAGAATGTCGCCCATCGTTATTACCTCGCGTATATGGATGGCTCTTGCACGGCCAATGATACTATTAACCTGGCATCGAAAGATGCCGGGTTAATAACAAACGCAGGATGCGTTTTATGCGGTTTTTGCCGCGAAATCTAAATACATCAGGAAGATGTATTTAGATACTAGGTAATAAGTGTAGACGGCAATATTTGCGGAGATTGAGTCCGAGCGCACACCTTTGCAAACGAAATGGGCTTATTAGTTTGTGGCCGTCTCAGCCTGTTGCAGGTGACTTTCGATTTCTGTCGATTGAGGAGCGATTTGTTTGGCCTGGCGTAGTATTTTTATTGCTGCTGCCTTCTCACTTGAGCGGCTCAATAGCCAACCGTAGGTATCCAAAACCGCAGGGTTATTCGGCTGCAATGTATAGGCTTTCTCTGCCAGCGGCAGCGAGCGCTTATCGCCTTTATCGGCGTAAAGCAGGGCCAAGTTATTCAGAGCCAGTGCATTTTTATCGTTGCGTTTGAGTGCGGCTTCGTAAAATTTCTGCGCCTCCTCCGGCTTGTCATTGCGTTGCGATAAAACGCCGCGCAGTAACAGTGGGCTGTCGCTGTCGGGCAGCGCCGTTTGCCATTCGTTGAGAAATTGCGCGGCTACTGCGGAATCGGATTTCGCCAGCGCTTGATACAGCTTATTCGCGACTTGATCGTTTTTAGCGTCTTCCCAAAGCGTGCGAAATTGCCGCGCCGCCGTCGCGCTATCGCCGGCCGCCCAAGCCAGCGTTCCACGCAAATCGGCCAATGCCGGCGAGTTGGGTTCGACCTGCGCCAATTGCTCGATGATTTTTGTCGCTTCGTTATTTGCTCCGGCCTGGATTTCGATATGGCCGAGCAAAATCAATAAACTCGAATTTCGCGGGTTCAACTGCAAGCCTTCGAACACAACTTGGCGCGCGCGATTTAAATTATTAGTCTGCAGTAAGCTGCCGGCCTCCGCTAAAGCGTACAGCTGTTTTACAAACGCTGGATAACTATCCCCCGGCACAACTTTGATCGGCGCGAGTAAACGATTCGCGTCGTCACGATGTTGATGACGTAAATAATATTCTGCAATGACTGCGCGCGCGGTGTCGGTGTCGGCGAGTTGCAAAACCTGTTTTTCGATGTCGTTATCGTCGGCTTTTACTCCCAGCATTTCTTGCGCGGTAATGAAGCCCTTCAAGGCATTGGAATTGTCGCCGTTGGCGGTCAGCAAGCGTTGATAAATTGCAATGGCCGCTTGTGGTTGATTACGGATCAAATGCAGCTGTGCCAAATCGATAAGAGCGGGAACATAATCCGCTTGCAGCGTCAGAGCTTTTTGCAGCGCACTTTCGGCGATGTCATATTGCCGCGCACTAAATGCGGTATGGCCGAGTACATAATAATTAACGGCTTGCTCGGGGCGAGCCGCCGCTAATTTACGCGCCGTTTGTAATGCGGCTTCTGACTTGCCCGCGACAACATACGTACCTACCAAGAGGCGCTGTAGACCTTCATCCTTCGCATTTTGGGCCAGCCCTTCTTCAAGCGTCGCAGTAGCTTTTGCCATCTGATTGATGATTACATAATGTCGCGCCAACGTAGCGCGCACTGCTGAGTTGTTGGGATTGTCGTGCAGGGCGTCGAGCAACATTTTCTCGCCCTGCGTGCTGCTGCCCGATTGCACGAGCGCAATGCCGATGAGCGCCTTTAGCTCTGGATCCTTGATATGCGCGCGCTCCTCGGGCCCGATCAGCTCAAGTAATTTATCGGGTTGTCGCAAGTGCATCTCCGCATTTGCCAGCACTTTCAGCGCAGCATCGGGTGTAATTTCCGGATCGATGTTTTCACCGAGATAAGCCGCCGCATCGGTATAATCCTTCTGGTCATATTTGATCATGCCGAGCAAAATGCCTGCGTAATCATCGTGCGTTTGCTCATAAATTTCGTGGAGCAAACTTTCGGCCTCGGCAAGTTTCCCGGCTTGAAATGCCTCGACGCCTTGTTTGAATTTGCTTTGCAAGATCGCGCCCTCAGGATTTGCGTCCGCGAGTACTTTGGCGTAGATCAACGATTCGCTGCTGCGCCCAAGTTTGGTCAAGATAGGCATCAGCTGCTGCAGCACGGCGATTTTTTGCGGGGTAAGAATATCGGTTTGCGGCAGATTCAACAGCGCGCGGCTCAGCAATTCTTCGGCGCGGTTCAACGCTCCGATCGATTCCGCCTGTTGCGCGCTGAGCATTAGTGCATCGATGTCGTTGGGATCTTTCTGCAGAAGTTGCTGTAACAGGACCTCGCCATTTTCTTTGTTGCCGAGTTCAAAATTCAAGCGCGCCAATTGCAATTGCGCGTCGCCAGCGCGCGGCGAACTGAGCAGTGCGCCGAATGCCGTCTGCGCCGCATCGGCTTGATTAAGGCCAGCCTGCGCTTGTGCAATACGAAAGCGCACTTCCACATCGTCGTCTGCATGCGCCTGTAGAAATTCGAGTGCCGAGCGAAACTTGCCTTGTTCTAACAGTGCATCGGCGCGGACCAGAACAAACGCTTTATTTGTGTTGTTCTGCAATGGTTCAAGTATGTGCAAGGCTTGTTTGCCTTGACCTAAGTCGTTGAGTAGTGTTGCCAGTTCGATACGCCCGCGAATTTCTCCGGGAGCTGTGTCGATCGCATTGCGCGCTTCGATTATCGCCGCGCGATACTGCCCTTGACGACGGTAATCCTCGGCGCGCTCGATATGAGTGGTGGCTATCTTTTCCGGTATCTCTGTGCTCGAAAGTTTTTTGCAGCCGGAGATACCGATAATGATGACGACCAAGAATATCGTTAATTTAATCGAATCGCGTTTCAAAAATTATCCTTCCAGGCATACGACGCATTACGATCCGTGACCGCAACGATGACCACTAGTTATGCTTACTCACCGCTTCCCGGTATATTGATATCGTATTTTTTCACCAGATCGTACAGCGTTGGGCGAGTAATGCCCAATAGTTTGGCGGCGGCCGAATAATTGCCTTCGGTCATTGATAGCGCTTGTTTAATGGCCACGCGTTCGGCTTCCTGACGCACGAAACGCAAATTAATCGACAGCTCGTTGGGAGTAACGAGCGCCAGATCCATCGGGGTAATGTATTTACCTTCGCACATGATAACGGCGCGCTTAATTTTGTTTTCCATTTCGCGAATATTGCCGGGCCACTGATAGCCTTCGATCGCTTCGGTGGCTTCGGGAGAAAAACCGTTGATTTTGCGCTGCTGTTGCTCGGCGAATTTTTCGAGGAAGTGCCGCGATAATAAAATCTTGTCGCCTTGACGTTCGCGCAACGGCGGAATCTGAATCACTATTTCGCAGATGCGATAGTACAGGTCCTCGCGAAAGGTATTGTTTGCCACCATTGTTTCGAGATTTTTGTTGGTGGCGCAAACTACGCGTACGTCGACCGCTATTTCTTCGCGGCCACCGACGCGCTCGATGACGCGCTCCTGCAGGAAACGCAGTAATTTAGCTTGTAACGGCAACGGCATATCGCCGATTTCGTCGAGAAATAACGTGCCTTCGTGTGCCAGCTCGATTTTTCCCAGCGTGCGTTTGGCAGCGCCGGTGAAAGCGCCTTTCTCATAACCGAATAATTCGCTCTCCATTAAATTTTCCGGCACCGCCGCGCAGTTGATGGCTATAAAGCGTTTATCGTTGCGCGGACTGAGGTTATGAATCGCGCGCGCGAATACTTCTTTGCCGGTTCCGCTTTCGCCTAACAGTGTGCAGGTGATACTGGTGGGTGCGACTTTTTCGATGGTGCGGCAAATGCGCAGCATTTGCGGATCGGTGGCAATGACACCGGATAGCGGAGAAGCGCGCTGTTCGCGCAGGCGTAGATTTTGTTGCTCCAATTGAAAAATGTGATACGCGCGTTCAACAATGAGGTTTAGCGTGTTGGCATTGATCGGCTTTTGATAAAAGTCATACGCGCCCAGTGCGACAGCACGCACCGCATTTTCATAATCGTGATTGCCGGTAATGACGATAATTTTCGTCGAGGGTGCCAGCCGCATTATTTCCTGCACCGATTTAAATCCTTCTTCGACACCTTCTTCATCGGGCGGTAAGCCGAGATCCTGTAAGACCACCGCAGGCTCGTATTGACGCACGGCGGCAATTGCACTCGGCCGATCTTCGGCGAGGACAACATGGTATTGATCGAAATGCCAGCGCAACTGACTGCTAAGGCCGGTATCGTCTTCGATAATCAATAGCGTTCGTTCAGGTTTCGATTTGCTCATATCGCTGCGTAAACATTAACTCGAAATGGGTAAAACGATAGTGAAGGTGGTGCCTTCGCCGGGGGCGCTGTCGACGGCTACTTTGCCGCCGAGCGATGAAATAAATTCGCGGGTTTGATAGGCGCCGATGCCCATACCCTTGCCCGATTTGGTGGTCACGAAGGGACGGAACAATTGATTCTTGATAAACTCCTGATCCATACCGGCGCCATTATCTTCGATCGCGATCATTGCATCGTTGCCTTCGCGGCGCAAAGTAATATCGACAAAGCCGTTGCTCTCGGTGGCATCTTGCGCATTTTTGATGATGTGCGTCAGCGTCATGATCAACCGATCTTGATCAGCGTTAACGCGCAAATCGGTCTGCTGCAATCGCAATGACGGCACCGGTTTTTGTTCTTTGCATTTTTTAACGGCTTCCATCAACACACGGTGCAGTTCGAGGCTGCGCAATTCGTTCGATTCGTTTTGTTGCAGTTTGCGTAATAAATTGCTCATGCGTCCTACGGAGTTATCGATAGTGCGAATCGCATCCTCAAAAAACGCAGGATTTTCACGGTGCTTGGCGGCGTTTTCCACCACCAGCGCTTGCTGCGCGATCAAGTTCTTCAAATCGTGCATGATAAAAGCGGTGAGCTTGTTAAACGCTTCGAATTGGCGCGACTCGGCCAACATTTCCGCCGCTTCATGGCGATCGAGATACGATGCGACCTGACGACCCACGGTTTTCAATAGATCGAGATCTTCCCACGTCAGCGAATCATCCAATTCGGGCGCGGTTAATATCATGAAGCCGAGTAATTCCGCCTCTGTTAGCAGCGGTAGCACCAGCCATAAATTATCGATGTGATAAATCCAGTCCGGCAGTAATTCATTGAGTGTGCCGAGGCGGTCTTTATCGGGTGATTGCGGCGAGAATACCCATTCGTTATCTTTTAAGGCGCGGCAAAACGCGGTATCGATAGATTCATCGACACTCGCATTGGGCAGCTGTAAATTGTAAACGCCGACCGGCGTGTACCGCTGTCCGTGGCGCAGCCATAATGCTCCGCTTGGGCTCTTGAAAATCGTGGCGACGACTTTAATCGCGCGCTCATGAAAACTTTCTTCGCCTGATGGTTGCGATAAATAATTGATGAGCTTTAACCATTCGACGCGATAATCGTATTTGTGATGGAAAAAATGTTTGTTGATCCAGACATTCAAGCGCGAGCGCGCGGTTTCGGATACGAATACGCTGGCGACCGTCATCAGTGCAATAAACAGCACCAGAATTTGCACGACGGTGCCCCAGCTGCCGCCGTACAGCTGGACGTAGTAGCCGCCGATGGCCATCAGTGCCAGGAAACAGCCTGCCGCAGTGAGGCTGGTGGTATAAAACACCGCCGGGCGGGAGAGAGTAAGCCGTGCCGGTCGAGAGCCGCGATTAGCAATCGCAACGGTGCCCAGTGTCATAAACAGCGCTGCAAGTGCATTGACGCTGCCGCGCGCACTCCACAATTCCTCATCGAGTTGGCCGAACATCAGACTGTGCGAAAACATGTAGATGTCGTAGACAAAGATCGAACCGATGGCGACGCTGAGCAGTTTGACCAGGCGATTTTGTTGCGTGTTGCGATAGAGCTGTTCGACCGCAACCAGGCCGACAATGGCCAATAACAATCCGGTCCAAACTAAGGTTTTTGTTTCGGTCGCTATCGCATAATGTGAAAAAAGTAGATAGCCGAAGCCAATAAGCGCGAGTAACCACAATCCTTGCATAATCACGCGCAAACGCAGCGACAGCATTCGGCCGGAGCTGAATGCAAGACAGCTGATCAACGCGCTGATCCAGGCGCCGTCACGCGTTATTTCGAGCATTAGCAAAATGGGTTTGTCGAGGCTGAGCCAACGGTAGTGCACCGCAAATGCGAATTGCCACACCATCGATACGGCGGCGGCGAGCACTAGTGCACTATGAGCGGTACGGATGTACCAGAGATAGGCGAGCACCAGCGTGAGAGCGAAGAAAATGCAGCCCCCAGCAAAATTGCTCAGAAAGGTGATCTGATCCTGCCCCATTGAAATATCGATTTGGCTGTGACGATGGAAAGACGAAAGTACTTTAGCGCCTCAGTATAGCTGCGGGCCAGTAGCTTCGCTCTCAAATATCAGGGTAGGCCGCTGCTTTTACTTGCCGATCTGGCGTAAATTGCCGACGATATTTTCCATGGCGCGGTCGAACAGCATGCCGTTTTCAAGCGGAAGCGCGCGGCGCTGCTGCAGATCATAGGCGAAATCCTTGCGCGATTTCTCCATGACTTTAAAACCGAAGCGATTGACGAAAACGAAGGTGTCGGAGATTTCGATTTTTGTCGACAGTTTACAGCGCAAAATTTTGCCGCGCCGACTGTCTTCGTAAGATAACCAGGTGCCGACCTCCAGCGCATCGGCTTTCTTGATGAACTCATACGTCAGCGCCTTGTACCTTGCCTGCTGACGTTCGAGCGCAGTCATTTCCTGCCAGCTCTTGCTGCCGCTACCCGGTGTATGGCCCAGCGCGACGGCCTGTTCGGCGCTGATCGATTCGAATTCGAGAGGCGCTTCACACTGCAGCTGATCCAATACTTCGCCGATGCCGCGAATCGCGTTTTGCGTCGCTTCAGCGGTGGTCGAAATTTTGGTCAAACCCTGCGCAATACGCTGCAGCAATTCCGGCTTGATTTTGCCGAGCCGTTGTAGCGAACGCGAATCTTCGTGTTTCTGCGATGCCCAAATCAAATCGTCGACAACTTGCATCGCCTCCATCCATTCGGGGCTGTCTTCGCCGGATTTAAGATGGATGAGCACCAATAGCTGTTGCCATTGATCGATTAGAAAAGATGTGATCTGCGGCGGCAATTGCAATTTTTCCAAGCGGGCAAACAGCAGTTGCTGAACAACCGATTTCGCCTGCTGTGTTTTTGCCTGACCCTCGGTCGATTGGCTCGTGCGCCGCTCTACCAGTGATGTTCGATGTTGCTCCTGCTGCACAAAATTTTGCAGCTCGGTGAGCTTCTCCGCAAAAACCTGTTCGTTGTCGGCATATTGCTCGTTAATTGTCTGGATAATGTCGAAAATTTTATTGTACAGCTTATCTTTTTTCGGCTGTTCCGATTCGTCCCAGCCGATGCTGGCGTCGGCAATTGTATTAATCAACTTACGCGCTGGATGACCGGCATGATTAAAAAACGATTTATCTTTAAGCGCCACTTTAAGAATGGGAATTTGCAGCCGGCTAATCAATGCCTGTATCGGGACTGGTAAATTGCGGTCATCCAGCACAAAATCGAAAAACATCGCCACCAGATTGATGACGTCTTCATCCGGCTGTTGCAGCGCGCGCGGTCGCGTAGGATTATTCGAGGTGAGCAACGATTGAACCAACTGGCGCAAATCGATGGGTTCCGATTCGGCTATGTCGACAACGCGCGGCTGTTGTGCAGTTAGCAATGCAAACAGTTCGGCATTGTTCATCACCGGGCCTGGATTGGCGCTATATGCGTTGTAATTCGGCAACCGTGTCAAGCCGAGGCGACGCATGCTGGAAAGCAGATTACTAAGTTCGGCGAAGTCAAATTGCAATTGCGACGCCGCTTGTACGGCAGCGTCTATGACAGCGTCGGATGTCAGCGCTGCGCCGCTTGCGTCAGCGGCCGCATCGGCTTGTTTATTGACGCTGCGGGTAATTTTCGGCAATACCCCCGAGTTAATTAACAGCTCGTTGGCCGCGGTGTAAATTTTAATCAGTTTGCTGGCAACGACGCGGTCAAACTGCTTAAAGATAATAATTTTGGCTTTGATGTTGATATCGAACAGCTCGCAAGCCTTGGCGAACGCCTGGCAGATTTGCTCGGGGTCGAGCGGATTATTTTCCTGATCAATCGTGATGCGCGGGATTAAATAATCGAGGCGCGTCGCCAAATGGTAAAGCGCTTCCTGACAGTTGGTCCGCGCTTTGGAAATCATACCGCTGATGGCGACTTCCTGTTCGAGAGTATCGTTTTGTACCAGACTTAAGTTGTCGGCATTGACGGCGTCCTGCTGACTGCCACGCCCGAATGTCGAAGGTTGTGCCAGCGCGAGAAAATTTTGTTCGAAATTTTGCCGATAGGCATTGATGACGCCGGTTTTTTTAAAGCGCAATTCGCGCATTGATTCGAAGTAAAGATTTTGCTCGGCGTTGCTGCTGGCGCGACTGGAAAGGTCGAAAAATAAATCGTCGCAATTACTGAATAGATCTTCCAGGTGATTGAGCAAAACAGCTTGCGCATCATCCTTTAGCTGGCGCACAAGAGGCGGTAGGCTGGACCACGCGGTGGAAGTGTTTTCCACCATTTTTAAGTAATCCTTTTCCTTCGACATTTGCCTAAACTCCTCGCCAAAGCGGCGGGCTTTATGTGCGAAGCGCCGCGGCCGGCGTCACCTCAACAATGAAATCTACCTCAGCTTGCACAGTCTTCATGTGAAGCTCAGGGGCAAGATGTTACCGGGAAATCATAGTTGAAACGGCATGCAAAAGACAGGGTCTTGAATTGTCAGGATTTTTTACAGTTATCACTATGACCCTGAAGCAGTTCTCAGTACTGATCTATTTAATGAAAGTATCAAGGGTTAGTTTAATGAAGTTGTCACAGCTCAATTTAATGAAATTGTTACGGGCGACGAGAGAGCGCTTTCGGTGCTCTCGCTGTCAATCGCCGTGATCGCAAAGGTATAAGTGCCAGCAGCGCTTAATGAAATTATCGTGCTTGTAGTTCCGCCGTTTTTAATTGAAACAACGGTGTCCTGGCTCGGGTCCGAATTATCGCGGGTATAAAACAATCGATAGCCTGCGACCGCGCTTGCGGGTAATGCGGAGCCGTCCGCGCGCGTGACCGGAGTCGCCCAACTAATTCGAACGCTGTAGCTGGGAGTTGAAGAAGGGGGCGGAAAAGGTGACGGTGCAGGGCTTGCCGGTGGTGTAGGGGAGGGACTGGGCGACATCGAAGGCGATGAATTGTTGGAAGAAGACGATGAGTTGCTGGAATTGGAGCCGCCACTGCCGCCGCCTCCTCCGCAAGCGGTAGTGAGTAGCGTGAGAAAGCTAATGACAAGCCATTGTCGCGATTTACACTGTAGCATTTAGTATTTTTTGTAAGCCTGATTTTTTGTTGGGCGAGCAGAATGCAAGCAAATTCGACGGCAGATGAATTGTAGAGGTAGAGCTTACGTGAATTCAAGGTAATGCAGAGAGATAGAGAGTCGCGTACCACGATTGTGATGTCGATCACTCGATTTCTAGCAGACTCTCATCGATCGCGTTCGATCGCAATCCTGCAAAGCTCGCTCATTGCATCGTAATAAGAGGAAGTGCCGATACCGAGTAACTCTTTCTCGGCATCGACGGCGTATTGTTTAGCTTTGGCCAGAGTGTAATCCAATGCACCGCTGCGGTTGACGGCCTCCACTATGGCATTGATGTCGCTGGCATCGCGTTGGGTTATCGCGTTTGCGATAAGTGTCTTATCTGCAGAGCTGCCATGTTGCAAGGTAGCGATCAGAGGCAGTGTTGGTTTGCCTTCGCTGAGATCGTCGCCGATATTCTTTCCCATTTTTTCGGGATCGCCGAGATAATCCAGCACATCATCGGTCAACTGAAATGCGACACCTAAACAAAGGCCGTAACGATACAGCTTGTGATTCATCGCTGCACTGCTGCCTGTCAACAATGCCGCACCTTGCGCGGCAGCGGCGAATAACACGGCGGTTTTATTTTCGATGACATTAAAGTAGGCCGCTTCGCTGGTGCTCGGATCGCCGGCCTTAGTGAGCTGTAATACTTCGCCTTCGGCGATGGTATTGGTGGTATCGGCGAGTAATTGCATCAATGGCATATTGCCTAAGCCTACCAACAGCTGAAAGGCGCGCGAATACAAAAAATCGCCGACCAGCACGCTGGGTGCATTACCCCATTTGGCATTGGCGGTGGGGCGGCCGCGACGCAGGCTCGATATATCGACAACATCGTCGTGCAGCAAAGTCGCGGTGTGAATAAACTCGATAATCGCGGCGAGCGAAACGTGTTCGCGTTTTATTTCGCCGAGACAACCCGCGGTCAATAAAACCAATAGCGGACGCAATCGCTTACCGCCGGCATCGACAATGTAATGTCCGATATTTTCCACGAGCGAAACGTTGGAATGCAGTTGCTCGATAATGAGCGAGTTAACCTGCTCGAATTCGCTGTTAACCAGCGCGCGGATCTGCTGCATGGAATGCGGTGCTACTGGAAGGGGATAAAAGGCATCGTATGGTGGATGATTGCGGCGTGTCAAGAAACGCGCCGTCGCGAAGCACTCGCTAATTTAATTACATATCATCCTGTTCCAATTGGCGTAATTCGTTCGAGTACGAACGACAATTTTTCCACAACCATTCATCGAGATTATTGGCCTGATCCGAACTGCCGGAATTACGCGCGTGAATCGCTCCCAATTTCGCGGTGCGACAACCTTCCCAATCGTCTTTCAGCGAGCTGATTTCGATCGCGGGTTCAGGCGGCAATTGATTGATGATAACGGGCCGCGGACGATACGGATAACGCCGGTATTCGGGTGCGGGTTGCGCTCTGCAGCGTGGATCGGCATTCGGGTGAGAGCAATCCGGCGGCTGCGTTTTGTCACTCGGCTGCGGCGATGGCGATGAAACTGCGCCGCTGACGTTTAATTTCACCTCGGCGCCGGCTAATGTGCTGAACGAAAGCATCAGCATGAGTCCGGCGGTAATATTCCTTGTTGTGTTTCGCATCGGCGATTCCTCTCGCTTGCATTGACCCTTATAAGACCGGTCGATGATCACTTCGCTCCATTCGCGATCGTTGTTTTTTTGCGAAACTCGCCGCAAATATTAAGACCGCGTATTCAGTGCGCCCATCAATCCTTTGACCGCGCCCGGGATATCGCCCGGTAGTACTACCGTTTTCGAATTGGGCGATGTCGCCAGATCGACCAGGCGTTCGACATATTTTTCCCCGAGCAAATACACCATCGGCAATGAGTTGTTGCCGACTGCGGCCGTAATTTTTTCGATCGCTTTTTGGCTGGCTTCGGCCAGTACGACTTTCGCCTCGGCATCGCGGCGAGAGGCTTCGAGGCGGCCTTCGGCCTCGAGAATTCTCGCAGCTTTTTCGCCGTCGGCGCGGGTTACCGTTGCGCGCCGCGCGCGCTCCGCAGCGGCCTGCTCCTCCATCGCGGCCTGCATCGTCGCCGACGGTTTGATGTCCTGCACTTCAACCGTTTTCAACGTAATACCCCATTCCGCGATATCGTCGGAGATCGAGGCTTTTAATTTGGCTTTGATCATATCGCGCGACGACAGCGCCGCATCGAGCGACATTTCGCCGACGATCGAACGCAGCGCTGTTTGCACCAGCGTGCGAATCGCGATCGTGTAATTGTCGACGCCGTATACGGCTTTTTCGGGGCTGATGATATTGATGTACGCCACCGCGTTCGCAATGATCACCGCGTTGTCTTCGGTGATGACTTCCTGGCTCGGAATATCGAGCACGATATCTTTCGTGGTAACGCGATAGGCGACATCGTCGATATAAGGAATGACGAAATTCAATCCCGGTTGCAGCGTCATATGATATTTGCCGAAACGCTGCACGACGAATTTAAAACCTTGCGGCACCAAACGCACACCTTTCGCGAGGGTGACGCCGATCGCGATCAAAATGGCTGCCAGTACAAATAACGAATTCATGAAAATCTCCTTGATGGGCCGAAATCAACGGCGACGATTAGAATTTCTCGACCAGCAATGCATTGCCCAACACATCGATAACGCGGCAGCGATCGCCGACGGCGAGATCGGTTTCGCAGATATAAGGCCAATCTTCCTCGCCGAGCAATGGCACGGTGAAACGCACATTGCCGCGCACGTGTTCATTGCTGGTTTTGATGACGGTGCCGATTTGTCCGACCGCGGCTTCGCGCGAAATTCCGGCTTTGGTTTTGTCGCGCATGCGCGGTTTGAAATAGCGAAACCACGCGATGGCGAAAATGGCGGTACTCAAGGCCCAGATAAATAATTCGACGGCGAACGAGAGCGGCAAAATTGCTGCGATCAGTGCGACGAAAAAAGCGCCTAGACCAAACCACAACAACGTGAAACTCGGAATAAAAACTTCGACAACGCAGAGCGCTATGCCGAGCACGAGCCATTGCCAAATTTCGAGATGCATCCTTAACGCTCCAACGGTTTTTAATCCCGAATGGGAATCGGCGCGTTGAGTCTAGCACGTCGATCAAAACACGAGTTTGCCGCCCACGATCAAC
>DASXYH010000342.1:0-5379 GCA_036502545.1 Spongiibacteraceae bacterium
TTCGATCGCGATGCAAAACCGGAAGCTCAGCTGCGCGTGATTGCAGCCGATGGTAGCAGCCGCACGCAAATACTTAGCGTCAAACAGCGCAAATACGATATCCAGCGCGTTACCGGCGTGCCGCAGCAAACGGTCGAGCCGCCGCCTGAGCAGATGCAACGCATTCGCGTAGAGCAGGAGCAGGTCGCAGCAGCACGCGCGATTAATAGCGATCGCAGCGAATTTCTCGGTCCGTTTCAATGGCCGCTGATCGGGCCGATCTCTGGTGTTTATGGCAGTCAACGCTTCTACAACGGCGAACCGCGCCGGCCGCATTTTGGCGTCGATGTCGCCGCACCGATCGGTACGCCGGTGCGCGCGCCGGCCGCTGCCACCGTGACGCTCGCGCATTCCGATATGTTTTTTTCGGGAGGCACCTTGATCATGGATCACGGCTACGGGGTATCATCCACCTTCATGCATCTGAGTAAGTTGCTGGTAAAAGCAGGCGATAATGTGCGGCCGGGGCAGATCGTCGCCGAGGTCGGCGCTACCGGCCGCGCCTCCGGACCGCATCTGGATTGGCGCATCAATTGGTTCGGCGTGCATATCGATCCACAGCTGGTGGCCGTACCGATGCCCGCCGCACCGGCAACTTCAAACACTGCGCAAGCGAGATAATCGATATGTTGGATAAGAAATTACTGAGTATTTTAGTGTGCCCGGTCAGCAAGGCGCCGCTGGAATACGACGAGAGCAAACAGGAGTTGGTCTGTCGCGCCAGCGGGTTGGCGTATCCGATTCGCGACGATATTCCGGTCATGCTCGAAAGCGAAGCGCGCCTGCTCACCACCGACGAAAAGCTCAGAAAATAATTCGCTTTCGTTGTTTAAACATCCACGCCAGCAGCGGTTCCCGATAGAGGATTCGTGGGCGGTTCCGATATACTACGCGGCCTTTATCCATTGGCTATCGTCAACCATTAATGCGCCCAATGTGCGCGGCATCGGTGTGAATAACAATGAAAAGCTCGGAAATCCGCGAAGCCTTTTTGCAATTTTTCGAAAGCAAAGGCCACACCCGTGTTGCCAGCAGTTCGCTGGTGCCGCATGAAGATCCGACGCTGCTGTTCACCAATGCCGGCATGAATCAATTTAAAGATGTGTTTCTCGGTTTCGATAAACGGCCATATACGCGGGCGACGACGTCGCAGAAATGCGTGCGCGCCGGCGGCAAACACAACGATCTCGAAAACGTCGGCTATACCGCGCGCCATCACACTTTTTTCGAAATGCTCGGCAATTTCAGCTTCGGCGATTATTTCAAACGCGATGCGATTCATTAC
The DNA here is from genome assembly GCA_036502545.1 of Spongiibacteraceae bacterium. Taxonomy (GTDB): domain Bacteria; phylum Pseudomonadota; class Gammaproteobacteria; order Pseudomonadales; family CAMLJR01; genus CAMLJR01. The sequence goes on from DASXYH010000342.1 coordinate 1,325, forward strand.
GCGTGGGAATTTCTCACCGCCGCGCGCTGGCTCAATCTGCCACAGGATAAATTGTGGGTCACGGTGTACGCCGATGACGACGAAGCGTACAAAATCTGGAACGAAGAAATCGGCATGCCGGCCGAACGGCTGATCCGCATCGGCGATAACAAAGGCGCGCGCTATGCGTCCGATAATTTCTGGATGATGGGCGATACCGGCCCTTGCGGTCCGTGTACCGAGATTTTTTTCGATCACGGTGCGGATATCTGGGGCGGCCCGCCCGGTTCGCCCGAAGAAGATGGCGATCGCTATATCGAAATCTGGAACAACGTGTTCATGCAATTCAATCGCGACGAACAGGGCGCGATGCACAAACTGCCGAAACCCAGTGTCGATACCGGCATGGGTCTCGAACGCATTTCCGCCGTATTGCAGCACGTGCATTCGAATTACGAAATCGATCTGTTTCAACAATTAATCAAAGCCGCCGCGCGCGAAACCAAAACGAGCGATTTGAATAGTCCTTCGTTAAAAGTACTCGCCGATCATATCCGCGCATGCTCGTTTTTAATCGCCGATGGCGTGATTCCCGGCAACGAAGGCCGCGGTTATGTATTGCGTCGCATCATTCGCCGCGCGATTCGCCACGGCTACAAACTCGGTGCGCGCACAGCGTTCTTTTACAAGCTCGTGCCCGATCTCGTCACAGAGATGGGCAGCGCTTTTCCCGAATTAAAAGAATCGCAAACACGCGTGCAGGAAGTGCTGCGATCGGAAGAAGAGCGTTTTTTCGAAACGATTGAAAACGGCATGGAGATTCTCGAATCCGCACTTGCTGATATCGCGATGAAAAAGAGTGATACGCTCGACGGCGAAACGGCTTTCAAGCTGCACGATACTTATGGTTTTCCGTTGGATTTAACGGCGGATGTTTGTCGCGAGCGCAACGTTAAAGTTGATGTCGCTGCATTCGATGCGGCGATGGCACGCCAGCGTGAACAAGCGCGCGCGGCCGGTAAATTCAAAATGGCGGCAGGGCTCGAATACAGCGGCAGCGCCACAACATTTCACGGTTATGAAAAACTCGAAGTCGCCGATGCGAAAATTACCGCGCTGTATCGAGACGGCACGCCCGTGCAGGAATTGCGCGATGGCGAGCAGGGCGTTGTGGTGCTTGATCACACGCCGTTTTACGCCGAATCGGGCGGCCAGATCGGCGATAGCGGCGAGTTGATCGCCGGCAATGTGTGCACGACATTATTCGCCGTTGACGACACCCAAAAAATTCAGGCCGATGTGTTCGGTCATCACGGCACTTTGCGCGCCGGTTCACTGCGTGTGGGCGATAGCGTTACTGCGCGTGTCGATATTGCGCGGCGTAACAGCACGATGCGCAATCATTCGGTGACGCATTTGATGCACAAAGCATTGCGCGAGGTGCTCGGTGCGCACGTGCAGCAAAAAGGCTCGCTGGTCGATGCCGACAAAACGCGCTTCGATTTCGCGCACAATGCGCCGATGAGCAAAGATGAAATTCGCCGCATCGAAGTGATCGTCAATCGCGAAATTATTACTAACGTTAAAACTCAAGCGCGCGTGATGCCGATCGCCGAGGCGCAGAAAACCGGCGCAATGATGCTGTTCGGGGAAAAATATGGCGATGAGGTGCGCGTGCTCGACATCGGCACATCGCGCGAATTATGCGGCGGCACTCACGTCGCGCGCACCGGCGATATCGGGTTCTTTAAAATCGCGTTGGAAAGCGGTGTGGCCGCGGGTATCCGCCGTATCGAAGCGATCACTGGCGAAAACGCATTGGCGTTTGTGCAACAGCAGGAGCAGATGCTCGGCGATGTCGCCGCTATATTAAAAGCGTCGCCCCCGGAAGCGCCGCAGCGCATCCAGCAAGTGCTCGACAATGTGCGCGCGCTCGAAAAAGATATCGCTCAATTGAAAGGCAAATTAGCGAGTTCGACCGGCGGCGATTTAGTCGCGCAGGCTAAAGAAATTGGTGGCGTGAAAGTATTGGCGGCGCAACTCGAAGGCGCCGATGCCAAAGCACTGCGCGATACTGTCGATCAATTGAAAAACAAACTCGGTTCGGCGGTGGTGTTGCTCGCAGCAATCGATGGCGACAAAGTCATGCTCGCGGCCGGTGTTACCAAAGATTTAACCGATCGTTTCAAAGCGGGCGAATTGCTGGCGCAGGCCGCCGCCATTGTGGGTGGTAAGGGCGGTGGCCGGTCCGATCTGGCGCAGGGCGGCGGCACCAATCCCGAAGCATTGCCGCAGGCGCTGGCGCTGGCCGAGCAATATGTCGGCAGCGGCATTTAAAGCGATCCGCATCGGTTTCCTTTCACGCTGATTTGTTGTTTAATTCCGCGTCTTTTTTTATTAATACGAGCACCTTAGACGGATGAGTTTAATCGTTCAGAAATTCGGCGGCACTTCGGTGGGTTCGATCGAGCGCATCGAGCAGGTCGCAGCGAAAGTTGCACGCTTTCGCGATCAGGGACACGATATCGTCGTCGTAGTTTCGGCGATGAGCGGCGAAACCAATCGGCTGATTGCGCTCGCCAAAGAAGTGCAGGAGCAACCGACGCCACGCGAACTTGACGTGTTGATCTCGACCGGCGAGCAGGTGACGATCGCATTGCTGTGCATGGCACTGCATAAACTCGGTTACGCAGCGAAATCGTACACCGGTGCGCAGGTGCGCATCGTTACCGACGACGCCTTCAACAAGGCGCGCATTAAAGAGATCGACGATGTGAATATTCGCGCCGATCTTGCGCGTGGTACCGTTGTCGTCGTCGCCGGTTTTCAGGGCATCGATGAGAATGGCAATATCACGACGCTGGGCCGCGGCGGTTCCGATACTACGGGCGTTGCGCTTGCCGCCGCGTTGAAAGCCGACGAATGCCAGATTTATACCGATGTCGACGGCGTCTATACGACCGATCCACGCGTGGTTGAAACCGCACGACGGCTCGATAAAATCACGTTCGAAGAAATGCTGGAGTTAGCCAGCCTAGGTTCGAAAGTTTTGCAGATCCGCTCGGTCGAGTTTGCCGGTAAATACAATGTGCCGCTGCGCGTGTTGCACAGCTTTCAGGACGGCCCCGGCACACTGATTACTTTCGAGGATAATTCCGCTATGGAAAACCCCGCTGTTTCCGGTATCGCATTCAATCGCGATGAGGCTAAATTGACGATCGTCGGCGTGCCCGACACGCCCGGCGTTGCGTATCAGATTCTCGGACCTATCGGCGATGCCAACATCGAAGTCGATGTGATCGTACAAAACGTCGGCCAGGACAACACCACCGATTTCACGTTTACCGTACATCGCAATGAATTGATGAAAGCCGAAGCAATTTTGCGCGACACCGCAAAAAAACTCGGCGCACGCGATGTCAAAACCGATGCGAAAATCTGCAAGGTATCGCTCGTCGGTGTCGGCATGCGTTCGCACGCGGGTATTGCCAGCCAAATGTTCAAAGCGTTGGCGGACGTTTCAATAAATATCCTCATGATCACGACATCGGAAATCAAAATTTCTGTTGTCATCGACGAAAAATACATGGAGCTGGCGGTGCGTGCATTGCACTCCACGTTTGGATTAGACCTGCCGGCAAAGCGCTGAGTTTGCGGCGCGTATAGAGCAGGAAAAAACAAGCGGTGCGGCTGTGATACATATAGCCGTTTATATATTAGGGGTGATGTGCTGAAGGATGTTGCAATCCCGGCGCTGCTTTAAGGAGAAGACCATGCTTATTTTGACGCGCAGGATCGGCGAGACATTAATTGTAGGCGATGAAGTAACCGTCACCGTGCTTGGCGTTAAAGGAAATCAAGTGCGGCTCGGCATCAATGCACCGAAAGAAATCGCCGTGCATCGCGAAGAAATTTACCAACGCATTCAACGCGAAAAACAGGATAAAGGCCCCGTGCAGGGTTGATTGATATGGAATTTCCCAACTGTAATTCAATTTTGTCTGTGCTATGATGCCGCCCGCTGATTTTTGAGCTCAAGACTCAGCGGGGTTGTTTATTTCAGCAACCGTAGAAAT
>DASXYH010000343.1:0-8077 GCA_036502545.1 Spongiibacteraceae bacterium
TTTCCCTGCACCGGTTCTGACCTTGGCAGTCAGGGTGAAGTTAGTTGCCATGATGTTGCTCCTGTAACCCTTGTTAAGGAGAAATCCTTGCTAAGGGCGGGTTGACGAAAATGCCGCCACATCTGCGACCGATGCGGCGGCTGAGTAAAACTGTTAGCGAAACATGGCGCTGATCGATTCTTCGTTGCTGACCCGGCGCATGGCTTCGGCCAATAAATTCGCGATATCGAGTTGACGAATGCGCGCGCATTGCTGCGCCGCGGGGCTCAACGGGATCGTATCGGTGACGATCAATTCGTCCAGTTGCGATTGCTCGATATTTTCGATCGCCTTGCCGGAAAGCACGGCATGCGTGCAATACGCCACGACTCTTTTCGCGCCGTTTTCTTTCAGCGCCTGCGCTGCTTTGCACAACGTGCCGGCGGTATCGACCATATCGTCGACCAGAATGCAGGTGCGATCTTTCACTTCGCCGATGATATGCATCACCTGCGCGACATTGGCGGCGGGGCGGCGTTTATCGATAATCGCGAGATCGGCATCGTCCAATTGTTTCGCCACCGCGCGCGCACGTACGACGCCGCCGATATCGGGCGACACCACCATCAGATTTTCGTAGCGCTGGCGTTCGATATCGTCGAGCAATACCGGCGAGCCGTAGACGTTGTCGACCGGTACATCGAAGAAGCCCTGGATTTGTTCGGCGTGCAGATCGACCGTCAATACGCGATCGACGCCAACGCTGGTGATCATATCGGCGGCGACGCGCGCGCTGATCGGCACTCGCGCCGAACGCACGCGACGATCCTGCCGCGAATAACCGAAATATGGCACGACAGCGGTGATGCGTCCGGCCGAACTGCGGCGCAGCGCATCGACCATGAACACCAGTTCCATCAAATTATCGTTGGTCGGCGCGCAGGTGGATTGCAGCACGAAAATATCGGCGCCGCGCACGTTCTCGTTGATCTCGACCAGGATTTCGCCGTCGGAAAAACGGCCGACGGTGGCGTCGCCGAGCGGAATGTGCAAACGCTCGACTACTCTGCGAGCCAGTTCGGGATTCGCATTGCCGGAGAAGACCATCATTCGAGACACGGCGGACTTTCCTGTTGATAGACAGTGAAACTTATGTTCGCGCCGCGTAAAGGGGTGTGCAAGGAGCCCTTGGCGGTCGGGCCGCAAACTACATGCAGCGGAGCGATAGTTTGCCGTAAATAGTGGCAGGGGTAGATGGATTCGAACCACCGAATGGCGGGATCAAAACCCGCTGCCTTACCGCTTGGCGATACCCCTGTAATTTAAAACTTCAGTTTGCGACAATCTTGAGCGCGGTATGCACCGGCGATCGATTCACGCCGGTCGCGACAAAGCCGCGGAAAGTCGGCGGCAGTTGTTGCAAGATTTGCTGCAATACGGACTCGGCTGCAGCGCGTTCGTCAAAGCTGGCAAACACACACGCCCCCGTGCCGGTCATCTGTGCGGAGGCGAATCGATTTAACCACGAGAGTGCGAAATCCACTTCGGGATAGAGCTTTTTCGCCACGGGCTCGCAGTCATTATGACCCCCCTCCCGCAGAAAGGCGGCTATTGTGATGGGACTCGTATTGCGTGTCAACGCTGGGTGCGAAAAAATCCGAGCGGTCGAAATCGCGCATGGTGGCACTAAAATCAGATAGTTACGCGGTGGTATTGCGACTGCTTGCAGCTGTTCGCCGACGCCTTCAGCCCAGGCCGTAGCGCCGCGTACGAATACCGGAATATCGGCGCCGAGCTGCAGTCCGAGCGCCGCCAATTCATCGATCGATAGTCCGAGTTGCCACAGCGCATTGAGCGCCAGCAATGTGGTCGCCGCATTCGAACTGCCACCACCGATGCCACCGCCCAGAGGCAATCGTTTTTCCAGTGCGATCGCAGCATTGCGTTTGCAACCGGTATGGCTCTGCAGCAAGCGTGCGGCGCGAATAATCAGATTATCGTTGGTTGCGACGCCGGGTAAATCCGGCGCTAGCGTCAAGGCATCGCTCTCGCTGAAATGCAGCGTGTCGCCGTAATCGAGCAATTGAAACAATGTTTGCAGCGTGTGATAGCCATCGGCGCGGCGGCCGGTAATATGTAAGAAGAGATTGAGCTTGGCGGGCGAGGGCAGCGTGAGCATCGCGTTTTTCGACATGACGATCAGGGACAATCGGTGACGGCGTCGCCGAGCAGCCATTCATTGATAATTAATGTCGCCTGCAATTTATCGCGACTGCCTACATTATCGTTGCGATTGAGCCGCAGTTTCGCCGGCAAGGTAACGTCGCCGGTTTGATGGTAAGCGAGGTACTCCACCAGCCAGCCTTGTTGTCGCAGTGAATTCGGTTGGCGCTCGACACCGGAGAATTCGGCATCGCCACCCGGCGCTGCTTCAGCGCGCACCCAGTAGCGCAGCGCGCGCAAAGGCAGCGACCAGCCGAGCTGCTGCTGCATCAATGCTTCGGGTTCGGTGGTGGTCATCGGTGCGCGACCTTCGAATTGTAGCGTGAGCTGTTCGCCGCGGCCGTCGATGCGCGCGACGGTTTGCCCGAGCGGACCGGAAATGCGCACGGCGTAATTATCGCCGCACTGGCGCCAATTCAAATACGCGCTTTCGGCCAGCTGCGGTGCGCGTAACCCAATTTTACCGCTCAATTGCCAGCGCTGTTGGTTATCGATGCCCGGACGAATTCCGCCGCCACCGCACGCCGCGAGTGCGATTGCCGCTGCAACAAAAAAAACCGTACGCAAATACAGCATTTATCGGTATCTATTAGCTATGGCGCGGGCAGCGCATCCGGCGCATAACGCTTTAGCGCGGCGCGCACTAATTCGTTGTCCGGCGTTTCCTGCAATGCCTTGCTCCAAATTTCGCGCGCGCGTTTTTCATTGCCGGCCTGCCACAACACCTCACCCAAATGCGCCGCCACTTCTGGATCGGGAAACGCCGCGTAGGCTTTTTCCAACCAGTCGCGTGCGCTCTGAATATTTCCCAGGCGATATTCGGCCCAGCCCATGCTGTCCATGATCGCGGGGTCTTCCGGTTTTTGTTCGAGCGCTTTTTGAATCAACGCATGCGCCTCCTGATAGCGCGTGGTGAGATTCGCCAGCGAATAACCGAGTGCATTGAGCGCCACAGCGTTGTTTGGATCTTTACTTAAAATCGCGCGCAGATCTTTTTCGAGCAATGGAATGTCGTGACGCCGCTCGCTGAAGGTGGAGCGCGTGTACAGCAAGTTCGGCTGTAACGGATATTTTTTTAACGCTTCGGTCATCAGCTCGTTGCCGGCTTGGTATTCCTTCGTCTGCATCAGCAGCTCGGCTTCGACCAGATAAAGACGCACGGCATGCTGCGGATAACGCTCGCGCAAATCGCGCAAATGTTTGCGCGCACCGGCAATATTATTATCGGCCAGCTGCAATTCGAGGATGCGCCCGAGCGCAGGGAAAAAATCCGGTCCCGGAGGAATTTCCTCGTAATGTTTTATTGCCGTATCGCGATCGCCGCGCTGCTCGGCGATTTGGCCTAAATAAAAATGCGCTTCCTGCACATGCTGGTTCATCGCCAGCAATTTTTGAAAATACGCCTCCGCTTCATCCAGCGCATTGGTCTCTTTGCTGACCAGCGCCAGCGACAGCAACATATCGGCGTCGCCCGGCGATTGCGCGACCAATATCGCAAATTGTTCGCGCGCCTTGTTCATATCCGATTGCGTCAGCAAGCGCGCGTATTGCAAACGCAGTCGACGGTTATAGGGATTTTGTTCGACCATCTGTTGCAGGCGCGCAAACGCTTCTTTGGGGCGGCCCATTTCTTCGAGCAGTTTCGCTTCGATAATGATGGCGTGCGTTTCATCGGGCGCGATATCGAGCACTTTGCGAATCAGCGCCAGCGCTTCAGTGCGTTGTCCGCGCTGTTGCAACAGCAGTGCTTTACCGGTCATCAGCTCGACATTGTCTTTATGCGTTGCGAGCAGTTGATTGAGTTGATCGAGCAATCGCGTCTGCACCGATTCCGGTTGCTGCAACGCGGCGGCGGCGATGACGGCGAAATTGGCTTTAGTGCCGGCATCGAGCACTTTCGTCATCGGCTCCATCGCTTCGAGCGGCCGCTGCGCCTTTGCCAGCTCCGATGCCAGCGTGAATTGCGCCTCCATATCGTCCGGCTCTTGCGCGACCCACAATTGCGCCGAATCCAACGCGGCGCGATCGGCCTTCAAGAATTGCGCGAGTCGCGAAGCGCGCGCGATCACGCCGGAATCGTGCGTCGCATGCGCCTGCTGCAAATAATTGCCGAGCGCGAGATCGTATTCGCCGCGGCGCAAGGCGAATTCGGCGACCAGCAAATCGTAAAAACTATCGCCGGGAAACGGCCGCGCTTTCGCTTCGGGTGCCGGTGGCGGATGCGCTTCCGCAGCCGGCTGAGTTGCTGCCTTGTCATCGGTGGAAGGCGGCTCAGGAACATGCGTAGGATGGGTAGCACAACCGGCAAAAAAAAGACCGCCGACCAACAGGAACCCGAGGGCTTTCGTCATTATCGATAAATCTGCAACGAGGATGGAAAACGAGCGGCAAGTCTAGCATGTTGTCAATGACGACCGGGTTATCGCGCTCGCATAACGGTAAGTGCATGCCACTTCGTATTTGTGACCAGCTTATTCCATTATTTACTACTGCCTTATTCTCATCATTTTCTACCTTATATTTGAGCTACCTTGATAGAATTACGCGCTTTGCGCCGTTGGGCACATCTCCCGCATGAGTCTGTTAGTCCTCGGAATCAATCATAAGTCGGCGCCGTTGGCGATTCGCGAACGGGTGAACTTCGCCCCGGAGGCGATGAATGAAGCGCTGGCGGAAGCATTGGCCAGCGCTCGGCTCGACGAAGTGGCGATTCTTTCCACCTGCAATCGCACCGAAATTTTTGCCGTTGCCGCCGATGCAGAAAGCGGCGGTGGGCGCGTGCTCGATTGGCTCGGTCATTATCATCGTATGACCCTCGATGAATTGCGCGCGTGCATTTATGTGCACACCGAACGTTCCGCGCTGCAGCATATGATGGAGGTCGCAAGCGGACTCGATTCAATGATTCTCGGCGAGCCGCAAATACTCGGCCAAATGAAATCGGCATTCGCGGTGGCCGCGCATTCGGGCAGTATCAGCAGCGAACTCGGGCGAATTTTTCCGCAGGTATTCGCCGTCGCGAAACGCGTGCGCACCGATACTGCGATCGGCGAAAATCCGGTATCGATCGCTTACGCGGCGGTGAATTTAACGCAGCATATTTTTAGCGATTTAAGTCGATCGCGCGCATTGTTGATCGGCGCAGGCAAAACGATCGAGCTGGTCGCGCGCCATTTAAATGAAAAAGGTGTGCGCGATATCGTCGTCGCCAATCGCACGCTCGGCCGCGCGCGCGAACTCGCCGAACAATTTAACGCCGAAGCAGTTTTGTTGGCGGAAATCCCCGAGCAACTGGTGAAAGCCGATATCGTGATTTCGTCGACTGCGAGCCAACTGCCGATTCTCGGTAAAGGCGCGGTCGAGCACGCGTTGAAATTGCGCAAACACAAGCCCATTTTCATGCTCGACCTCGCGGTGCCGCGCGATATTGAGGAGCAGGTCGGCGAACTTCGCGATATTTATCTGTACACCGTCGATGATTTAAAAGAAATTGTCGACGAGGGCCGCAAGAGTCGCGAAACCGAAGCGCGCAAGGCCGATTTAATTATTACCGCCGGTGTCGAAGCGTTTTACCAGCAGCTGCGTGCGTTGAATGCAGTGTCGACGGTAAGGGCGTTGCGCAGCAAAGCCGAGGCGCTGCGCGATGCCGAAGTCGAAAAAGCGTTGCGTGCATTGACGCGCGGCGAGCCGGCCGATGCGGTATTGGCCGGGTTGGCGCGCAATCTCACCAATAAATTGCTGCACAGTCCCAGCAGCCAAATGCGGCGCGCCAGCGCGATGGGCCGCAATGAAATTATCAATTGGTCGCGCGAGTTGTTCGAGCTCGACAATCACTTTGAATTGGAAAACGGCGTCGATAACGGCGCTCCCACTGCAAAAGAAAACGGTATCGACGACGAATAGCGCGTTGAAGTCGTCAGTCAGGGCTAAAATCATTCGATGAAAAAAAGCGTTTTGCAAAAGCTCGATCAATTGCTCGATCGCCATGAAGAGTTATCGGCGCTGCTCAGCGATGCCGAGACGATCAATAATCAGGAGAAGTTTCGCACGCTGTCGAAAGAGTTTGCCGAGATCGAACCGTTGGTAAAATGCTATCGCGATTATTGCCGCGTGCTCGACGATATCGAAACGGCGAAAGCGATGCTGACCGAAAGCGATGTCGAACTGCGCGAACTGGCCGAAGACGAACTGAAAAGCGGTAATGAAAAACGCGAAGCTCTCGCAGCAGAATTGCAAAAATTATTGCTGCCGCGCGATCCGAACGACAGCCACAACGTGTTTCTCGAAGTGCGCGCCGGCACCGGCGGCGACGAAGCGGCGATATTTGCCGGCGATTTATTTCGCATGTATTCGCGTTACGCCGAGCGGCGCGGCTGGCACGTCGAAATTATCAGCGAGAGCCAGGGCGAACATGGCGGCTACAAGGAAATTATTTCACGCATCGAAGGGCAGGATGTTTATGCGCGTCTGAAATTCGAATCGGGCGCGCATCGCGTGCAACGCGTGCCGAAAACCGAAGCGCAGGGCCGCATTCATACCTCGGCGTGCACGGTGGCGATACTGCCGGAAATCGAAGATATCGATGCGATCGAAATCAATAAGGCCGATCTGCGCATCGATACCTATCGTTCCAGCGGCGCCGGCGGCCAGCATGTCAACAAAACCGATTCGGCGATTCGCATCACGCATTTGCCGACGGGATTGGTGGTCGAATGCCAGGACGAACGTTCGCAACATAAAAATCGTGCGCGTGCGATGTCGATTTTGCAATCGCGTTTATTATCGCAGGCGCAAAATAAACAGCAGCAGGAGCAGGCCGAAGAGCGCCGCAATCTGGTCGGCAGCGGCGATCGCTCCGAACGTATTCGCACTTACAATTATCCGCAGGGCCGCATCACCGATCACCGCATCAATTTAACGATCTACCAATTGGAAGATGTGGTCGAAGGTAATCTCGATCCGGTGATCGAACCGTTGATGCGTGAACATCAAACGGATTTGTTGGCAGCGATGGGCGATGAATAAATTTAAACGGTACTCTGTAGCAGAGTATGAGGCGGAGGAAGGGGTTCTCTTTTTCGGGACAAGAAGGTTATCTTAACGGAGCTTGGGTGCCATTCGGCATCGGAGAAGTCGTCGAGTCCACCTAAGCCGACCACACCGTGCTGTCGGAATGCTCGCCACGGAAGTCCCGAAAAAGAGAACCCTTTCCTCCGCCAACCCACTGCCAGAATGGTGCCACTAGCTCAAAAACAATCGACATGACTATTCGCGATTTGCTGAAAATTTCGCAAGCCCAGCTCGCCACTGACACGGCGACGCTCGATTGCGAATTGTTGCTTTGCCATTGTCTCGGCAAAGAGCGCGCTTATTTATATACATGGCCTGAACAAATTATCGAAGCACCCATAGAAAAAATTTTTCATGAATTACTTAATCGGCGCATAAAGGGTGAACCGATAGCGTATCTGCTCGGCCAGCGCGAATTTTGGTCGCTGTCTCTTCGCGTCAATAACAGCACATTGATTCCGCGTCCCGATACCGAGCGGCTGGTCGAAGTGGCGCTGCAATTATTAATACAAGATCGCGCGAGTGTGCTGGATCTCGGCACAGGCACGGGCGCGATTGCGCTGGCGCTCGCGAAAGAAAATCCGTATTGGCAGTTATGCGGTGTCGAGATTGACGAAGCTGCGGTACAGCTTGCGCAACAAAATGCGCGCGATCTTGCGCTCGAAAATATTCAATTCATGCAGTCGAACTGGTTTGAAAATATCGCGCCGCAATATTTCGATATGATTGTGAGCAATCCGCCGTATGTCGCAGCCGATGATCCGCATTTAACACAGGGCGATGTGCGTTTCGAACCGCGACGCGC
>DASXYH010000344.1:0-4948 GCA_036502545.1 Spongiibacteraceae bacterium
TAATTTGTCTGCGCAAGGTTTATCCGCACGCGAGTTATGTCGCGGTGAATCTATCGTCGCCGAATACGCCGGGGCTGCGCGATCTGCAATTCGGCGAACCGTTGAAACAATTGCTCGATCGATTAAAGGCGGAGCAGCAATTGCTCGCGACGCAACACGGCAAATATGTTCCGCTCGCGGTGAAAGTAGCGCCTGATATGGCGCCCGAGGATATTCGCGATGTCGCGTCTTCATTAGTGAGTTACGAAATCGACGCGGTCATCGCCACGAACACGACGATCGAGCGTACGCAAGTACAGCATTTGCCGTACGGCGGTGAGACCGGCGGTTTAAGCGGTGCGCCGCTGACGGAAAAATCGACGCAAATCATTCGCGCTTTCGCCGGCGAATTAAACGGTAAATTACCGATCATCGGCGTCGGCGGCATTATGTCCGGCGCAGACGCCGCCGCTAAAATCGCCGCTGGCGCAGCGCTGGTGCAGATGTACACGGGATTTATTTATCGCGGTCCCGCGCTGATCGCCGAGGCTGTGAAAGCGATCGGTAAACAATAATTGAATGATTCATATCGAGTGAACATAGGACGTACCATGCATTTATCGATACGCTCTCAATTTTTAATCGTGACTGTTTTTTCAGCGCTTTTTTCATCGTTTGTATTTTGCGCGGTTGCGAACGATTGTCCACCGGTGCCGCAGCCGCCGACAGCGGAAACGATCGAGCAGTTAAAAGCGAACGCGCACGACCACGGTTTTTTGTGGAAGATGGAAAAGAGCGGGCATACATCGTGGTTATACGGCACGCTGCATGTCGGCAAATTGGAATGGGCAATGCCGGGACCCTTGATCGGCAATGCGCTGCGCGCGAGCGATACCGTTGCCATGGAGCTTAACCTGGCCGATTCCGCCACAATTCAAAAACTCGATATCTTTTCGCGTCAGGGTGCAGGAAAAATTCCCGAAGCATTGAGACCGCGCATACAAAAACAATTGGATGCGATGTGTTTGCCCGCATCGATGCTGGATGCCGTTAATCCCATGCTGCTGTTCGAATCGATCGAAATAATGGCGGCGCGGCGCGAAGGTTTGGAGTTTGCCTACGGTGTCGAAACGATATTGACGGGTTACGCGCAGGCCGCGAATAAACCCATCGTTGCGCTTGAAACCGCGGAAAGCCAAATAGATGCGCTGTTAGGTCCGCAAGGTGGACCGACACCTGCAGAGATGGATGAAACGTTGCAGCAGATCGAGCAAGGCTCATCGGTCGCAGTGATTCAGCGCTTGGCGCAAGCGTGGTCGCAAGGCGATATCGATGAATTGGAGCGCTATGCAAGCTGGTGTCAATGTATGGAAACGCCCAGCGAACGCGCTGAGATGAAGCGCATCGCCGACGATCGCAATGGCCCGCTGGCGGACTCAATCGACGCGCTGCATCGACGCGGAAAAAGCGTGTTCGTTGCGGTCGGCGCGCTGCACATGGTCGGCAACAGCGGCATTCCCGAACAATTAAAGCGCAAGGGCTACACAGTTACGCCAATCGAATTTAAATAAATAATTATTCGATCGGCATTTTCGGTTAGACCGTCAAAACTTCCAGCGAAATCTTCGCATTGGCTTGATACTGCTGTTTACCCTGTTCATTCGTAATCACCGCGATGCTCGCCGTTTCAGGTTGCAGATATTGTTTCACAACGCGTTGCAAATCATCGAGCGTGACCGCGAGAATGCGCGCGCGGAAGCGGCGCTGCTGCTCCGGTGTGCGGCCGAATAAATTATTGTGGAAATCATGCTTAGCCTCGCCCGCCGGTGAACCCGGTTTATCGAGACTGCCGATGACACCGAGTATCGCCTGTTCGAGCTGCTCGGGATTGTGCTCGGTGTCGAGCAGCCATTGGATCGATGCGTCGAAATCATCGAGCGTTTCGGTCAGGCGCGGATCGCGATACGAATAAAAACGAAACGCGGCGATATTCGAATCCTGCGACGCGCCGCCGCCATAGGCGCCGCCCTGTTCGCGAATCACGCGGTGCAAATAACCGTTGCGTAAAAAGCCGCCGAGCACTGTCAATGCTGCCGCATCGGGATGATCGACCGGCACGGTGGGATAGGCTTTTGCGCAGAAATTCACCTGGGTATTGGTTTGCCATAATTGGCGCACCGGTTCGCGCAATTTTGCCGCGCCGAAGTCCGGCGCATTGGTTGGCAATGTGGTCGTCGCCCACAGCGCTGCGGCGCTGCGTTGTATTTCCGCTAACGTTTCCGCTTCGGCGACGAGCAGCAATTGTTTTTTGCCGGCGCAAATCGCTTTGTGCAAGCGTTCGAATTTTTGCGCGAGCTGTTCGAGATGCGCCGGTGTTTCGAGTGCATCGTCGAGTTGTTTTACCGCTTGAATGCCGGCAAGGCCCGATAGCTCGTGCGTCAGTTTTGCGAGGAAACTCATGCCCGCACTGGCTGCATTCATCGCCAGACCGTGACCGTTACCGGTAACGCTTTGCTCGCGACGTGCGCGCTGCTGTGCGATTAAATCGCGCAGCCGCGGCAATTCATTCCAGCGCACTTGTTCCAGCGTGGCTTTCATCAGTTCGCCCTGCGCGTGTTGATTGCGCGCCAGCGCTTTCGACGACAACACCAATACCGCCTTCGCGTTTTGCTCGTCGTCGATGGCGCTGCGTAAGGTAGTGTAGGCGTGAATCGAACCACATATAGCCGCTTGCCATTCCTGCGTGGCGAGATAATCGCGCGCGCCGATGCCGACTTCGGTCAGCGCGTTGGTGTAATAGGGCAGCAACGCGAGCAGTTCGTTATCGAGCGCGGGCAGCTCGATCAACAATTGTTGATAGACGATGCCGTTGGTGCCGGCCGCATAGCTCGTTGCCGGCAATACGCCGAGTTGACCGCGCTGCGATTCGAGCACATGAATATCGGGTTTCACATCGTGCAGCGTGACTTTCGGCAATACCGATTCATCGAGTTTTTCTTGCTGGCGCGCTTCGAGATTTTTTGCCAGCTCAACGATGCGCTGCGTATCGTCCGCATTCAATGCGGATTTGATTGCCGCGAGCCGTTTCTTTTCGGCGGCATCGCGCCGCGCCGCCAGTGTTTTATCCGGCGTCAGGGTCAGCGTGACGCGATGCGGATTGTCGAGCAATAAATCGCGCGCCAGCGTTTTGATGAATTCGGGATTTTTGATTTCTTCGTGGAGTTTTTCCAATACCGGTTCCAGATTCAACACCGCGATCGGATCGCCGCCGTGCGTGGCGCTGGCAAGACCATTCAAAATCAGTTGCAGCCCGTAAGGATGCGAATCGCCGCCGATTTCGCGCTGATGCAATTCGAGTTGATGCAGCACTGCTTCGACGCGCTCCTGCGGCACGCCGTTGTCAGCGACATCGCGAATGGTGTCGAGCACCAGTTGTTCGACCGCTGCGATTTGTTCGGGATTGCTGCCTTCGAGACCGCACACGAACGTGAGTTCGCGCATCGAATCTTCGAGCCCGCACAATGGGCTCGGCGCGCTGCCGAGATCGCTGGTTTCGAGCGCGCGCTGCAATGGCGATGCGCTGTTGTCGAGCAGTACCGACGACAACAATTGAGCTTGCAGCAGATCGTTTAAATTCGCGCTTTTGCCGAGCAGCCAGCCGAGTACGATGTGCGTTTTATCGTCGCTGTCTTCATCGTCGCCGAGTGCGTAACTTTCCTGCACGCGTATCGGTGCGTGATAACGTTTTTCGTCGGGTACGCCGATGTGGACATCGAGTTTATCGAATTTCGATAACGCCAGCTCGTCGAAACGCGCCTGATGTTCGTGCGCGGGAATATCGCCGAACGTCATGAAAATCGCATTGCTCGGGTGATAATGATGTTCGTAAAAATGTTTTAAATCGACGTAGCTCAAATCCGGAATGTATTCGGGGTCGCCGCCGCTGTTGTAGTGGTAGGTCGTGCCCGGATACAGGTATTTACACAGCGTGTGCCACAGCGTGCTCGGCACCGAACTCATCGCGCCTTTCATTTCGTTGAAGACAACACCCTTGAAAACCAGCTCGCTATTGCTGTCGTTCGCCTTCGCGAATTCGATGCGATGACCTTCCTGCGCGAAATCGAGTGGATCGAGCCGCGAGAAAAATACCGCGTCCAGATACACTTCGAGCAGATTTTGAAAATCCTTTCGATTTTGACTGGCGAACGGATAGGCGGTCCAGTCCGAACTGGTGAATGCGTTCATGAAGGTATTCAGCGAGCGCCGCAGCATCAGAAAGAACGGATCGCGCACTGGAAATCTCTCGCTGCCGCACAGCGCGGTGTGCTCAAGAATATGCGCGACGCCGGTCGAATCCATCGGCACGGTGCGCAAGGCAACCAAAAACACGTTCTCGTCGAAATCGGCGGCAAGGTGATAATGCACCGCGCCGGTCTTGCGGTGGCGGTATTCCTCGACGGTGATATTGAGCGATTCAAGTGGCTGGCTGCGCCGCCATTCAAAGGCGGGATGCGCGTTAGAGACATGCTTTACAGAGGAAAGGGCTGTCACGCTGAGCTCCTGCATGGACAATGCCGGAATTCCGGCACAAAAAGGTAACCGCATTGTAGCGCGGTTGATCGGGCAAGTGATGGGGGCTGGTGGGCTTAATATCAAGCCCCCTAAGGGTATTGATTACGGCAGCGGATCGAGCAGCCGCACCCGATAAACAAAAGGCCAGAATTTACCGGTGATCAGCAGCGTGTGATCACGCGCATCGAGTGCAATGCCATTCAATACGTCGGCGTGCGAATTGCGCGTGGATTTTGGGTAGAGCTTCGTTAAATCGAAGCGCGCTGTAACGTTGCCGTTAGTTGGGTCGATCACGGCGATCGCATCGGTCTGCCAGATATTCGCCAGCAGACGTTGCGGATTGTGTTCGTGCGCGGGAATCCATTCGAGTTCGTTCAGATTATCGATCGATATGCCG
>DASXYH010000345.1:0-6332 GCA_036502545.1 Spongiibacteraceae bacterium
ACCGGCCTTTCAATAAGCTCCGGCGCAGTTGCTTGTTTATCGTCGGGAATAATCGAACTGCTGAGCCCCGGCTTGGCTATTTTTTTCCATTTGCGCGGCACGCGGCGCAGGCCTATCGGAAAAATAGTGAGCTTGCCGTCGGCATCGATTTTGATGCGCAAAAAGTTTTTCCAATCCTCGATTTTTAGCGAAGAAAATGCTTCATTGCTGTGGCGCGCAAAAATATTCAGCGAAATAAACAGATAAATTCCCATGATAATGGAACCGAACAACCAGCCGCCGCCGAGCATGAATAACCCGGTCAACAGCATTTGCGGCGTTGAGCCAAAATGCAATCCAAACTGACTGACGAGCAATCTGCTGGCGGCCCAGCCAAGAAAAAATACCGCAACCAAATGCGCTACGCCATGAATGGTTCCCGCCACATAGCGATATGTTTTCGAATGCGTATCGGTAAATAGATAAAAACCAAGAAACGCTACCGTTATCCAAAACGCGGCGAGCGGCTCATTCAATGCCGCTCGAAATGTCTCACAAAGCGCATCGGCAATATTTGATAATTGATACGACGACAAATCGAGATTGGTCGTCCAGCCGGTCAGCAAATACAAAACACCCGTCACCAGACCGAAGGTCGGATTGCGCAACGGAAACAGTAAATTTCCCCAGCCCAGGCGGCGCGATGTCTTTTTATCGGGATAACTTTTTTTCAGTTCAAATTGATCCGCCAATGTTTGCACAGCGGGGCCATGCGTTGGATGCAGAAACGCCCCGCCGCCTCCCGCCGTAATTTTTTGCACATTAGCGGGCGATTGATGGCGGCGATAGTGATGCAAATCGCCGGCGATAAAAATTTCGATTTTGCTTTTAAATATTTTTTGTTCGATGAAGGCGAGATTATTTTCGTTGAAATCCTTGTCGTTCGCGCCGTAAATGCTGGCATAGATCCAATGCGGCTCGGCAACGCACAGGATAATCCGATCGGATTCCTGCATTTTCTCGGCGACGCTGGAAAGAAATTTCACCTGCGGATCGTCGATGTCCGAATCGAGCTGAATATCGGCGCCGATCAACCACCAGCCATGCGGCAATTTGACGGCGAAATAGCTCGCGGTTTGCTCCGTTCGCCAGCCGCCGAACCAACGCTTCGAACAAAACAGTCGCATGAATGCGGCCAAGCTATCGTACCAATCGTGATTGCCCGGTATCGCAAACACCGTCGGCGAATTGGCTTCGTCGGTTTGCGCCAGCGCCATTTTATACGGTGAAATTAATTTTTCTTGGTAAGCCGAGCGACTCGCCACCGGATAAACGGCATCGCCGCCGAAGATCAAAATTTTTCCGCGCTCAGTGAAGTGCTCGTTGCCGTCGCTGTCTTTTAAATTCAATGTCGGTTGCGCCAGCCAATAAGCGACCGCGTAAGTGGAATTCCAGCCATCGCCGACATCGGCTGCGTAATCGAACCAAAAAGGTTTATCTTCACCGGTATCGAAACTATGCGCTTCGCTTTGTTTCGCCAACGCTTCCATCAGCCGAAAATCGGCATGGCGCCCAAACAGCGTCGAAACAACAACGGAAGCAGCGGTTTGAATTAATTGACCGGGATCGTACCAGCCCACCATCGGACGGTTGATATGACCGTCGGCTTCGACAACAACATTTTCATCATCGTTTAGCATTTTTCAGTCCCTTGCGATTTTTCTTAAAACACCGGCTAAAGCAGCCCCCTTTAAAACACGTACAGCTTAATAGAACTTGAGGACAATAAAAATTACGTTCGAGTTATCCGTGTCATCGCCGCCGCATCGAACGACTCTATAAAAATAAAAAAGCCCGCAAAGCGGGCAATATTCCAGGAGGCTGCTGTCGTTGAACGTGTAGTTGGTACAACTAAAACGTATAGCTGATCGAACCAATGGCACCGCCGGTCTGTTTGATACCGAAGCGGTTTTTGCCCGCAAGCAGGCCCTGTACGCCCCACACTAAACCGGTTTTGCCGATGGGTTGAGTGATACCGACGATGAAATGGCGAAAGCCACTGCTTTTCGGTCTATCGCCGGCATAACATCCATTGACGTTGAAGGCTTCACCCGCCGCGCAATCGACATGGAATTTCGTATCCTCGGTGCCTAAAAATTTTCCTTCCTTGCTGTAAGTGTAATAACCGAGACTCGCGGTTAGCATGATATCGAACGGCATTGGCTGGGTATAAACGGCGGTCCAATAAGTATCCCCTTTGTTGCCCCATACGACGTCGTTCAACAATGTTTGCGCATAAAAACCGATGGGGCCGTAAGCGATACCCAATTTGGTTTCGAGCGCATCGGCGTGTTCGCCGTTGTAATAGTAATAACCGGTGAAGCCGGCGGTGTAAGTGAAATCGCCGATTTTATTGCTGTAGCCGCCGTATAAATCGTTTTCGATCGAATTGTCTGTTTGAAAATCGGTGATACCGCGATCGCTGTACGATTTGCCGAGCTGCTTGTAGGAATAATTGATTTGCGATGCCCAGTAGCCCACGTACCAACCGCTGGCATCGACATAATCGACACCCCACTGCAATGCGGGCGTATCCGATTCCGGCGCATCGGCACCTCTATTGCCGAGACCGGGGCGCACGTTGCCGTAGGTTTCGCTGGCGCCGCGCAAAATATATTTGGTGACCCAATCGATGTGACCGGTAAAGGTGTGATCGGGTGCGGCGGGTTCTTCGTCGGCTACGGCAATGAGTGGTGTGGCGGCAACCGCAAAAAATAATGCGTTGATAAGGGCAGTATTAATTTTCATATTGGACTCCTATGGTCGGGGTAAACATGAGAGGACGCCAGGTGAAACCTGATCGCGACCTCCCGGGCTTTTATCCCGCCGTGGAGCCTCATCGAACCATGAGACCGGACCGCTCTCGGACCAGACACTTTAATTAATTAAAGTCGGAATTAATTAAAGCCGGAACCCTAGCTGTCCTAAAGACTCGGTGTAACATCACCGCGCCTCTCGTGGGTTATTCAAAGCAGAATTTATACCAAGAAAAAAATCGCGTGGATTTCACTATAGATAATTCTGCAATGTGATTTTTAAAAAAATATTACCGCTTCCTTTGTCACCAAAGCGAAGCACATTCAAAAAAAATGCTTCATTTGTGCGCTTCGCTTGAGGCCAGTGCACAACACGATACGTTCGCGCACGCTGCGCAATACGCAGGTCATCACGTTAACGCCTCGCGTATTACCATGAATGTTTGACCGGCGCCGATCTGGTTGCCCTCGCTGCGATTGATACTGTGCACAATACCATCGACTGTTGCATGCACATCGATTTCCATTTTCATCGACTCCAATACGGCGATAGGCTGGCCTGATTTAATCGTCTCGCCCGGTTGCACCAGCAATTTCCAAATATTGCCGGCAACCGGACTATCGATCGCAACGCAGCCGACCGGCAAAAGTTGCTCGGCGTCGTTATCGCCCGCATCCGCCGACACGCTATCGAAATGAAATTGACCGCTATCGCGCCAATCGCGCAGCTCTTGCGCAAATGCCAATTGCCGCCGCTCGGTAAATGTTTGAATTTCGGCCGCATGCGCCGATAAGAGCTGGCGATAGTCGCTCAACTTGAAATGTGTTTGCTCGATGCGCAGCCGATATTTTCCGCGCGGAAAATCGCGGCGAATTTGCGCAAGCTCGTTGGCGGTCACTTCGAAAAAGCGAATCTGATCGAAAAAGCGCAGCAGCCAGGGCTGCGAAAACTCCGCGGTTTTGCGATAGCGATTCCACATCTGCAACGTGCGACCGACGAATTGATAACCGCCCGGCCCTTCCATGCCATACACACACAGATACGAACCGCCGATGCCCACCGAATTTTCCGCGGTCCAGGTGCGGGCGGGATTGTATTTGGTGGTGACGAGACGATGGCGCGGATCGAGCGGCGTCGCCACCGGCGCACCGAGATAGACATCGCCCAAACCCATTACCACATAGCTGGCAGCGAACACGATTTTTTTAACGTCCTCGATACTATCGAGGCCGTTGATGCGGCGCATAAATTCAATATTGCTCGGACACCACGGCGCATCTTTGCGCACCGATTGCATGTATTTTTGAATCGCCAGCCGACACGCTTCGTCATCCCACGACAACGGCAAATAGACGACGCGCGCCGGCACTGCGAGTTCGGCATTATCGCCGAGCAATGTTTCGGCGTGCCGCAGCCACTGCAATAACTCAGCGCGCGGGATTTGCAAACTATCGTAATGAATTTGCAGCGAGCGTATGCCGGGCGTCAATTCGAATACGCCCTCCGGTTTGGTTTGCTGCAGTTGCAGCATCAACGCATGTACGCGGAAGCGCAAATCGATATCGAGTACCTGCGGACCGTATTCCACCAACACGTATTTATCGCCGGCGCTGCGATAATTAACCGCGACCGCATTTTCAGCGGCGGACAACGACGCGATTATCGGGCTCTGCAAATAGGAACACGCTTCGACATCGATGTACTGCGGCTGCAGCGTCGCCAGCATTTGTAATTGCGCGCGCTCGATGCGCAGCGCGGTATCGAAATCGACCGGAATAAAGCGTACACGATCGCCGGCCTTCAGTTGCCCGATCTTCCAGCGCTCAGCGCGAATGACCGTCGCCGGACAGACAAAACCGCCGAGCGAAGGACCATCGGGACCGAGAATAACCGGCATATCGCCGGTGAAATCGATCGTGCCGATGGCATACGCATTATCGTGAATGTTCGACGGATGCATGCCGGCCTCGCCGCCATCACTGCGCGCCCACTGCGGTTTAGGTCCGATCAAACGTACACCGGTGCGACTGGAGTTGTAATGCACCTCCCAAGCGGCCGCAAAAAATGTATCGATATCTTCCGTTGTAAAAAAATCGGGCGCGCCGTGCGGGCCGTAAATCACGCCAATTTCCCAATGCGATTGCAATTGCGGTCGCAGCGCGACGGGCAACGTACGCCCCTCCGCTTTTTGCTGCAGCGGTTTGATCGCGAGCACATCCCCGGCGCGCAACGCACG
Organism: Spongiibacteraceae bacterium; assembly: GCA_036502545.1. Lineage (GTDB taxonomy): Bacteria > Pseudomonadota > Gammaproteobacteria > Pseudomonadales > CAMLJR01 > CAMLJR01. The sequence goes on from DASXYH010000345.1 coordinate 5,033, forward strand.
GCCGTTGTGACCGCCGAACTGACCGAGCGTGAAAGTCGCTTTTGCGCCCAGATAATCCGGACAGCGAATACCTTCTTTCACCAATAAATAACTGCGCGCGCCGACATCGACATTTTTGCCGAGCGCAAGAATATCGCCTGCGGCGATATCGATAATCTGCCACTGCGCCACCGGCTGCGCATTGAGTTGCGCATTCAATTCCGCACCGGCCAAGACGATTTGCGTCGCGCTGCGAAATTGCAGCGTCGGGCCATGCAACGTAATTTCCAATCCCGCAGCGGTTTCATCGTTGCCGAGCAGACGGTTGCCAAGCCGGAATGACCAGTCGTCGAACGGGCCCGATGGCGGCACGCCGACATCCCAATAGCCGCGCCGTCCTGGAAAATCCTGCACGCTAGTTAACGTACCCGGCCGCAAAACATCGATACGCGGCGCGCGGTAATCAAATTGACTCAAATAGCGCGTGTGCATTTCCCCGCGCTGAAACTGATCGCTGCGCAAAATGGCGCGGCAATAATCGATATTGGTTTCGACGCCATAAATCGCGGTCTGTGCGAGCGCACCATCCAAAATTGCGATGGCCTGTTTGCGCGTGTCGCCCCAGGCGATTATTTTCGCCAGCATCGGATCGAAAAACGGTGAGATTTCCAGGCCCGCTTCCAACCAGTGATCAATGCGCATCTGGTTGCCGTCGGCGAGCGGCCATTGCACATGCGTGAGCAGACCCGCACTCGGTTGAAATTGTTTGCCGGTGTCCTCGGCGTAAACCCGTACCTGAATCGCATGTCCGCGCGGAATTAATTTGCTTTCCAGCGCGGCGATCGGTGCTAATTCACCGGCGCCGAGCTCCACCATCCAGCGCACCAGATCGATGCCATAAATTTGTTCGGTAACGCCGTGCTCGACTTGCAGCCGCGTATTCACTTCCAAAAAATAAATTTGCTGCTGTTTCGCATCGTAAATAAATTCTATCGTGCCGGCGCTGCGATAATTCACCGCGCTGGCGAGCCGTATCGAAAGGGCACGCAGCTGTTCGCGGATGGCAGCGGGCAAATTCGGCGCCGGTGTTTCCTCGATCACTTTTTGATGGCGCCGCTGCGTTGAACAATCGCGCTCGCCCAATGCGATAGCGTTGCCATCGCCATCGCCAAAGATTTGTACTTCGATATGGCGCGCAGCGCTCACGTAGCGTTCGAGAAAAACGCCGTTGTTGGCGAAATTGTTGGCGCTCAGACGCCGCACCGAATCGTAGGCACCGCGCAACTCGCCGTCATCGCGACACAGCTGCATGCCGATACCG
>DASXYH010000346.1:0-9874 GCA_036502545.1 Spongiibacteraceae bacterium
CTGGGAGAGCGCTACAATGGCATTGTAGAGGTCAGCGGTTCGATCCCGCTTAGCTCCACCAATCACAAGTCCAGAATCGTCCGATAAAGTCCAAAAAACCCGCAGAAATGCGGGTTTTTTGTTTGTGCGTATTCCAAAGTGGTCTAGGGTGATCCATAGACAACTACCAACAAATGTTGGTAGTTTTGTTGGTATATCAGGGCTGCGAGATACCCGGTACCAACAAAATGGGAAAAGCTACCAACAAACTCACCGATGCAGAGATCAAAAATGCGAAGCCAAAAGAGCGGCCTTATAAGCTGTCCGATGGCGGCGGTCTTTATCTCTTAATCGAAGCCAATGGCAACAAATATTGGCGATTGGCTTATCGATTTGGTGGCAAGCAAAAAGTGCTGGCGTTGGGTGTTTACCCTGATGTGACGGCGAAGGAAGCACGTAACAGCACTGAGCCTAATCGTTTTGGTCGAGATCAAGCCAAAGCGCTAATTGTTCGCGGGGTCGATCCAGCACTTCAGCGCAAAGTTGCGAAGGCCACTAAAAGCGAATCGGCGGCTAACAGTTTTGAAGCCGTGGGTTTGGAGTGGTTCGCCAAGCAGTCGCCAATATGGTCTGAAGCGCACACCACAAAAACATTGTGGATGCTCGAAAAGAATTTATTCCCATATTTGGGCGCTCGCCCCGTGTCGGAAATTCTGCCACTGGAGCTGCTCGCAACATTGCGTCGCATAGAAAGTCGGGGCGCATACGACACTGCAAAACGCGCACGCCAGGTAGCCGGACAAATATTTCGTTATGCCGTCGCGACGGGTAGAGCTGAGCGCGATCCCTCTCAAGATTTGCGTGGCGCGCTTACCGCAACGACTAAGAATCATTTTCCTGCTGTCACCGATCCTAAAGCAGTCGGCCCTTTGTTAAATGCGCTGGAGGCCTATCAAGGCACGCCTATCGTGCGTGCAGCCATACGTCTAGCTCCACTTACTTTCGTGCGCCCTGGTGAATTACGCAATGCGCGCTGGGGTGAAGTCGATTTAGAAGCGGCAGAGTGGCGAATCCCTGCTGAGCGCATGAAAGCTCGACAACCGCATATTGTTCCACTCAGCGAGCAAGCGGTAGCAATTCTCAAGGAGTTGCACTCGCTAACAGGTCGCGGTGAGTATATTTTTCCTTCCGCGCGTTCTCCGCGTCGCCCGATGAGTGACAATGCCGTATTGGCTGCAATGCGACGCATGGGTATCGACAAAGAAGAAATGTGTGGTCACGGTTTTCGCGCGATGGCGCGCACGATACTGGATGAAGTGTTGAATTACCGTGTCGATTGGATCGAACATCAATTGGCACATGCCGTTAAGGACGCAAATGGTCGCGCCTATAACCGCACCGCGCACTTGAAGGAGCGCAAGAAAATGATGCAAGGATGGGCGGATTATCTCGACAGTCTGAAAAACTGAAGCGAACTCATGGTGTTTTTTGCGTTGTTGTGAGCCCAATACATGGGCGCCGGAGAATGCCATCCGAAAGATCAGGCAATCGTCGCTTCGCTCTGGATGCACACAGCAAATTGTGGTTGATGCGAGGGTTGGCCGAACGCTCGGTGGCAGTGCCGCTTAACGCAGTGCGCAACATAAAAATGTGTCGATTGTCGGTAGTCGTCTCGACAAACGATATAGTAATTACGCGTTATCGCTGGCCAATGTTTTGATCAGTGCAAATATTTGCTCGGACCGCCACGCGGTTGTGCGCGGCCCGAGTTTTACCGGTGCCGGAGCTTTGCCATCGCGTACCCATTGCCACCAGGTCGAGCGACCGATAGGAATTAGCGGTGGAATAGGCGGGTCAGCCTTGGGGTTGCCGATAATTTGCGGCAAACGTAAAAATCCCCGGCTAGGGATATCTGCCTCCTTAGCAACAGTCATGAGCTTCCTCGGCAAGTGGCTAAAAATATCATTTCGGTCAGTAGGAGGAGGATAAGAACTTACGGGTATGATTAACAAAAATAGAATAACAGTAAATGTCAGGCGGCGTATGCCGTGCGCGCCCTGCGCAGATAAAGCAGTTTTTAAATAATCCTTTTCGCGAAGAAGACGATTCGTCAATAAGGTCGACCAAATTTAGCTTCGATGTTCGCTCATAAAAAGTCACAATGCTCTGAAGCGAGGACGCAATATTGCTGCGTAGCGATTGCAATTGTGCGAGAAGTATTTTTTTGTAATTCAGATCGGTGGAGTTAATACGCAACGAGGTAAAAGTCGTCGCATTTGCAATAAATTTATGCGCTCTTTTTATTGCCGCAATACCAACTGTACTTCTACCGTACCTAATCGCGTCGACGCAGAAATATTGGCGTGCTCAATTTGCACATTGTATTGATGAACCAATTGATCCATCCAGGTGAGTAATGTATTGAATTCTGCCTCTGACAACCATACCGATAATTTGCCGTCGGTATTCGGCTCGTAGCGCTGTAATATCAATTGGTTTTCCGTTGCGGTTTTCGAAGCGAGCGCCAGCAGTGATGTATCTTGACCAGTTTTTGCCTGCCGTGCTCTATTCATCTGACGTACCGTATCGGCATGCTCTTGCACAAAGCTCAACACCGCCCGCTCTCTCCCGAGATTGACGCGTGCTTGATCGTAGAAATTCAAGGCGGGTTTTAGAATCAAAATATAAAGCGCAACGACGCCGATCGCGGTTGCTGTCAGTAAAACGAATCGACGCTCGCGCGACGCCAGTTCGCGATAGCGCGCTATCGCCGATTGATACCCACGTTGCAGCAACGCTAAATCCATCCACGCCATGTTTTTAGCCTCGCGCCATGTTCAAGCGGCCAACAATCGCGCCGTTCTCGCTACTTGCGGAAAGAACCTTTGTAACGAAGTGGTCGGCACTCAGCTGTTTTTGTAACGTATCGATCAGCGCAATTGTCGGGATCACCAGCTCTACTTGCAAGGCCCCATTATTGGCATCATAAGTTAATGAGCGTAATTGTACCGGCGTGTCGTGAGGGAGCGTTTGCAGTTCTTTGGTGAGCGCATTGAACAACTCCCAAAACGACGCACGCTCGCTGCCATTGATGACGCCAAGATGTGTCTGCATCTGCTGGCGAATATTGACCAGCCGTTTATCGTGTGGAAACAATTCGCGGTACAGCGTCGCGCTTTGGTCATGTACTATTTGTGCGCGGTGATTTAACGCCATACCGATGCCGAGATAGACGAGCACCTGCACGAGTAAACAAACAGTGGCGACAGACGCTACCGACTGCCAACGTCGCCATAGACGGCGACTTTGCATCGTTGCCGCAAAATCGCCTTGCCGTAAATTGACTGCGCGCGACTCCACTACCGCGAGCTGAGAGGTCAGCCATTCAAGCATACCGGTGGTCGGTAGGTGTTTCTCGATGGCAATGGAATGTGTCTTTTGCAATGTCGAGAAATGTGTTGGCAACCACTCATCCTCAAAATTGCGTGACGTCTCTGTAACGAAGAGCTGAAGTGTTTGATAATTGCCCTGTCGCAGTATCGCAGAGAGCAAAGGCGTTAGCGCGGCAACTTCGATGGCGCCGACGTGGTACTCCGACCAGCGCAGTAATGCGCGTTGCCCGTCCACCACCAGCGTCAGTGTCGCCGGCATAAAAGGCAATAATTGCGCGTCGACCAATACCGAATTGCACGAGCATTCCTCCTTTGCCATCGCCTCCAAACATTGCGTTAAAAAAGGGTGATCGATCGCAATTACGGGTACCGATCCATTAGTGTCGCGGGCACCAAACGCAATATGCAAATCGTCGAGTTCGCTGGCTGTCCATTCCTCCAATAAATTGGGAACGGCGGCACGCACATGGTGCGGTTTGACGGATGGCACGGTGACCGACGTGATCAGTGCAGCTTCTGCCGCAATAATTAAGGTGACGGGAATATTGCGCTGTTCGGAGGCACCAGTGCGTCGATCGGCTAGCGAGTTATTCCAGGCACTGCGTAGTGTCTGGAGGCCAATTCCGATTTCCTCAGCTTCAGCTTCAACATGCAATTTCTTCTCGGACGAATACAGGCGCCAGGGCACTTGCCCAACCTGCAACGCCGCTTCAGGATGCGCCCAATAGACAATGGCGTACGGCAATTCAGCGCGCATTTAACACCCGCAGCAATTCATCGACGGAGGTGATGCCTGCTTTTACTTTTTCGATACCGTCCTGAAAAATATCAGTGCTGCTTTGCCGCACGCAACGCGTGAGTTCTTGTTCGCCGGCGCGCGAGTGAATTAATTCGCGCAGCGCCTCGTCGAGGGTGATGATTTCGTAAACGCCGGTGCGACCGCGGTAGCCCTGTCCGTAACAATGCTCGCAACCGTGAGCGCGATGTAATATCAACGGATTTTTTTCTGCTTCGGCATCGCTTCGGTTATCGTGTAATAAACGTCGCGTTGCGGCATCGGCGGCGTACGCTTGTTTACATGCCGAACACAGTTGCCGTACTAAGCGTTGTGCCACCAAACCCGCGAGGCTCGACGACAACAGAAAGGGCTCGATGCCCATATCGATCAGCCGCGTAATTGCGCCGATCGCGGTATTGGTGTGCAGCGTCGACAGCACCAAATGTCCTGTTAAACTCGCTTGAATCGCAATTTCCGCCGTTTCGGTATCGCGGATTTCGCCGATCATGACGATGTCCGGATCCTGTCGCAAAATCGCGCGCAGGCCGCGCGCAAACGTCATGCCGGCTTTGGTATTGACCTGGGTCTGGCCAACGCCTTCGACATCGTATTCGATCGGATCTTCGATGGTGAGAATATTGCGCGAGCCATCGTTGAGCGACTGCAATGCGGCATACAGCGTCGTACTTTTGCCAGATCCAGTGGGTCCCGTGACTAAAATAACGCCGTGTGGTTGCGCAATAATGTGTTGCAGCCGATGGAGGTCGGGCGCCGACATACCTAATACTGCAAGATCCAGTCGGCTTGCATTTTTTTCCAATAAACGTAATACGACACGCTCGCCGTGGCGCGTTGGAATCGTCGATACCCGCACGTCGACCTCGCGGTTGCCGACGCGCAGCGAAAGGCGGCCGTCCTGCGGCAAGCGCTTTTCCGCGATGTCGAGGCGCGCCATCACCTTGATGCGCGAGACTAACAGATTCGCTAAAGCGCGCTGGGGTTCGAGCAAAGTGCGCAGCACGCCGTCGACACGAAAGCGCACAGCGACGCGATTTTCGAACGTTTCAATATGAATATCGGACGCCGTTTCACGCAGCGCCTCGGTGAGAATGGCGTTGATCAAGCGAATGATGGGGGAGTCGTCATCCTTCTCCAACAAATCTTCGGTAACCGGTGTCAATTCGGCGAGACGATTTAAATCCAGTGTTTCATCGGCATCAGCATCGGCTACCGCTTGTTGCGCCGCGCCCGAACGGTGTTCATAGATGGCCGCCAATGCCTGGTTCAGTGCTGTAACATCGACGGTTTCAAAAATCACGGGGCGCGCTAAGAAGCGCCGTGCTTCCAATAGAGCGGAAGGCGGTGTGTCTGCGGTAATTAAAATTCGCGCTGCCGATGTGTCCTCAGAATGCGCATTCGCCAATCGAAATCGCTTTGCAAACGCATACGGTAGCAGCGCGGCACAATCCACAGACGGGCTCATTATTCATGCCCAGACACGGCAGCTGTGTCCGTGTTATTGGTGGGTGCGGCCGTTGATGACGGCGTCGCGGCCGCATCCGGGGCAGCAACGTGCTCGGGCTCGGTCGATGTGGGCGTCTTGGCAGCGGGCAACAACGGCGCGCTGTCCGGGATAAAAATACGATCGATACGCTCGTTGAGCATTTGCTGTTTACCGCGCAAATTTTCATACCGTTCTGACGACGTCGCACGCGCGTCGGCGGTGCTGGCTAAAATGCGTGGATGTATAAACACCATTAAATTCTTTTTCGTCACTTCGGTATTGGTGCTGCGAAATAACCGGCCGACCACCGGCATATCGCCGAGTACGGGTACCTTCGCCTGCTGATCGGTGACATCGTTTTCGAGCAGTCCGCCCAACACCAGCACTTCATCGTTTTCAATTAATACTCGCGTGGTAATGTTGCGTTTGTTGGTAATGATATCGGCCGTTTTAGAGTTGCTTGGCGCGATGCTTTCCACCGTTTGATCGACATCCATCGTGATCGAGCTGTCGTCGTTGATGCGCGGTTTGACCTTCAGTGTTACGCCGATATCTTTGCGCTCAATCGTTTGAAATGGATTGCTCGTCGACGAGGCTGCGCTGGTGGATTGGCCGGTAATGAACGGTACGTTCGAGCCCACCAGAATTTGCGCCGGCTCGTTATCGAGCGCGACGATGGTGGGCGTCGATAATAAATTGGCGGAGGCATTGGATTTCAGCGCCCGAATTAGACCGCGCAGATCGCCACTGTGGTAAAAGCCCAGCGTTAAACCGGGACCCAGCGATGGCGCTGCCGGCGTTGTGGTGCCATCGGCGAAGGTGCTGCTGCCGGCAAACACGCCGTTGTTGCCCGGCACCCCCGAATTCCATTGCACGCCCAGATTATTGATGACGTCATCGTTAACTTCGACAATCAACGCTTCCACAATTACCTGCGGGCGGCGTACGTCGAGTTGCCGGATCACGGCTTTCATCACATCTTGCAATGCAGGTGGTGCGGTAATGACCAAGGCGTTATTTTCTTTGCTCACTTCGATCTTGGTCTCAATGTTGGCGCTCGCCTGATCTTTGTCGCTTTTCAAAAAACTGCTCGATACTCCCATTAAAATCGGCGCTAACGTTTCCGCGGCCGCAAATCGCACGAATGCTACTTGCGTATTGCTTTCACCGCTTTTGGGTTTGTCGAGCCGTTCGATTAACGAGCGCACTTGTTGTCGCACAATCGGATCACCACTCATCAGCACGCTGTTACTGCGATCATCTACCGTCAAATTCAAATTCGTCGCCGTGCTGGCGCTACTGTTTTTATTCATGAGTGTATTGATAATTTGCACGACATCTTTGGCGCGCGCGAAATCGAGCGTGATCAGATCGATATCGGTACCACCGCCTTGATCGAGGCGCGCGATGATCGCACGCAAGCGTTCGATTTGACTGGCACGCGCGCTGATCAGCAGCATGTTGCTATCGGGGTAGGGCGTGAGTAATGCCGAATTCGGTAACATGGGTTTTAACAGCGACGCCAATTGCGAGGCGGATATCGCCTTCACTTTGACGATTTGCACCACGACATCTTCACCGGAGCGCGCCTTGCCTTTTTCCGACAGCGGCGTGCTGCTTTGATTGGCAACTTCCGCGGGCACGACTTGCAGTACGCCCCCATTATCAATGACCGCATACCCATAGGCTTGCAGTGTCGATAAAAAGACTTCGTACGCCTCATCGCGCGTCAATGGCGCGCCCGAAATGACCGTGACCTGACCTTTGACATCGGGGTGCAAAATAATATTTTTATTGATGTGTTCGGCCGCCCAGCGAATCAATTCCTTGATGTCGGCATTTTCGAGCGCGAGCGTGATTTTTTCATCACTGGCGACGTGGGTGCTCGCCGGTGGCAAATTCGGTGTTGTCTGCGCTATACAACATGGTGCATAAGCTGCCAATCCACTCACGCACGCCGATACGATCCAACGCGAACAACGATTCCATTGCAGATCAAACACAACAAAATTTCCCCGGGCTAAAATCGTTAAAATATTTTTTGTGATGTTATTAATTGGAACGAGCGCTACGCATAACGAAACCAATGCCCACAGCAGACTACCTAAACGCGCCTTATTGTTTGGGCTGACGAATCGCTGCCAGCCGGCTTTCCAATTCCTTGTAAACCGTTTGCACCGGTACCATGTTGGTGGGCGTTATCGGTGCGGGTGCAGGTGACATAACACTCGCGAGGGTCGCTAGCGCTGCGCCATGTCGCACCGGCGCAGCCGTTGCGATCGACGGGCTGTGCAGCGGTAATTTTTCCAAACGATCGCCGCGCTGAATAACTACATAATCGCTGCCGATGCGATTCAGGATCGCCGAACCGGGCAAGCTATCGCCCGTAAAATACGTTTTGGCCGGTTTGCCGGCATCGGCGATCAGCGCGCGCGATTCCTCCGCCAGCGTGCTCTCAAAAATCCCGGCCAATTTGAGATTCAACGGTGTGGCGGGCAGATTGGCGGGGTCGATGGGCGGCGGCACCGCGACGTGACCAAAGAGATTTAATGCCCGCACAGCATTGATATCCGTTGCGGCAATTGTCGAAAACGATTCAGTTTTGGCGCGAGGTGAATTCGCTGCGACAGGTTCAGTAGTGGAATCGTGCCATAGCACGCTAACACTCCGTGCCATATACGCACCCCAGGTCAGCAGCAACATAACGAGCAGCGCGCGCGGTAAATACGCGTCAAGCACACTTAGCGCCACACGATTTAAGCGAGCCATTATACGTTCAGCAATATACGTGATGCCGCTCTATATAGCGTGCTCACGCTATCAACGTTTGGGACGAATACTACAGTAGCCACTTTGAAACAGGTCCTTCCGGCGTTGGCTGCGGTTTCCTCGCGGGTTCATTCTGAGGCATAACATGTGATCAATTAAAAGCCCGCGCATTAAACGACAGCCGCTTGTCTGATGACCACTGTAAATTTGTGTGACGCAATTGACAACCACCATGCGTCGCCTTTATTTTAAAAGCGCATTGCCTGACTAATTAATTAAGCCCCTGCGCTCGATCGCGAAGGGCATAACAACAAACAATGGAATAGAACAAGGATTCGGAATGCGGAAACCGCATGGGGTGGGGACGCCAAGAGGAACGGTTCGTTTTAATTCCCGTTTTTTTTCTATTTTTGCGGCGATGCTGTTGGCGCTGTTCGCCCTCGGCGCACACGCAACAACGCCCACCCTAACCGGCGACTATTGGCAATCGGTCTATATTGGCTATCCCACCAACGGCGCCTTTACCATCAATTGGACCGGTGGTGATCTGGGTGCCATGCTGGAAGCGCAGACCGCGCCGTATGGGCAATCCACCGCCACCAATAAAACGACGTATTCCATTGCAGCCGGCGCGCGATCAATCTCAATCCCCGGTAAAGCGCCGGGGGTCTATTACTACACAGGTTTCTTGGGGGTCTGCCCGTATTGCGCGGTGACGAATGACATCGCGATTATTGCTTACAATTCGGTGCCAGTGATGTCGTCATCGCTGGCAATCTACGCCGGTAATACGCTTCCCATCAGCTGGACCACCGTGGTGCCAGCCACCGGGTATCAGCTGGAACAGCAGGTGAACGGTGGGGCGTGGGCCGTGGTCTACACGGGAAACGTCGCTTCTTACACCACGCCCGCTTTAGCCGTGGGCACGTATAACTTTCGTGTACACCCCTGCTATGGATATATTTGTGCCGCGTTTACTTCGGGCACATTCACTACGGCGGTCCTCTCACAGCCGACGTTAACGGGCGGCGACTGGCAGTCGATCTATATCGGCTATCCCACCAACGGATCGTTTAATGTCAATTGGAGCGGCGGCGATTTAACGTGGATACAAGAATCGCAAGGGGCGCCGACGGGGCAGGCCGGGGCAACTAATCAGGTCGGCTATCAAATCGCTGCCGGCGCCCGTTCGCTCAACATTGCCGGCAAAGCGCCGGGTGTTTATTACTACAATGGTGTTGCCGGTAATTGTTACGCGTGTCTTGGAACCAACAACATTGCTGTAATTCTCTACAATGGAGTGCCTGTCCTAACAGCACCGGCAACCAATAGTACGGGCAACTTCACGCTCAGTTGGACCACGCTGACACCCGCCAATGGGTACTGGGTCGAGCAGCAGCTCAACGGCGGCAGCTGGAGTACGATTTATCAGGGATCGGCCGCATCATACGC
>DASXYH010000347.1:0-17359 GCA_036502545.1 Spongiibacteraceae bacterium
CCCGAATTAAAAGGCTTATTACTCGAATATCTGGTGACGTTTGCGCTGGCGGACAATCTGATCCATCCCGCGGAAGGCGATATTCTGCAGCGCATCGCGCATTTTCTCGGCTTCGATCGCACGCAATTTCTCCAGTTTTTAGAAATGCTGCAGGCGCAGCAGCGTTTCAATCAGCGCGGCTACGGCGCGACCGCTTCGCGCGACGCGCTCGCCGATGCATATCGTGCACTCGGCGTCAGCAGCGATGCCAGCGCCGCGGAAGTGAAAACGGCGTATCGGAAACTGATGAGCCAGCACCATCCGGATAAATTGATCGCGCAGGGAGTGCCGCCCGATATGGTTAAAATGGCGACGGAAAAAACGCAGGAAATTCAGGCGGCGTATGAACTAATTCAGAAAGCGCAAAGTTCAACTAATTAATAGAAAGCACCTTCGTAGCAGAGCATGGGGCGGAGGAAGGGGTTCTCTTTTTCGGGACTACTGTGGCGAGCATGCCGAAAGCACGGTGTGGTCGGCCTAAATGGACTCGACGACTTCTCCGATGACGAATGGCACTGCAGCTTCGTCAAGATCACCTTCTTGTCCCGAAAAAGAGAACCCCTTCCTCCGCCAACCCGCTGCGAGAACAGTGCATTAGTCAACAGAAGTAAATATAAATGCCGCTCCATAACGAATTAATTCAGCGGCGCGCCGCATAATTTTTCAGCCAACTGCTGAACTCGCTCGCCGGCAGCGGCTTCGCGAAAAAATAACCCTGCGCGATATGACATTCGCGTTCGCGAATAAATTCCACCTGCAGCGCCGTTTCCACTCCCTCGCCGATCACTTCCATGCCGAGGCTGTGCGCCATCGCGATAATCGTTTTAACCAAACCGGCCGCTTCGGGTTTGCTTTCGAGATCGCTGATAAAACTGCGATCGATTTTCAACACATCGAAATCGTAGCGGCGCAGGTAGCTCAGCGACGAAAAGCCGGTACCGAAATCGTCGAGCGATAAACGCGCGCCGAGTTTTTTTAAGCGTTCCAGCGAGCGCCGCGTCAACGGCGCATCGCCGAGCAGCAGGCCTTCGGTAATTTCGAGTTCCAGCAATTCCGGACTTAAACCCGATTCGCGCAGCGCTTCTTCAACAGCGTGCACAATATTGCCGCCGACGAATTGCCGCGACGAAATATTCACCGCGATGCGCAATGGCGCATGCCCTTGTTGTTGCCATTCGACTGCCTGCCGACACGCTTCCTGCAATACCCATTGGCCGATCGGTACGATCAAGCCGGTTTCTTCGGCGATCGGAATAAAAATATCGGGGGTGGGATTATTCAATTCCGCGTTATGCCAGCGCACCAGCGCTTCCATACCGACCACCTGGCCGCTGGCTAAATTGATCAGCGGTTGATAGTGCAGCGCCAGCTCGCCGCGTCTTACCGCATGACGCAGATGCGTTTCGATATTGAGCCGATCCAGCGCACGGCGATTCATTTCCGCCGTAAAAAAATGATAGGTATTTTGGCCCTGCTGCTTGGCCATGTGCATCGCCGCGTTGGCGTTGCGCAGCAGATCGCCGGCGCTGCTGCCATCGTCGGGATACACTGTGAGACCGATGCTGGCGGTGACATTCAATTCGCGGCCGTCGACATAAAACGGTTGCGCAATGATGTCGATAACTTTATTCGCGACTAACGTCGCATCGCTGGGCGCGCGTTGATTGACCAGCATAATCAGAAATTCGTCACCGCCAAAACGCGCAACGGTATCTTCATCGCGCACGCAATCCTGTAATCGCTGCGCCGCTTCGATCAACAATGCATCGCCAACGCGGTGGCCCAAGGTGTCGTTGATCAGTTTGAAGCGATCGAGATCGACAAATAGCGCGGTGAGCGAGCGCTGATGACGCTCCGCGCTGTTGATCGCCTGCGCTAGACGATCGAGTGCCAGCGCGCGATTGGGCAGCCCGGTCAATTTGTCGAAATTGGCTTGGCGAAACAGATGCTCTTTGTAAGCGATACGATCGGAAATATCTTCGAGCAAGGCGACGATCTGTGTGGTTTGCCCGCCGACACCGCTGAGCGGATTAATGGTTGCCGCCGCGTAAAATTGACCGCCGTCTTTGCGTTTATAAACCAGCTCGCCCTGCCACGTTGCACCGGTCGCCGCCGCATCGATAATTTCGGCATGAATATGCGAAGCGACGCTTTCGTGCAGCAGTTCCCGCAGATTGCGGCCCAGCAATTCGTTGCCGTGGTAACCCATCGCACTGCAGAATTTCGGATTGGTATATTCGATCGCGCCGTGCGTATCGAGAATGGTGACGGCCGCCGGATTTTGCTCGACCACCAGCGACAATTTTTGCAATTCGGCTTCGGCGAGTTGGCGCGCCCAATTTTCCGTTTGATACAAACGCGTGCGTCGCAAAAAGGTCACGCACAGGCCGACGCTGAGCAGCAAACAGCAGGCGAGCAACGGCGCCGCCCACTCGCCGTTAAGGGCGGTGCGATCGAAGACGCCGGTGGCTGCTGCGGCTGCTGTCAGCGCGATCGTCGCGGCGAGATAGAGAACGAGTTCAAGCTCGGGTTTTAACAATGGCATTTTGCGCGTCGATTTTTTGCGTTGCGGCTAAACTCCAAGTCGAGTCGTTATATCCGAAAAACAACGCAGCCCTAGTCGTTAGCCGTTTCCTGTTTGTATTTATGCTTAAGCAGTTAAGAAGAGCTTTTCACGGCGCGGAGGAGGTTCGTATTGAATCTGAGAGATGCATCCCAGTTTTTTATAAACATTTTTCAGTCAGTCTTTTGCAGCCGCGCGTAATAAAAGCCATCGCAATCGTTGATGGTCGGCAGCAGTTGACGCCCGGCCGGCTGCGCAATTCCCCACGCCGCGGTAATCGCCAGCTCTTTCGCATCGCGGTTCGCCGCAAGAAATTTTTCAACTACCTGCGTATTTTCCGCCGGCATGATCGAGCAGGTTGCGTACAGCAAAACGCCGCCAGTCGCGAGCAAGGGCCATAACGTTTCCAGCATGCGCAATTGCAATGCGGCCAGCTGCGCGATATCCGCTTCGGTGCGCAGCAATTTAATATCGGGATGACGGCGAATGACACCGGTACCCGAACACGGTGCATCGAGCAAAATACGATCGAACGCTATTCCGTCCCACCACAGCGCCGGCGTTAATGCATCGCCCGCGACGATATGCGCGTGTAATTGCAGGCGCTGCAGATTTTCCGTCACACGGCGCAAGCGGCTCTCGGCAATATCCAATGCCCACAGCTGGGCCGTCGATTGACGTTCGAGGATATGGCAGGTTTTGCCGCCCGGCGCACAGCAGGCATCGAGCACACGTTGCCGCGATTGCGTGTCGAGCAAAGCGGCGGCCAGTTGCGCCGCTTCGTCCTGCACGCTGACGCTGCCGGCGCTGAAGCCGGGTAATGTTTCTACGGCGCAAGGTGTATCGAGACGCACGCCGACTTCGCTTAATTCACAAGCAGTTGCCGCGATACCTGCAGTGCTGAGCGTTTGCAAATAATTGTCGCGCTGCGTGCGCTGGCTATTCACGCGTAAACACAATGGCGGATGCTGATTATTTGCCGCAAAAATAGTTGCGGCCTGCTGCGGCCATGCTGCGCGCAATGCTTCCCATAACCACATTGGATGTGCGTCGTGCTGCGCGCAGGTGAGTTGCATCAAACAAATATTCATTTCGCGCTGTAATTTTCGCAGCACCGCATTGATCAAACTGGCGGCCCATTTTTTTTGCAGATGGCGACAGGCTTCCACCGCGGAATCGATCGCCGCGTGGGCCGGAATGCGTGTGTGCAATAATTGATAGGCGCCGATAATCAGCAGTTGTTCGATATCGCTGTCGCGCGTTTTCAGCGGTTTTTGCAACAGCGGTTTTATCAATGCCGCGAGCCGCAGGTGCCAGCGCAAACTGCCGTAACTGAGTTCGCGCAACAACGCGCGGTCGCGCTCGCGCACTTGCCTTTCGACGCGCTCCAGCGCGCGCTCGAGCGATTCGCCGCCATCGATAACGCCGGCCAGAATTTGCGCGGCGGCGGCACGGCAATCAAGCATCGAAACGGTTGCCGGCTTTGAATAATTCGGCGCGGCCGTTCAAGACTTCATTCGCGCTGAGCGGTTTACCGCCGGCGAGTTGCAGATGCGAGATGCGCAGAGAACTATTCTCGCCGCAGCCAACCAGGATGCCGTCGCGGTCGGCGCGGATAATCACACCTGGTGCGGTATGTGTTGTGTGCTCAGCCAGCGCGCGATAAATTTTTATGCGCTCGCCGAGCAGCGTGCCATACGCAATCGGGTTGGGATTGAACGCGCGAATCCGCCGCTCCAATTCGAACGCGCTTTTTTGCCAATTCAACGCGGCTTCCTCTTTGGTGATTTTCGCCGCGTAACAACTGAGGCTATTGTCTTGCTGCTGCGGTGCCGCGCGATTAGTCGCGAGCTGTTGCAGTGTTTCGAGTAATGCCGGTGCGCCGAGTTGCGCTAATTTTTCGTGCAGCGTGCCCGCGGTTTCGTCGGGCGCAATCGCGCAGCGCGCTATGGTCAGCATGGCGCCGGTGTCGAGCCCTTCATCCATGTGCATAATGGTGACGCCGGTTTCGCGATCGCCCGCTTCGATTGCGCGTTGAATCGGCGCCGCGCCGCGCCAGCGCGGCAATATCGACGCGTGCACATTGATGCAGCCGAGTCGCGGTGTGTTCAGTACGGCAGCGGGCAATATCAATCCATAAGCGACGACGACCATGATATCGGGCTGCAATACGCGCAATTCGGCCTGCGCTTCGGCATTGCGCAGTGTCTGCGGTTGCAGCACCGGCAAGTTATGGCGCAGCGCGAGTTCTTTTACCGGGCTGATCGCCATTTTTTTACCGCGGCCGGCGGGGCGATCGGGCTGCGAATAGACAGCCACCACTTTAGCGCGCGGCCAATCGAGCAGTGCCTGCAAATGCACAGCTGCAAATGACGGCGTGCCGGCGAAAACAATGCGCAGGGGTTCTGTCATGAATTAATCGTCACGCGCTGTGGCGCTGCTGCTTCTCAAGCTTCTTGCGAATGCGAGTGCGCTTCAATGCGGAGAGATAATCGACATAGAGTTTGCCCCGCAAGTGATCCACCTCATGCTGGATGCAAGTGGCCAATAAGCCTTCCGGTTCGATTTCGAATACTTTGCCATCGCGATCGAGCGCGCGCGCCCGCACTCGGGCAGGCCGGCATACCGTTTCAAAAAACCCCGGAACGGACAGACAGCCCTCATCGTATTCGCTGAGTTCATCACCCAATACTTCTATTTCGGGATTGATAAACACCAGCGGCTGATTTTTTTCTTCGCTGATATCGATAACGATGATCTGCTGATGCACATCGACCTGCGTCGCCGCCAAACCGATACCGGGCGCGTCGTACATCGTTTCGAGCATGTCATCAATGAGGCGTTGGACGGTGGTATCCACCGTTTTGACCGACGCGGCGATAGTGCGCAGCCGGGGGTCGGGAAATTCGAGGATCGTCAATTTAGCCATCGTCTTTTGTGAAGCGGTTCCAGTGTAATTCTAAAAACGGCTGCTAAAGTTATGATCGAACAAGCAAATGCACTGCATTTATAACCTCAAGCCGCGCGCGTTTCGCCTGCTATAGTATACAGGTTGCCGCCCCGGGAAATAACCGGTGGAAGGCCTTGGGAACCTTGCCCAGACTGCGTCGGTGCCCATAAAGATGCGCAAGCACTCAATAAGGCTTCGGCCCGGAAAGGAATGATGCTATGAAAAAACTGTTGTTGGGCGGATTGCTCGCGTTGGCGTTCGCGTTTTCCGCGGTTGCCGATGTGCTCGCACTCAAGCCGGATCATCCCGATACCTATGTCGTCAAAAAAGGCGATACGTTGTGGGATATCTCCAATGTCTTTTTGAAGAGTCCCTGGCATTGGCCGCAGTTGTGGCACGTCAATCCGCAAGTTAAAAACCCGAATCTGATCTACCCGGGCGATGAATTGAATCTAGTTTACATCGACGGCAAACCGCAATTGGTGCTGAGTCGCGGCAAAGGCGGCGATATCAAACTCGAACCCGAAGTGCGCTCGACACCTATCGCGCGCGCGATTCCTGCGATTCCGCTCGAAGCGGTCAGCGCGTTCCTGAATCGCGGTCGCATTGTGCAGCCCGGTGTGCTCGAAAACGCGCCGTATGTGCTGCTCGGCAAAGAAGGTCATATCGTCACCGGCGCCGGCGACGAAATTTATGCGCGCGGTGCGTTCGATGCTGAAAACCCCAGCTACGGCATTTTCCGTAAGGGCGATACTTTCGTCGATCCCGATAGCCACGAAGTATTGGGTGTGCAGGCAATGGATATCGGCCTTGCTAAATTGCTATCCGCTGAAAAAGATGTTGCCACTTTGGCGCTGAACCGGTCGACACAGGAGATTCGCCGCAGCGATCGCCTACTGCCGGAGGAAGAGCGCGCGATCAACGCGAACTTTTTCCCCAGCGCGCCCGAACAAGACATCAAGGGTAAGTTGCTGGCGGTCGAAGGCGGCGTTTCACAAATCGGCGCGATGAACGTCGTCGTCATCAGCAAGGGTGCACGCGAAGGCATCAAGGAAGGCAATTTGCTGGCGATTTACAAAACCGGCGAAACCATCAGCGATCCGGTCAACAACGATGTCGTCAAGACACCGGATTTCCGCGCCGGCCTGTTGATGGTGTTTCGTGTGTTCGACAAGGTAAGCTATGGCCTCGTGCTGCGCGCTGAGCGCCCGCTCCGTGTAGAGGATTCAGTCCGCAATCCTTAGAGTACATTGCGCCGCGGAGATCGCGGCAAGAAAAAAACCAGAAAGAAAAGATCAAGGACGAATAGAGAAAACAAAAAGGAGTCATGGATGACTGAGCCCTCTTCAACTCTCCATTGGTTATTGCTGCAGCATCTGCCCGGCATGAAACCAAGTCTGATGCGCCGCCTGTTTGCACTGGATCCGGACTGCAAAAATCCCGAGCTGTGGCTCGGCTGGTCACAAGCTCGCCTGCGCTCCGCCGGAGTCGGCGATGAACTACTCATCTCGATTATCGAATGGCGTAACAAAGGTTCGGATTGCGAAACGGCCCAACATGCGCAGCGCGATTTGGAATGGTTGCAACAACACGATGTTCGGCTATTGCCGCTGAACGATCCGCATTACCCACCACTATTGCTGGAAATAGCCGATCCGCCGCCGCTGCTGTACGTCTGGGGCGACTGCGAATGTCTGGCGGCACCGCAATTGGCGGTGGTTGGTAGTCGGCGACCATCGCGCCAAGGGCTCAGCGATGCTGGCGATTTCGCCGCCGCGCTGGCTGGCGCAGGTTTTATCGTCACCAGCGGACTGGCTTACGGAATCGATGCGGCGTCTCATCAAGCTGCGCTGAATGTTGGAGGTAAGACCATCGCCGTACTGGGCAATGGCGTCGATACAATTTATCCCGCAACCAATCGCGCACTGGCGGCAGCGATAAGCCAACACGGCGCTGTCATTTCCGAGTTTCCGCTGGGTACACCGCCGCGCGCGAATCATTTTCCTAGTCGCAACCGTATCATCAGCGGTCTGAGCCTGGGCGTACTGGTCGTCGAAGCCGCGCTGAAAAGCGGATCATTGGTGACCGCGCGTCTCGCCGCCGAACAAAATCGCGAAGTTTTCGCACTGCCCGGATCTATTCACAACCCCGTTAGTCGCGGTTGCAACAGCCTGATTCGTCAAGGCGCGACGTTGGTGCAAAACGCGGACGATATTTTGAGCGAACTGCGCGGCTGGTTGAATAATGCCCCCAGCTTTTCGTCGACAATCTCAGCTGCGCTGACGGTAGAGCTCGGCGACGATGAAGCTGCGGTATTTTCGTCAATTCGCTTTCAGCCGATATCGATCGACGAGATTTTGGCGAGTGTGGCGCAGCCGCTACCGGCGTTGCTGGCAATTCTCGCCGAATTAGAGCTGTTGGGACTCGTCGAAAACCGCGGCGGATGCTACGTGCGCTTAACCGAGGCTTGCACAAGGGCGGCCAGTTAAGTAAGTTCGCGGCGTTTATCGGTTGCCGCAGCTTTGCCAATGATTAATCCTTTACAAATTCGTAGCGCTGTCCGCGCACTCAATAATGGCGGTGTCATTGCGTACCCGACCGAAGGCGTGTGGGGCTTGGGCTGCGATCCGTTCGATGCGCGGGCGGTCAATCGATTACTGCAGTTAAAACATCGCGACATGGCGAAAGGACTAATTTTGGTAGCGGCCGACTTAGCTCAATTCGTTCCCTATTTATGCGCGCTGAGTCCAGAGCAGCGCACGCAGTTAGAGGCTACTTGGCCGGGCCCGCAGACATGGCTCATTCCCCATCAAAATTCATTGCCCGCCTGGGTAACTGGCGGCAAAGCCAAGGTCGCGCTGCGAGTAAGTGCACACCCTATGGTGTCGGCGCTGTGCCGATCCTACGGCCGGCCGATTATTTCTACCTCTGCCAATCCGAGCGGTCGCCCTGCTGCAAGCACCGCATTGCAGGTGCGCCGCTATTTCGGCGATAAGCTGGACTATGTGTTGCAAGGAAAGCTGGGTGGCGGCAGCGGTCCCACTCCGATTAGAGATCTCGTCACGGGCCATTGGCTGCGCGGCGGATAGTGATAAACTCGCCGCGCATTTTTGGCTGTCCGCACTGCGGATTCGCACAGGTGACACCAAGGTATGAGTTCGATCGATAGCGCACGAGTTAAAAGTTACTTGATCGAACTACAGGATCGCATTTGTTACGCGCTTGCCGCGGCCGATGGCGACGCCGATTTCATCGAGGACGATTGGCAGCGCGCAGGTGGCGGTGGCGGGCGTTCGCGCGTATTAACCGAGGGCGCTGTATTCGAAAAAGCCGGCGTCGGTTTCTCGCACGTATTCGGCACGCAACTGCCCCCTTCCGCTACGGCTCATCGTCCCGAATTGGTCGGCGCTACGTGGCAGGCATTCGGCGTTTCGCTGGTTGTGCATCCGCGCAATCCGTACGTGCCGACCAGCCACGCGAACGTGCGCTTTTTCATTGCCGAAACCGAAAATGGCGCAGCACATTGGTGGTTTGGCGGCGGCTACGATCTCACTCCCTATTACGGCTTCGAGTACGATTGCGCACACTGGCATCGCACCGCCAAGGCTGCATGCGATCCGTTCGGCGCGGACGTGTATCCGCGCTATAAACGCTGGTGCGACGATTATTTTTTCCTGAAACATCGCAATGAAGCGCGCGGTATCGGCGGTTTGTTTTTTGACGATCTGAACGAAGGCGGCTTTGAACGATGTTTCGGCTTGCAGCGCGCCGTCGGCAATTCTTATCTCGATGCGTATCTACCTATCGTCAAGCGCCGTAAAGATATGGCTTACGGTGAACGCGAGCGGCAATTTCAACTGCTGCGGCGCGGCCGCTATGTCGAATTTAATTTAGTGTATGACCGCGGCACTGTATTTGGCTTACAGACAGGCGGCCGCACCGAATCTATTTTAATGTCGCTGCCGCCGCTGGTGCGTTGGGATTATGGCTGGCAGCCGGAGCCGGGCAGCGCCGAAGCGGCGCTCAACGAAACCTTTTTAGTGCCGCGCGATTGGGCGGCGTTTGATGAACAGTGAGTTGTGATGACACAAACAACCATCGATGCAATGGAACGCTATGTGGTGTTCGGCAATCCGATTAAACACAGCCGTTCGCCGCAAATTCACGCCGCCTTTGCCGCACAAACCAACCAACGCATCAGCTACCGGGCGCAGCAGGTCGAGTTGGGTGGATTTGCGAACGCCGCGCGCGAGTTTTTCAACGGCGGCGGCAAAGGTTGCAACATTACGGTACCGTTCAAACTTGACGCGTTTGCGTTTGCCGATGAATTGAGCGGCCGTGCGCGTCGCGCCGGCGCAGTCAATACGCTGGCCATTCAAACCGACGGCAGCGTCTATGGCGATAACACTGACGGTATCGGTATCGTGCGCGATATCGATCAAAATCTGGCGTGGGAAATCGGCGGCAAACGCGTGCTGATCGCCGGCGCCGGCGGCGCGGCGCGCGGCATCTTGGAGCCGTTATTGAAGCGTCATCCGAGTTTGCTGATTGTCGCTAATCGCACGATAGAAAAAGCTCAACAACTGGTGCGCGAATTTTCCGATCTCGGCGCAGTACGCGCCTGCAGTTTCGAAGCGCTCGACGGCAATCAATTCGATTTGGTGATCAATGCCACCAGCGCGGGATTGCAGGGCGAGCTGCCGCCGCTACCATTCAACTTGCTCAACGATGGTTGCTGTTGCTACGACATGACCTATGGTTCGGCGCCAACGCCATTCATGCGCTGGGCCGCACGCGAAGCAGCGTGGGCAGTGGCGGATGGCCTCGGCATGTTGGTTGAGCAGGCAGCGGAAGCCTTTTGTATTTGGCGCGGCGTGCGGCCCCTTACGCGACCGGTAATTGAAATGGTACGCGCCAGTCTGATGGCTTGAATCGAGAGTTTACTATGGCCGCACATGATCATTCGATCAATCCCTTTTTGAGCGATGCTGAACTGCCGAATTTTTCGGCGCTGCAACCGCAGCTGGTTGAACCCGCGTTCACACAATTGCTGGACGATAACCGTCGCGCTATAGCTGATCTGTTAGAAAAAATCGATCAGCCCTCGTGGCAAAGTCTTGTTGTGCCGCTCGAAGAACTGGACGATCGTTTGGAGCGCGCATGGGCACCGGTCGGCCATTTAAATGGCGTAATGAATACGCCGGAATGGCGCCAGGCGTACGAGGCGGTGCTGCCGAAATTAACCGAATACGGCACCGAGCTAGGACAAAATCGAAATCTGTACGAAGCGTACAAGCGGTTCGCGGCAAGCGATGAATATGCGCAGCTCGGCGAAGTGCGGCGCAAAGTTGTCGATAACGCGCTGCGCGATTTTCGCCTGTCCGGCGTCGCGCTCGAAGGCGAAGCAAAAAAACATTATGGCGAACTGCGGCAGCGTCTCGCCGAATTGAGCACGAAGTTTTCCAATAATACGCTTGATGCCACCCAGGGCTGGTGCAAACACATCACCGCCATCGGTGTGTTGCGCGGCATTCCGGAAACGGCGTTGCAAATGTATCGGCAAGCGGCGCAAACACGCGAACTCGAAGGTTATGTTATCTCGCTCGATGCGCCCGCCTATTTGCCGGCGATGCAATATGCCGACGATCGCGAGTTGCGACGTGAACTTTATACGGCGTACAGCACGCGCGCATCCGATCAGGGACCGCAGGCAGGGCAATGGGATAACTCAGCGTCAATCGATGAAATTCTGGCGGCCCGGCACGAATTGGCGCAGCTGCTGGGGTTTTCCAATTACGCGGAATATTCGCTCGCGACCAAGATGGCTGAAAGCACCGACAGCGTTATCGCTTTTCTGGAAGATCTCGCGCGCCGATCGCGGCCATTGGCTGAAAGCGAATATCGAGAACTGCAGGAGTTTGCCGCGCGCGAATTGGCGCTCGACGATTTGCAGGCGTGGGATGTGCCTTATGCGAGCGAAAAATTACGGCAGGCGCGCTACGCGCTTTCGCAGGAAGAATTGCGGCCGTATTTTCCGGCCGATAAAGTCATCAACGGTTTATTTACAATCGTCGAAAAATTATTTGGCGTGCAATTTCGCGCGGACAAAACGATTTCGACCTGGCATTCCGATGTGCAGGTTTTCAATGTACAGCGCAATGGAGCACTTATTGCGCGCTGTTATCTCGATCTGTACGCGCGCAGCGGCAAACGCGGCGGTGCATGGATGGATAATTGCCGCTCGCGACGCATGCGCGCCGATGGCGTTTTGCAATTGCCGGTCGCATTCTTGACTTGTAATTTCACTCCGCCGACAGCGCAGTTGCCATCGCTGCTGACCCATTCTGAAGTCACCACGCTGTTTCATGAATTCGGTCACGGCCTGCACCATATGCTGACGCAAATCGACGCAATGCCGGTCGCCGGCATCAATGGCGTGGCATGGGACGCGGTCGAATTGCCGAGCCAGTTTCTCGAAAACTGGTGCTGGGAACCCGCCGCGATTCCGTTATTGTCTGCGCATTATGAAACCGGCGCGCCGCTGCCGCAGGCATTGCTCGAAAAAATGCTAGCTGCGAAAAATTTCCAGGCTGGTTTATTCATGATGCGGCAATTGGAGCTTTCGTTATTCGATTTCAAATTGCATCGCAATTATCTGTCCTATAAACAAAATTCACAGCAGTCGCGCTTTGTGCAGGATGTGTTAAACGCAGTGCGCAGTGAAATCGCGATTTATCCGCTGCCGTCGTTCAATCGTTTTCAACACAGCTTCACGCATATTTTTGCCGGCGGTTATGCCGCCGGCTATTACAGCTACAAATGGGCCGAAGTGCTTTCCGCCGATGCTTACGCAGCATTTGAAGAAGAAGGCATTTTCAATGCGCAAACCGGTCGGCGTTTTCTGCACGAAATTCTTGAGCGCGGCGGCTCGCGCGAACCGATGGCGCTGTTTGTTGCGTTTCGCGGCCGCAAGCCGACGGTCGATGCGCTGCTTAAACATAACGGAATCACGGAGCGCGCGGCGTGATACAGCGGCGTTTTATCGCCGGCGCAGTATGTCCGCGCTGCGCGCAAATGGATAAAATCGTGATGTACGATAATGCGGCCGGCGAACGCGTGCGCGAATGCATTCATTGCGGTTATCGCGATGCGCTTGATGTGAACGGCAATCCAACCGAATTGACCACACGCGTCAATCAACCGCGTGCCGGTGAAAAACCATTAGCGCATGAAGATGAAGTGCGCATCATTAACGTGATGGATCCCAATCCCGCGTCGAAGCGTCGCGATCATTGATGCAGTTAAAATGATGATGTTCGTTTGTAGCGCAAAAGATCTATCAATGCGCAACGGTTGAGCGAAATAGATATCACAAAAATTTGGCGCCACTGAATATTTTCCAACGCTCGTCCTGCAACATATCGCCGCGCAACAAAATATTTTTCCATTTATTCTTCGCGAAAAAAGTTGGCATCTATCCTGCGTAGCATGATTTCGGCGCCGCTATCCAAATGGGGCCGCAATACAAAAAACTATTTCCATAAGCTGGTGGGTAGAGGTGGTTGTGCGTGTGACCCGGAACTTTTTTGTCCGCAGTATCGCCGGATTATTTTTCCTTTTCTTATTATCGCCAGTGCGCGCCGATGATACACCGCCGACGCAGCCGTTCGTAACGAGCTTCGACAAAATCAGCGCAGGCGATACCGCGTGGATGTTGGCATCGACGGCGCTGGTACTGTTAATGACGATTCCCGGACTCGCGTTGTTTTATGGCGGCATGGTGCGCAAGAAAAATGTTTTATCGACTGCGCTGCAAAGTTTTTTTACCTGCTCGCTGGTCACGGTGCTGTGGGTTGTGGTCGGTTACAGCCTGGCATTCACGCCCGGCGATGGTTTCGTCGGCGGTCTCAGCCGCGTTTTGATGCACGGCCTCAGTTTTGTTAAAGCCGATTCCACGTTGAGCGTAAGTCACATCGCGCCGACGATCCCGGAATCGGTATTCGCGATGTTTCAAATGACTTTCGCCATTATCACGCCGGCTTTAATTACCGGCGCTTTTGCCGAGCGCATTCGCTTTTCTGCGCTGGCGGTATTTATGGTGTTGTGGTCGCTGCTGGTTTATGCGCCGATCGCGCATTGGGTGTGGGAGCCCGGCGGCTGGCTCGCAACGCTCGGCGCGCTCGATTTCGCGGGCGGCACCGTCGTTCATATCAATGCGGGCGCAGCCGGTTTGGTTTGCGCGTATATGCTCGGTCGTCGCAATGGTTACGGCAGCGAACCGTTTGTGCCGTACAACCTCGGCTTCACGTTGATTGGCGCGTCGCTGCTGTGGGTTGGGTGGTTCGGTTTTAACGCAGGTTCGGCGGTTGCGGCGGATGGTCGCGCCGGTATGGCGATGCTGGTCACGCAGATTGCGACCGCCACCGCATCGCTGACCTGGATGGCCGCCGAAGCATTGCTGCGCTCGCGCGCATCGTTGCTCGGCGCCTGTTCCGGAGCCATAGCAGGGTTGGTTGCGATTACGCCGGCTTCCGGTTTTGTCGGAGTCGAGGGCGCGCTATGCATCGGCCTGGCCGCGGGCGCCGGTTGTTACTGGGGTGCGACTGGCTTGAAGCGATTGCTCGGCGCCGACGATTCGCTCGATGTATTCGGTATTCACGGCGTCGGCGGCATTATCGGCGCGCTGTTGACCGGGGTTTTTGCAAGTCGGGATATCTGCGGTGTCGATGGCAATCTCGCCGCGCAGGCTATTGGTGTTCTTGCCACGCTTTGTTACAGCGCCGGTATGACGTACGTTATTTTGCAGGCTATTGCCTGGACGATAGGGTTGCGGGTAAGTCCCGAACAGGAACGTAGCGGTTTGGACATCACCCAGCATGGCGAGCAAATCGCGTGATATTTTTTGTGTAATGGAGTGGATAGCGATGACTAACGACGAAAAGTTTGCGACGGCGGCTCATCTTTATGTGCTGCTGCGGCGTAAAAGCGGCCGCGTGATCGATACGGTATGGATGGCGCGGAACGCGGATTACGCAGTGGAAGTGCTGCGCATCGCCCGCACTCAGCCCGATGCCGATATTGTCAGGTTGGCAGATCGCTTCGAGGCATTGATGTTCGGTGTCGAGCGCCCTGCCGACAACGCGCACGCGTTTAGCGGTGACACGCCTGCTGCAAGCACAAAGTATATCGGCGCTTTGCGGTAATAAAAAATCGCCAAAAAATTTATTTCGCGAAGGCCCGAAGAATTGATTATTGGTTCGAGCATCTGTTGCGTACACTATATTTTGTGGCTGAAGTCGATTACTCCACAGCTCGTATAACGTTTAGGTAAGTAGTACTTTCTGCACCGCAGCAAATTTCCTAATTTTTTGTATGGCAATTTTGTGGCATAAGCGCAGAAGCCAGGGTTATAATTGCGTCGTTTTGCCGCACCAAATATTGCGGCGAGCGCCTGTCGCGCAGTGGCCCCGTCACCGTGCAATCGCATAACAATATCTGCTTCAGCAGCAGCTCGATATGGATCAGCACTGATTCTAGTCGCTGGATTGTTTTGTTTGGCGTATCGCAACAGTGTTTGGGTTTAATTCAACCCAACCTTGGAGACACGGGAAGATGTACCTAAAAGCGAAGCGGCTATCCCAGCTCGCGCTTGGTCCTGTGCTATTGCTACTCAGCTTGGTTTCTAACGTCGCATCGGCGGCTGAAACCGAAAATTGGCGCCATCGGTTCCAAGTCAATCTACCGATTGGCGCGACCGATGTCGGTAAGCAGATGTACGACCTGCACATGTTCGTATTCTGGATTTGCGTGGCTATCGCGGTCGTCGTATTCGGCGCGATGTTTTATACCATCTACGCACATCGCAAATCGCGCGGCGCGGTTGCGGCTCATTTCCATGAAAGCACCAAGCTGGAAATAGCGTGGACGGTGGTGCCGTTCATTATTCTGGTTGTGCTCGCGGTGCCGGCCACCGGTACGCTGTTGGCGATCTACGACACCAAAAATGCTGATTTGGACGTGCTGATTACCGGCTATCAATGGAAGTGGAAGTACGAGTACATCGATCCGGAAGGCAAGAACAACGTCAGCTTCTTCAGTTCGCTACGCACGCCGCAATCGGAAATTTATAACGAGGAACCGAAGGGGCAGGATTACCTGCTCGATGTCGACGAACCCTTATATCTTCCGGTCAATAAAAAAATACGTTTTCTCGTCACCGGCAACGACGTCATTCACTCGTGGTGGGTTCCCGAGCTGGCGGTCAAGCGCGATGCGATTCCCGGTTTCGTCAATGAGGCGCAAGCGCGCCCGATCAAGACGGGTATTTATCGCGGTCAATGCGCCGAATTGTGCGGCCGCGATCACGGCTTCATGCCGATCGTCGTGAATGTTGTTTCGGAAAACGAATACAACGACTGGCTCGGCAAAAAGAAAGCCGAAGCTGCCGAATTGAAAGCGTTGATGGAAAAGCAGTTCACGTTGGCTGAATTGGTCGAGCGTGGCAAAGGCGTTTACGATCACACCTGCGTGGCTTGCCATGGCGCGAATGGCGAAGGTGGTGTCGGCAAGCCGATCGCCAAAAGCCCTATCGCCACCGGCGATTTGCACGGTCATCTCAATATCGTCGTACACGGCAAAGCAGGTACCGCGATGCAGGCCTTCGGCGGTCAGCTCAACGAAGTGGATCTCGCCGCAGTAGTCACCTATGAGCGCAACGCCTTCGGCAACAACATGGGTGATATGGCGCAGCCGGTCGATGTGTACAAACTTAAGAAAGGTCAGTAAGGGGATTCGCTATGGGTAATGCTCACGCTGATGAACATCATCACGGACCTGCACAAGGTTTAACGCGGTGGATTTTTACCACCAATCATAAAGACATTGGCACGCTGTACCTGTGGTTCAGCTTTGCCATGTTTATCCTCGGCGGTTCGTTCGCGATGGTCATTCGCTCCGAATTGTTCCAGCCGGGCCTGCAATTAGTGCGTCCGGAATTTTTCAATCAAATGACGACGATGCACGGCTTGGTAATGGTGTTCGGTGCCATCATGCCGGCGTTCGTCGGTCTCGCAAACTGGATGATCCCATTGATGATCGGCGCGCCTGATATGGCGCTGCCGCGCATGAATAACCTGAGTTTCTGGATACTGCCGTTCGCGTTCGCAATGCTGGCGTCGACGTTATTCATGGATGGCGGCGCACCGAATTTCGGCTGGACTTTTTATGCGCCACTGTCCACGACATACGCGCCGAAGAGCGTCACGTTCTTCATTTTCGCGATCCATATCATGGGCGCGTCGTCGATCATGGGCTCGATCAATATCATTGCGACGATCATCAATCTGCGCGCACCCGGCATGACCTACATGAAAATGCCGCTATTTGTGTGGACATGGTTTATCACCGCCTTTCTGCTCGTCGCGGTCATGCCGGTACTCGCGGGCGCGGTAACGATGATGCTGATGGATATTCACTTCGGCACGTCCTTCTTCTCCGCAGCAGGTGGCGGTGATCCAGTGCTATTCCAGCATGTGTTCTGGTTCTTCGGTCACCCAGAAGTCTACATTCTCATCCTGCCGGGTTTCGGCGTGGTGTCGCAGATCATCCCTACCTTTGCGCGCAAGCCGCTGTTCGGTTATGCATCGATGGTATACGCGACCGCATCAATCGCCTTCCTCTCGTTCATTGTGTGGGCACACCACATGTATACAGTGGGCATGCCGGTGGCCGGCGAACTCTTCTTCATGTACGCGACATTGCTGATCGCAGTGCCGACGGGCGTGAAAGTGTTCAACTGGATCACGACG
>DASXYH010000348.1:0-3288 GCA_036502545.1 Spongiibacteraceae bacterium
CCGATTTGCCTCGATGCGCGCGTCCTGCGCGGATTTTATAGCTGGTATGAGCCTTGCGTTATTGCACTGAACACGGCTGCGAATAGACAACGAGTACACGTTCAATAGCTCGATAAGCCGCAGCTTCGATATGTCGCAGGCAATTCAGCGCGATGTCATTGACGAAATTGTCATTAGCGGAAAAAAAGCGATGACCAGTTTGCGCGATAGCGTTAGCGATTCGAATCAGCAGCATTTACCCGCAGCCGACGCTTTGAAAGCGCTGGATACCGATCGTATCGTTATCAGCGTTATCAGTCCCTGTGTCGATGGCGGCCGTTATCCCGCAAAAGGTATTGCCGGTCAGCACGTACTAATTGAAGCTACCATTTTCATGGATGGGCACGATCAAATCGCCGCGCAATTGCTATGGCGCGAAGCGAATGCGGAAAAGTGGCACAGCGGACCGATGCAAACGCTCGGCAACGATCTCTGGTGCGCGGAATTCGTGCCGGTGCAAATCGGCAAATACGAATTCGTCGTGGAAGCCTGGTTCGATCGCTGGGGAACCTTCAAAGAAGATTTGCGTAAAAAACAGGAAGCCGGCGTCGCGACCGCGCTGGAGGTGGAAGAAGGGCGACAGTTATTGCGTGAAATCGCCTATCGCAGCGCCGCAATTAAATCAAACACGCTGCGGCAATTGCGACAACTGGTTAAACAAATTATTAATACCGATGACGAGCGCGCAAAAGAAGTGTTATTGGCGGAGAGCGTACATCAGTTGATGACGTCTTTGGATGAGCGTCGTTTTTTGCGTCGCGCGCAGCCGTTATCGATCGATATCGAACGCCGCGCGGCGGGATTCGCGAGTTGGTACGAATTATTTCCGCGCTCGCAAACACGCAGCGCCGCACAACACGGCACTTTCGACGATGTCATCGCGCGCTTGCCGGCCATTCACGCGATGGGTTTTGACGTTTTATATTTTCCGCCGATTCATCCAATCGGCCGCACGCACCGCAAAGGCCGCAACAATCAATTGATCGCGGAGTCGGACGATCCCGGCAGTCCCTACGCGATCGGCGCGGAAGAAGGCGGTCACGATGCCGTGCATCCAGCGCTTGGCGGCATCGCAGCATTTCGGCGATTGCGCGCGGCGGCACTCGATTACGGCATTGAAATCGCGCTCGATTTCGCCGTGCAGTGTTCGCCGGATCATCCGTGGCTGCGCGAACACCCGGAATGGTTTTCATGGCGATCAGACGGCTCGATTCGCTACGCAGAAAATCCGCCGAAGAAATACGAAGACATCGTCAACGTCGACTTTTATGCGGAGGGCGCACGGCCGGCGTTATGGCTGGCGCTGCGCGATGTCATTCTCGGCTGGGTCGATGAAGGCGTAAAAATTTTCCGGGTCGATAATCCGCACACCAAACCGCTACCATTCTGGCAATGGGTGATTGCGGATGTGCGCGCGCGCGATCCCGAAGTAATTTTTTTGGCGGAGGCATTCACGCGTCCGGCGATGATGTATGAACTCGCAAAAATCGGTTTTTCGCAGAGTTACACGTATTTCACCTGGCGGCATTCCAAACAGGAATTGACCGATTATCTGCTTGAACTCAGCGACGGGCCGCCGCGCGATTTTTTTAGGCCACATTTTTTTGTGAATACACCGGATATCAATCCTTATTTTTTACAGGCAGCGGGCCGCGGCGGTTTTAAAATTCGTGCGGCACTGGCGGCGACATTATCGGGATTGTGGGGCATGTACAGCGGTTTCGAATTATGCGAGGCCGAGCCGGTGCCGGGCAGGGAAGAATATCTGCATTCGGAAAAATACGAAATCAAACCGCGCGATTGGAATGCGCCCGGCAATATTATCGATTTGATCAGCTGCCTCAATCGCATCCGCCGCGACAACGCCGCGCTGCAAACGCATTTAGGGATACGCTTTTTTTCCTCCGGCAACGATAATGTCTTATATTTTGCGAAAGCTACTTTCGATCGCAGCAATATTGTGTTGGTCGCAATCAGCCTCGATCCGAAGCAGCCGCAGGAAGCTTATCTGGAAGTGCCATTTGAATTGCTGCGCGAATACGACACCACAACATCGCCGGCCCAATTGCTTATCAAAGATCAACTGCCTATCAAAAATGAATTGCACATCGAAGAATTATTGCGTGGCCAACAACTGACATGGCGCGGCGCATCGCAGCACTGGTATTTCGATCCGAATGAATTGCCGCTGGCGATCTGGCGCATCACCCAGCAGCGCGGTTCTTTGCAATGAATCTGGCAAACACTGCGCCCGCGAGCGGCTTACGTCCAGCGCCCGATATCGCGCAAATCGCGTTTGCCGAAGATCCGCTGTGGTACAAGGACGCGATCATTTATCAGCTGCACGTCAAATCGTTTTACGACAGCAATAACGATGGCATCGGCGATTTTCCAGGCTTGATCGAAAAACTCGATTACATCGTCGCACTCGGCGTCAATACGATTTGGCTGTTGCCGTTTTATCCGAGCCCGCGCCGCGACGACGGTTACGACATCGCCGATTATCGCGATGTGCATCCCGATTACGGCGCGATGGCCGATGTGCGGCGCTTCATCGGCGAAGCGCATCTGCGCGGATTGCGCATCATCACCGAGCTTGTGATCAATCACACGTCGGATCAGCACCCGTGGTTTCAGCGCGCACGTCACGCCAAGCCGGATTCTGCTGCGCGCAATTTTTACGTGTGGTCGCAAACGAATCAGAAATACGCAGGCACGCGCATTATTTTTTGCGATAGCGAACAATCGAACTGGACGTGGGATCCGGTAGCGAATTCGTATTACTGGCACCGCTTTTATTCGCACCAGCCGGATTTGAATTTTGATAATCCGCAAGTGCTGAAAGCGGTGCTTAGTGTGATGAATTTCTGGCTCAAGCTCGGCGTCGACGGTTTGCGTTTGGATGCGGTGCCGTATCTGGTCGAACGTGAAGGCACCAACAACGAGAATCTGCCGGAGACCCACGCTGCCCTGAAGCGGATTCGGGCCGAACTAACGAAGCACTATCCCGACAAGATGCTGCTGGCCGAGGCCAATCAGTGGCCCGAAGACACCAAGGACTATTTCGGTGACGGCGACGAGTGCCACATGGCATTCCATTTCCCGCTGATGCCGCGCATGTACATGGCGATCGCCCGCGAGGATCGGTTTCCGATCACCGATATCCTGCGCCAGACCCCCGACATTCCCGCGAACTGTCAGTGGGCCATTTTCTTGCGCAATCATGACGAGCTGACGCTTGAGATGGTG
>DASXYH010000349.1:0-7458 GCA_036502545.1 Spongiibacteraceae bacterium
CGGCCGGCGGTATTTCCGGATTTGGTTATAATGCGGTGAACGCCGCTGCCGATGCCGAACCATGCCGAATCTGACAACGATAGAAATCAGCAAAGAAGACATCAAGTTCTCCGCAGCACATTTCACTATTTTTAATGCGACTGAACGCGAGCGTTTGCACGGCCACAATTATGCGGTGTATTTGGCCGTCACCGCGGTGGTTGGCGACGACGGCATTTGTTTCAGTTACAAGGATGTCAAATCGCGTTTGCGCGAGTTGTGTCAAAGCCTGGATGAATACACGCTGCTGCCGCGATATTCGCCGTATCTGCGCATCGATGAAGAAGGCGATTTCTACAACGCATGGTTCAATCTGGAAAAAATTCCGCTGCGTAAATCCGATACGTTGGTGTTGCCGATTCGCAACAGCACCGTCGAAGAATTTGCGCGCTATTTGCGCGATCAATTTATTGGCGACGAAAGTTTCGTAAAACAACGCGGGATATGCGCAGCGGTGTTGAAGGTATCATCCGGTCCCGGTCAATCAGGTTCCAGCGAATGGCGCGCGTAAAAAGGCAATTGTTGGTTGTCAGTTAAAACATCGACGACTCAAAACTGCATTTCAGTATCTGACCTCGGCCAAACCGTTAAATTGTTTTGCCAAATACGTCGCGTAGTTATCGGTCATGCCGGCGATGAAATCGACTGCGCGCATGATGCAGTGATAACGTTTTTGCGCGGGCGGCAATTGCTCGATCTGCGGCGGAAACGTATGCGTGCCTATCAGGTTGATCAAACGTTGATGCCGAAAGTTGCTATGGTCATTGTTCGCATAGGCCACGGCCGCGTCGATAACGCTATTCAGTAAGGTGCCGATAACCTGATACGCGCCGATCTCTAATTCAATTTTACGCGGATGTTCAAACACACGCGTTTTTGCCAATTGTTTTGAGCCTTCTACCACTTCGCGCACCGGCGCCGCGCACAGTGAAATCAAATCGCTGTCGATAGTGCCGGCCAGCAATTGATCGTGATGCCGCATGAACGCATGCACGCCGGCATCGATAAAATGTTCGATGATATTGCCGCGCAGCAGTGCGGCTTTGCGGCCGGGGCGAAAATCCGATTGCACCAGCTGCAAAACCTCCGCGTTTTTCGGCAGTATCGGTTGCAGCAATGGGTACACTTCATTCCAGTGCAATAAATCCATTTCCAAACCATCTTCGAGATCGATAATGGCGTAACAAAAGTCATCGGCGGCTTCGACCAGAAAGGCGAGCGGATGACGACTGAAATAATCGGTATCGCGCACACGCAAACCGGTGGCATTGCATACTTCGACGAAGGCATCGCGCTCCGATCCGAACGCGCTGAATTTATCGCGCCGCGGCGTCACGCCGCTTTTTGCGGTGCTCGCGAGCCACGGATATTTTAAAAACGTCGCGAGAGTTGCGTACGTCAGCCGCATGCCGTCATCGTATTGGTGGTATTCGGATTTGGTGAGAATGCGAAAACCTTGCGCGTTGCCCTCGAAGTTTTCCAGATCGGCGCGCTGCGCTGCAGTTAAATCTTCCAGATAACGCTGGCCATGCTCCAGAAACCAGGCGCGAATCGCGCGTTCGCCGGTATGGCCGAACGGCGGATTGCCAATATCGTGCGCGAGACAGGCCGATTGCACGATATCGCCGAGATCGGTGGCGTCGATGCCGTTCGGCAACAGTTGCTGCGTGCGCAATGCCTCGCCGACGCGAATACCGAGCGTGCGGCCGACGCACGAAACCTCGAGACTGTGGGTCAATCGATTATGAATATGGTCGTTGGTGGCGAGCGGATGTACTTGGGTTTTGCGCGCGAGACGGCGAAATGCGCCGGAAAAAATAATTTTGTCGTGATCGCGCAAAAATGCATTGCGGCCCGACTCTTCTTTCGCGG
Source organism: Spongiibacteraceae bacterium (assembly GCA_036502545.1). Lineage (GTDB taxonomy): Bacteria > Pseudomonadota > Gammaproteobacteria > Pseudomonadales > CAMLJR01 > CAMLJR01. Next base: position 1,912 of record DASXYH010000349.1, read on the forward strand.
GTCGATTGCCGAGGCGATTTTTATTGAGCAGCTGTTGCCATTGCATCGCGCGCTGATCAACCACTGACGGAAGCGGTGTCGGGCTCAATTTTATAAATGACGCGCGTCGAGCTGGGGTCGCGATACGGATAATCCTTGCCCAAATATTTGTGCGAGAGCCTATCAATGTGCGCATCCGCACCTTGCTCGGTGATTTCGACCACTTTGCCGCGCACCTGCAGATAGCGATAAGGATTATCGGGATCGCTGATGGCGAGCGCCACGCGTGCATCGCGGCGCATATTGCGGTCTTTCTGCCGGCCTTTCGCCGAATTGACGACGACATATTTACCGTCATATTCGCACCATACCGGTGACACCTGGGGGCTGCCATCCGGCATCAGCGTAGTCAGGTGAGCAAATGCTTTCTTTTGAAACAGATCGAGATAATTTTCTGGAATTGATGCGGCCATGGCTGCCCTCCTGATTTGTCAGAGAATAAAAATCGATCGAGAATTAAAAGGGAGAACCTAACAATGAACGGCTAGGTTAGGCGAGTACGCGTTGCGCCGCAACTTGGATTATTTGTTTAGTGAAACTCTGATTAAGTGTTTTTGTTAAAGGCACGCTCTAGCAGAACATGAGGCGCCGGAGAGGGTTCTCTTTTTCAGGACAAGAAGGTGATTTTATCGAAGCTGCAGTGCTATTCGTCATCGGAGAAGTCGTCGAGTTCTGCTAGGCCGACCACACTGAAGTTACTTGAATGCTCGCCACGGAAGTCCTGAAAAAGAGAACCCTCTCCGGCGCCAACCCGCGGCGAGAACGGTGCAGTAATTTAGAGCGGTAAACACTTAGTCAGAGCTTCCCTAGATTTTTACCAATACGATAAGAATCGATAATTGCAAACAGCCAGCAAGCACCCAGCACCAACGTGCCGATATCAAACGGAGTGGAATCGATACGGCTGGTTGCGGCGGTAGCCTGCGCCACAATGGTATTGAGATCGACAGCGCCGCTTGCCAGTAAATTGTTGGCGATCGAATTTGCCTGCTGCATGGCGCGCTGTAACAAATTGACGAGTACCAGCGCGGAAACGATGAGCAGCGCCGCGCCGCGAACATAACTGCGCAAATAAATATGGCCCGCGCCCGGCAGTACTAAACCGGATAACAGCGCAGCTTTTGTCGCTTTATTCATTGCGTTCACCGATTGAGCCAGGTGGTGGCCATATCATTTTTTGCGAGAATATATTAAGTAACGATATCACCGATACTCGGCAGGAAATATCGGTCTGTTTTTTTTATAAGATGCAAATAAATAACTGCAAATAAAAAACGCCCGCGAGGTGCGGGCGTTAAATGGCTTTGGATATTGCGTTACGTCTTTACGAGCGATCACGCACGAGCGCGACGGCGGGCTCCGAACAGTCCGGCCAGGGCAGAGCCCATCAACCAAGCAGCTGCGGGCACCGGCACCGGCAACACTTCAAAATGCGTAGAAAAAGTTACCTTATCGCCCGCGGATAAGTTGAAAACCAACCGGGTACCGATGTTGGTATTTACACCCGCTACGGGAATCGATGGCGGCATTTGCGACTCACCGGAATTTCCGCTGCAACCGACGCCACCGCAACTCACCACTTGGGCAAACATCAACAATAAGCTCGTATTGTCAATGCGGCCAAAATAAATGGGATTACTGACGCTACCTTGAGGCTGCAATGTGGCCGTTCCGCTGCTATTGAGATCGTAGACCGTGGCATCGATGGAGCCGCCCATTAGTCCCGGGCTAAACGCCGGGGTCACGGGTAAGTTTAAATTGACCGTGAAATTTTGAGCGGAGCTGCTCAAGTTAGTAACGGTAACAGCGCCGTTGATAAATGGGTCTGGGTTCATGACCAGATTCCAATCGACAGCGTATTGTCCAGCCGCGCTCGTATTGCTACCCGAAAACGAAAAATCATTCGAGCCATCATTGACATAGCTCGGCGGAAGCAGGTCGCCGCCCTGATTGGTACCGGCGTTTACGCTCAGCCAGGCATCCAATGACGGAATGACAGGCGCTCCACTGCCCGCAAACGCCAAGGGGGTGATCATCGCTAGAGCCGACGCTACGGTGGCAGTGGTGGCTAACTTACGGAATTTATATCCAACAGCTAAAACGCAGCAGGATGTGCGCAATGAAACAGAGGTTAACATGATGGCTCCCTGAAATGTGTTGGTTTTATTGTGGTCGTGGATGATAAGCGCAACTCGTTGAGCCCATCACTTCCGCGTTGTTTGATCGCCCGATCGAAAACTCTCACACATAGCTGATTATGCAAGCGGTTGAACTCTTCGAGTTCAACACGGGAATACTGCCAACTGATTGTGACCGACGAATTAAGATCCGATGAACCTACCGCGCAACTGCATCAACGTCTTATTCTTATACGTCTACCGCGACTGCATTCTTACGACTATTTTTACTTTTACAACACGGCAAACTTACTTTGTAGCGCTTCCTTTTGCAACTGTTTTGATAGACCGGTTTCGTATAGGTCTAATATCTCATGGAGCCCGCATTGGATAAGCGCTTTCAGACGTCGCCCGGCTACTCGCGGTGTTGCTCTTGCATCAATGGGCCATTGCAAACAAAATTGATTTCATGCCCACAGAAAAATCGTTGAATTTATTGCTATGGCTGGTCGCGGTCGGCTTTTTTATGCAGGCGCTGGATTCGACCGTCGTCAATACCGCTTTGCCCGCAATGGCGCGCAGTCTCGGCGAGCGTCCGCTGCGTATGCAGTCCGTGATCGTCGCCTACGCATTGACGATGGCGATGCTGATACCCGCCTCCGGCTGGATTGCCGATCGCTTTGGTACGCGGCGCGTTTATCTCGGTGCGATCGTATTGTTCGTGGCGGGGTCGTTGTGCTGCGCTTTTGCGCAGAGTTTGCCGCAATTGGTCGCTGCGCGCGTGTTACAGGGCGCGGGCGGTGCAATGCTGATGCCGGTCGGCCGCCTCGCGGTACTGCGCGCTTTTCCGCAGGAAAAATTTTTGCGCGCGATGAGTTTCGTGACGATTCCGGGCATGGTGGGGCCGTTGCTCGGCCCGACGCTCGGTGGCTGGCTCGTCCAAATCGCCTCATGGCCGTGGATATTTCTGATCAATGTGCCGATCGGCATCATCGGCTGCATCGCCACTTATGCATATATGCCTGACAGTCGACCGGAATCGATCGGCCGCTTCGATCTCTCCGGTTACGCCATGCTGGCCTTCGGCATGGTATCGATATCTCTCGCGCTCGATGGTCTGGCCGGGCTCGGCATTCAAACCGCCACCGTGCGCGTGTTGTTGATTTTCGGATTGGCCAGCATCGCCGCCTATTGGTTACATGCGATACGTCGGCCGCACCCGTTATTCGCCCCCGCTTTATTTCAGGTGCCGACTTTCAGCATCGGACTGCTCGGTAATTTATTCGCACGCATAGGCAGCGGCAGCATGCCGTTTTTAATTCCGCTGCTGCTGCAGGTGAGCCTCGGATATTCGCCATTTCAGGCGGGCTTGTTGATGTTGCCCGCGGCGGCGACCGGAATGGCGGTGAAGCCGCTGGCCACTCTTTGGATCCGGCGCATGGGTTATCGGCACATGCTGATTGTGAATACATTATTGCTGGGCCTGACGATGGCGAGTTTCGCATTGATTTCACCACAGCAATGGGTAGGGCTGCGCATTCTGCAGCTGATGCTTTTCGGCGGCATTAATTCAATGCAATTCACCGCGATGAACACTGTTGCGCTGAAAGATCTGCAGCCTCATCAGGCGAGCAGCGGCAACAGTTTGCTGTCGATGACGATGATGCTGTCGATGAGTCTCGGTGTCGCTTCCGCGGGCGCGCTGCTCGCTAATTTCGAAGAATACTTCGCTCGCGATTTGCACGCGCAGGCGCTATCGGCATTTCACGCGACATTTATCAGCGTCGGCCTCATCGCGATAGCATCGTCATGGATTTTTTGGCAATTGTCGCCCGATGAAAAAATCGGCGAACAAAAAATTGATCAAATCGAGATCGGGTAAAACGATTTTCGTCGACTTAGTGTGCATTTATTTATTTTAAAATGCAGTTGTACCATTCATTGATTAATCGATCTTCTTCTTTTCTGCATAAGCGCTAATTCCAGCACCCACATGCTTAGGACTTTTGGCTATTTGCTTATGCGCCATAAGCAAATGCGAAAACGGTATTTTTTTGCTTCATTCGCTCTGTGTAGAGTGCCGCCCATGCGCATTTATCGCGTTACCGTATTCGCCTGATCAAAAATATTCAGCTCAAAAACAGGAGTTCTTACAATGGCCCAATCACTGGGGAAATCTATCGTTCTGGCTATTGCGTTGTCGGGAACATTCAGCGGTGTTGCCGCCGCTAAGGATGTAGCGCTGTTGAACGTTTCTTACGATCCGACGCGTGAATTATATGAAGCCTACAACCCCGTCTTCGCCGAATACTGGAAAAGCAAAACGGGCGACACCGTCAAAGTCAGTCAGTCGCATGGCGGCTCCGGCAAACAGGCGCGCGCGGTGATCGATGGTCTCGGCGCCGATGTGGTGACTCTGGCACTGGCCGACGACATCAACAATATCGCCAAGCTCACGCAAAAAATCCCCGCCGATTGGCAATCCAAACTGCCGTCGAACAGCGCGCCATACACTTCGACCATTGTGTTCCTGGTGCGCAAGGGCAATCCAAAAAGCATCAAGGATTGGGATGATCTGATCAAAGGCGATGTGCAGGTGATTACGCCGAATCCGAAAACCTCGGGCGGCGCGCGCTGGAATTATCTGGCTGCCTGGGGGTGGGCGCTGCAAAAAGAATTGGGCGATGTGAAAGTTGCTAAAAATGTCAGCGATCCGAAAGTGATTGCCGCGCAGAAAAAAGCGCAGGCCTATGTGGCCGAATTATACAAGCACGTGCCGGTGCTTGATTCGGGCGCACGCGGTTCCACCACCACGTTCGTCGAGCGCGGCTTGGGCGACGTGCTGATCACGTGGGAAAACGAAGCGTTTCTAGCGCTGAAAGAGTTTGGCGCGGACAAGTTCGATATCGTCAATCCGTCCGTTAGTATTCTCGCCGAGCCACCCGTCGCCGTCGTCGAAGCGAATGCGAAAGAGCACGGCACCGAAGCGGTTGCGAAAGCATATCTCGAATATCTGTATTCGCCGGCCGGACAAAAAATCGCGGCGAAGAATTTCTATCGGCCGCTGAAGCCCGAACTCGCCGATAGAGCCGATCTCGATCGCTTCCCGAAAATACCGCTGATCAAATTGGAAGATGCGTTCGGTACCTGGCCGCAAACCACCGCGACGCATTTCGCCGATGGCGGCGTGTTCGATCAGATTTACGTCAAGTGATTTTGATCCGACGCGCTAAATGATTTTTATTGATAAAAGAGTTGGCGATGGCTTTCGTTAAACGTTCGCTGATGCCGGGGTTTCGCCCGGCATTAGGCTTTACCGTGCTGTATCTCAGTTTGCTGGTGTTGATACCGCTGAGTGCGCTGTTGCTGAAATCATTGGGTTTCGGTCCGG
>DASXYH010000350.1:0-1524 GCA_036502545.1 Spongiibacteraceae bacterium
ATCGATACGACCAGCGCGCGGTGCGCGCACGTCTAAGCGCGCACGCGTCAATTGCAGACGCCTGGTTTCGGCTTGCGCACCTGCTAATGCGGCTTCGGCCTGCGCCAGTTGCTCGGGACGCGTGCCGTGCAACAATTCCTGCAATTGCGCGCGCAAACTGCCGACGCTTGCGGTCGCGACACGCGCGTTGGTTTCGGCACGATCGAAATCCTGTTGCGATAGCGAATTGGATTTGCGCAGTACCGCGGCGCGCTCGCGTTCGCGCTGCATGTTTTCAGCATCGCTTTGCGCGCGTGTCAATTGCGAACGCGCGCTGTCGATCGTTTCCTGCCGCGCGCCGTGACGCAATTCCAACAATTGTGCGTTTAAACGCTGCTCATCGGCCTGCGCCGCCTGCAATTGCGCATCGGTGCGACGCGTATCGAGTTGCAGCAATAATTCGCCGGCCTGCACCTGTTGGCCCTCGCTCACATTTAGCGCGACGATCGGTTCGGAAATTTCGGCGAGCACGGCGGCGCGATCCCAGTCGGTATTGCCGGGTGCAGACCACACAGTGGAGCGATGACACGCAGTGAGCAGGCAACACAGCGCAAACATTATGAAGCGCAGTCTATGGATGAAAAATTTTTCGATGGATCGCAACGATCGATTTGCTATCGGTATCTGCAAGGTTTGGCTCCTCCCTGTGCCGATTGTCCCTGCTTATACGCAGGACGTAAATGCAGTGCATCGTGGTGCGGTGAATAACCACATCGCTCAGTCGAAGCGAGTTTTTGATAAGTGCGCCATTCTCGCAGCGGGTTGGCGCCGCCGGGGGTTCTCTTTTCCAGGACTTCCGTGGCGAGCATTCAAGTAGCTTCGGCGTGATCGGCCTAGCGGAACTCGACAACTTCTCCGATGACGAATGGCACCGCAGCTTCGAGTAGATCACCTTCTTGTCCTGGAAAAGAGAACCCCCGGCGGCGCCTCATACTCTGCTACAGCGTGCCTTTTAAAAAACCATTAGAGCTATCGTTAATTAAGCGACGCGTTTGATCCAGCCGCCATCGACACGAATGATTTGGCCTGTCACCCACGCCGACGCTTCGGAAACGAGATACAACAGTGTGCCGGTTAAATCCTCGGGGTCGCCGACGGCTTTCAACGGAATCATCGGCGCCAATGCTTCCACCATACCGGGCGGACGCGATGCATCGCCGGCCGCTGTATTGATCATGCCCGGCGCAATGCAATTCACGGTGATATTTTTGCTACCGAGTTCCTGCGCAAACCACACCGTCAATCCCTGCACGGCGAGCTTGCTGACACCGTACGCATGACCGCCTTCATAAGCGCCGACCGATGTTTGATTGACGATGCGACCGCCGCCGCGCGCAATCATCAACGGCGCAATCGCGCGGATGCAATGCAAAGTGCCGCTGACATTGATGTCCATCGTCGCGCGCCACAACTCCAACGGATACGTCAGCAATGGCTCAGCGATCGGCTGCATGAATGCGGCGTTGTTAACCAGAATATCGACAC
>DASXYH010000351.1:0-1589 GCA_036502545.1 Spongiibacteraceae bacterium
GCATCGTAAAGCGCGGCATCGAGATTGCGCACATCCATGTTGATCGCAAAACCGAACAGCAACAATTGCAGAATCGGCATGCCGGCGATCATCGCGAACGACAGACGATCGCGGCGCAATTGCCGCAACTCTTTGACGACAATCGCCCACAGTCGCAGCAGCGATGCGTTCATGCCGGCTGCTCTTGTTTGCGCGTCGCCATCACGAACACATCTTCGAGATTCGGCGGCGTCGGCCCAACTTGCGCTGGTATATTTGCGCTTGCGAGCTGCTGCTGAATGATCGACATCGCGTTTTCTTTCATATCGGTGAGCACGCGCAGGCTCGCGCCGATTTGCGCCGCCGCCAGAATATGTGGTGTGCCGAGCAGTGCCTGTTGCGCAGTGCGCGGCGATTCGCATTCGACCAGTAATACTTGTCCCGGCAGATCCGTCATTAAATCGCGCGGCGTGCCGTTTGCAACCAAGCGACCGCGATCGAGAATCGCGAGACGATGACAGCGCTCGGCTTCGTCCATGTAATGCGTCGATACCAGCAATGTGGTGCCCTGCTCGGCCAGTGCAAACAGTGAATCCCAAAAATCGCGGCGAGACTGCGGATCGACCGCACTGGTCGGCTCGTCGAGGAATAATAATTCGGGTTTATGCAACACTGCCGCCGCCAATGCGACGCGCTGGCGCTGGCCACCGCTCAACGTGCCGGCGGCTTGCTGATCGACTTCGCGCAACCGATACAATTCGAGCAATTCATCAACGCGCTGTTTTGCTTTTGCGTTCGCAAGCCCCTGAATATTGGCGACGAACGTTAAATTTTCCCGCACACTAAGATCGGCATACAGCGAAAAATTTTGCGTCATGTAACCCATGCGTTTTTTTAACGCTTCGGCCTCTTTCGGAATCGCAAGACCGAGCACGCGAATATCGCCCGCGCTCGGCAATAACAAACCGCACAATAATCGAATCATTGTCGATTTGCCGGAACCGTTCGGGCCGAGAAAACCGTAAACCTCGCCGCGCTGCACGCGCAGATCGACACGATCAACCGCGGTTTTATTGCCGAAACGCCGCGACAATCCGCGCGTGACAATGACATCGTCGGCGCCGTTATTTGGCATCGGCGCTCAACTCGGCGTGGCAGGGAATTCCCGGCGGTAATTGGCGCGCCGCGTCGCCTTGCAATAATAATTCAGCGCGATAGCTCAAACGGCTCGCGTCATCGCCGCTCAATGCGTAATACGGCGTGAACGTCGCTTCGCTACGCACGCTGCGCAAAATCGCGTCGAATGATTTTTCGATACCGTCGACATGCACGGTGAAATGCTGGCCGATCTGTAAATTCGCGCGCTGCTTTTCCGGAATGAAAACACGCGCGTAAGGCGCGTCGCCTGTCAGCATGCTGATTAATGTGGCGCCGACAGGCGGTTGATCGCCGAGCCGATACGGCAGCGCATCGATACGACCAGCGCGCGGTGCGCGCACGTCTAAGCGCGCACGCGTCAATTGCAGACGCCTGGTTTCGGCTTGCGCACCTGCTAATGCGGCTTCGGCCTGCGCCAGTTGCTCGGGACGCGTGCCGTGCAACAATTCCTG
>DASXYH010000352.1:0-2545 GCA_036502545.1 Spongiibacteraceae bacterium
TTCTTCGACAAACGTCGCGTCGATGCCAGCGACAATATCGTCGAGAATACGCTGTGGATCTTCGCTGCGCGGGTTGTCGCTGGTCAGCACGACGCGATCGGCCAAACGTGCGGCGATTGCGCCCATCAACGGTCGCTTGCCGACATCGCGATCGCCGCCGCAACCAAATACGCACCACAGCTTACCGCTGCAATGACGGCGCAACGCGGAAAGCACATGCTCGAGCGCATCGGGGGTGTGCGCGTAATCGACGACAATTTCGATATCGGCATTGGTGCCGACGCGCTGCATGCGCCCGGCGATCGGTTTTAACTTCGGCAACAATGCCGCGATATCGGCCGGCGCAATCTGCAGTTGTCCGAGCACGGCAATAACGGCGAGCAGATTCGACAAATTGAAATCGCCGAGCAAATGGCTGTGGACTGCGATATCGCCCCACGGAGTTGTGGCAATGGCATGCACGCCGTCATTGCGAAACTCTGCATTTTTTATCGCGATGGCTGCGTCGGCGTTCATGCTGTAATCGAGCACCGACATGCGCGTGCGCAATTTATCCGCCAGCGCCGCGCCGAATTTATCGTCGCGATTAAGAACGGCGAATTCGAGTCCGGCCATATCGAACAGCGCCATTTTCGCCGCACCGTAATTTTCCATCGTGCCGTGAAAATCGAGATGATCGCGACTCAAATTGGTAAACACCGCGCCGCGAAACTGAATGCCGCTGACGCGGCCCTGCGCTAAACCGTGCGATGAGACTTCCATAGCGACATGCCGCACGCCTTGATCGCGCCACTGCGATAATTGCGCCTGCAACGCGATCGGATCGGGCGTTGTTAACCCGCCGCCATCGATTTTATTGTCGAGTGAATTACCAAGCGTACCGATTACACCGCAATTTTTGCCGAGCAGTCGCAACGCCTGCGCGAGTAATTGCGTGCAACTGGTTTTGCCGTTGGTGCCAGTGACGCCGATGACGTTAACGCTTCGACTCGGATGATCGTAGAAGCGATCGGCGATGCGGCTGACCTGCGCGCGCAGGCGCGGAATTCGAATCACCGGTATCGGCAAATCGCTGCGCTCGAAACCGCTCTCGGCAATGATCGCAACCGCACCGCGCGCAACCGCCTGATCGACGAATAAACGACCGTCGGCCTGCTCGCCGGGATACGCTAAAAATAATTCGCCCGCGCGCAGACGACGGCTATCGAGCGCCAAACCGGTGACCGGCAATTGCGCTTGCGGCGCGGCGATTTCCGGCAATAAATCGCCGAGTGTTTTATTGGTGTCGAAATGCAGGGCGGCGGCCATCACGCGGGCCCTCGACCAATGGCTGGCGTTTCCGCGCCCTTGGCAACATTCGGCAGCGTTTGATCGGGCGCAACGTTCAGCAAGCGCATGGCGCCGCCGACTACTTTCGCAAATACCGGTGCGGCGACATCGCCGCCGTGATATTTGCCAAGACTGGCGTCATCGATAACGACGGCGGCAACAATACGCGGTGCCGACACCGGCGCAAAACCAACAAACAGCGAGTGATAGCGATCTTCGTAACCGTGCACACCGACTTTGCGCGCGGTGCCGGTTTTGCCCGCCACCGAATAACCGGGAATCGCCGCGCGCGTACCGGTACCGCCGGGACCGATTACCGTTTGCATCATTTCGACGATTTGCTGCGCAACGCCGGCGGATACCACTTGTTTGCCTTCCGGAGCGGCGCCGTCGCGGCGCAATAAACTCACCGCTTCCAAGCGTCCGCCGCTGGCAAATACGCTGTACGCTCGCACCAATTGCAGCGGCGTTACCTGTACGCCATAACCGAACGCGAAATTCGCGCGCTCGATATCGGACCAGCGATTGCGCAGCGGTAATAGGCCGTGCTGCTCGCCGGGAAAACCGGTGTCGGCGCCGCTGCCGATACCGAAGCGATTAAATACATCCCAGATATTTTTTTCATCGAGCGTCAGCGCAACGCGCGTGATGCCGACCTGGCTCGACTTGGTAATTATTTTGGTGAGGTTGATCAGGCCGAAATTGACCGGGTCCTTCAGCGTCTTGCCATCCACGACGATATAACCCGGATTGGCATCGACCGGTGTTTGCGGTGTGTATTTTCCGCTTTCGAGCGCTGCGACCATCGTCAGCGGTTTCATCGTCGAACCGGGCTCGATCAAATCGAGCATCGCGCGATTGCGCAGGCCGGCGGCATTGACGCGACTGCGATTATTCGGATTGAGCGCAGGCTGATTCGCCATCGCTAAAACTTCACCGGTACGACAATCGAGCAGTATCACCGAGCCTGCATTCGCGCCCATGTCCTGTAACGCATTGCGCAACTCGCGGTGCGCAAGATATTGCAAACGCAGATCGATGCTGAGCGTTACATCGTGACCCGGACGCGCGGGCTGACCCGCATCGATTTCGCGAATGATTTTCCCGGTCAGATCTTTCAACACGCGCTTGCTGCCGGGTACTCCCGAGAGCGTATCGTTGTATGCGAGCTCAACGCCTTCCTGGCCGCTATCGTCGATATCGGTAAAGCCGAGCA
>DASXYH010000353.1:0-4314 GCA_036502545.1 Spongiibacteraceae bacterium
TGCGGCGAACCCAATAGCGTCTGCAAACCATCGCGCTCTTTCGCCAATTCATCCTGCTCGCCGCGAATTTTCATTTCTTCAAGCTTGGCGAGATTGCGCAATTTCAATTCGAGAATCGCTTCAGCCTGCGCATCGCTCAACGCAAACCGTTCGATCAATTTTTGCTTGGGTTCATCTTCGTAACGAATGATCGCGATGACTTCGTCGAGATTTAGGTACGCGATCAAATAACCTTCGAGTAAATGCAAGCGCTGCAATACTTTGTCGAGCCGAAATTGCAAGCGCTTGCGCGTAGTCTCGGTGCGAAATTGCAGCCACTCGTTCAAAATCTGCGGCAGCGATTTCACCTGCGGTCGGCCGTTCACGCCGATCATATTCATATTGACGCGATAGGTTTTTTCCAGATCGGTAGTCGCGAACAAATGCTGCATCACCGCATCGCTATCGACGCGATTCGAGCGCGGGATAATCACCAGCCGCGTCGGATTTTCATGATCGGATTCATCGCGCAAATCCTGAATCATCGGCAATTTTTTTTGCTGCATCTGCTGCGCGATTTGTTCGAGCACTTTCGCGCCCGATACCTGGTGCGGCAGCGCGGTAATAACGATATCGCCATCTTCCTCGCGCCACAGCGCGCGCATGCGCAAACTGCCGCGCCCGGTTTCGTACATCGCAAGAATATCGGCGCGCGGCGTGATGACTTCGGCTTCGGTGGGGAAATCCGGTCCTTGAATATGTTCGCAGAGCGCGCGTACGCCGGCGAAAGGATCGTCGAGCAAATAGATGCACGCATTGATCACTTCGCGCAGATTGTGCGGCGGAATATCGGTCGCCATACCGACCGCGATGCCGGTGGTGCCGTTGAGCAATACGTGCGGCACGCGCGCCGGCAGCATGATTGGCTCGTCGAGCGTGCCGTCGAAATTCGGCGCCCAATCGACGGTGCCCTGATCGAGTTCGGATAACAATAAATCGGCGAATGCGGTCAGACGCGATTCGGTGTAACGCATCGCGGCGAACGATTTGGGATCGTCGGGCGAGCCCCAGTTGCCCTGGCCATCGATCAGCGGATAGCGATAGCTGAACGGCTGCGCCATCAACACCATCGCTTCGTACGCGGCGCTGTCGCCGTGCGGATGGAATTTACCGATCACATCGCCGACCGTGCGCGCCGATTTTTTGTACTTCGCGCTGGCCTTGAGTCCGAGTTCACTCATCGCGTAGATAATGCGGCGCTGCACCGGCTTCAGGCCATCGGCGATATGCGGCAGCGCGCGGTCGAGAATGACGTACATCGAGTAATCGAGATACGCCTTTTCGGTGAATTGTCGCAGCGGTAACTGCTCGATGCCGTCGCTGATGATTTCAGTCATAGATTATTTTGATCTCGGGATTAATGGATAAAAACACTGATTCTGAGCGGAGAAAGGGCGCGCAAGGGATTAATGGGGCTCGCATTATCCTCTGCGCCAGGTACGCTGCCAATCCGCCGCCGCAGCGCGCGACACCGTATTTTTCGCAGAATTTTAGGGGTAATTACGTAGTTTCAGAATCTGTTTTGGCACCTATAGTTTACACAGTCAACTTCGCCAGTACGGAAATTATCATGTCTAGCGCCAGCAACGTCATCAACCTTGCCGAATATCGCGAAACCAATTCCCGCGAGCTGATCGACGATATCAGCGCGCGCGCATTCCTGTTTCTGCGCGATGAGGCCGAAGCTGAAGACCTGCAGATGCACGAGGTAATCGCCGAGCATATGTACGGCATGGCGTTGGTGGTGCAGGCGGTGGAGGGTAAAACCGCCGCTAAAAACCTGCTGGCCGCAATTGCGGAAAAGCTGTCCTGATCTTGTTTCTTGCACGCAGCTCTTTTTCTATGTAGTTCGTTTTCCTGGTGGTCTTTAGCTTTATGCGCGGTCTTTTTCTCGCCGCGCTTTTTTTCTTTTGCGTGATTTCCTCGCTTAGCGCGCCTCGGTACGTTCCGCACCGCAGCGTTCGCAACGGTATACCGTGATCAGCTTTCCCTGTTTGCTGTCGAATGGCTTTTGTTGCCATATCACCCAGCGATGATGGCCGTTTGCACACAGCGCGTTGCGCTTTGTGGGCTGCTTCGATTTGCGTTGGAAGGGAATAATGTCCGCCACGCGCGTCATTCCTCGTCGATACTCTGCGCTCGTCACCAACTCTTCGCTCGTCACTCCATTCTACAAGCCGGCGCTACCAAATTGCGCGGCTTGCCACTACCATAGCGCGCGATTATTTTGCCTTGAGAACTCCGACATGCAAATCGAAAACGGCACCGTGGTTTCGTTTCTTTATACGCTCAGCGATACCGCCGGCAACACCATCGAAAGCAATCGCGACGGCGATAACGCAGTGTATCTGCACGGCGCCAAAAATGTCGTACCGAAGTTGGAGGCTGCGTTTGCGGGCAAGCAAAGCGGCGATCATTTCGAGCTGACGCTGGAGCCGCTCGACGCCTACGGCGAGCGCCGCGCCGATGCCGTTGAACGCGTGCCGGCCAAATACCTCAAGCACGCCGGCAAGCTCAAACCCGGCCAGGCGGTGCAGCTCAATACTAAAGAGGGAATGACATTGGTGACCGTCATTAAAGTCGGCAAATTCTCGGTCGACGTCGACACCAATCACCCATTAGCCGGACAAACGCTGAATTATGCAGTCGACATTGTCGATGTGCGTGCCGCCAGCGATGAAGAAAAAGAGCACGGCCATGCGCACGGCGCGGGCGGACATCAGCACTAAATTTCAGCCATTTTCAAAATCGCTTTCCACTGCGCAGTATTAACCGGCATAACGGAAAGCCGGCTGCCGCGCTGCACCAGTGCAAACTCGCTCAATGCCGGGTTGGCTTTTAATTCCGCCAATGGAATAACGCGCGCGAAGGTCTGCTCGTGGCAGACATCGACAGAAATCCAGCGCAGTTTTTCGCGCGTGCTGGCGGGATCGAAATAAATACTGTTTTTATCGAACTGTGACGGATCGGGATAAGCACTTTTGATGACGCGGCCGATGCCGGCGATGCCGATTAACGCGCAACTCGAATGATAGATAAATACGCGATCATCGATTTTGACGTCGTCGCGCAGCATGTTGCGCGCCTGATAATTGCGCACGCCTTCCCAACACGCGCCAGCGCTGCCGCGCGCTGCCAATGTCTCGATCGATAATTCTTCCGGCTCGGTTTTAAATAACCATCCGCTCATGGAATCGCCTAATATTTTTGACGTAAAACCTAGTATTTTTGGCGTAAGAATAGCGCGCCGTTTTCCTCGCGCATGCCGACGCGCTGAAGATACGTCATGCCGAGCAACGTCACCACCGGGAAATCGCCCTCGATCACCATCGCCGACACATACGGAACCGCAATACCGCCGACCGCAACATTATCGAGTTGTATCGAATAACCATTGGTTATGCCGCTCGCAGTGGCGACGCGCGTCGGCGTACCGAAGCGGTGATAATTGATGCCGAGTAACGCCGCCTGCGTTCCGCTGAGAGCCACGCTGCTCGCGCCGGTATCGACCATCACCGTGGTTAAACGGCCGTTGATTTCCGCGGTCGTCAAATATTGACGTTGTTCATTGCGTTCGATGCGCACTTCGGTTTGATCGGCGGTGGCGAAACTCGCCGAAATGCGCTGACTCAACGTGAGTTCTTTGCGATGACCATCGATTTCGATGATGGCGTGCCGCGTATCGGCGCTCACCAGCAACACACCTTCGGGACTGCGCTGGCCGTTGCGCAGCATATGCTGTTTGCCGTCGATGCGCAGCAACGCGGCATCGGTCATCAATGCCTGCACCTCGATATCACCGGCGGCAAGCACCAACGTCTGCCAATACATTAAATATCCGCCGAGAATTAATTTGCGCAATAACATGGTGAACGTCCGGGCTCAATCAATACATCCAGCTTAGCCGAGCGAATTAAATCGGCGCAGAAAATAAATTGCGAAACTCAAAAAAAGAAACATAAAAAAAGCCGGGCAAAACCCGGCTGTAGCAAGACGCTGCGGCTAGGCAATGTGCAACTGCATTGCCAGCCCGCGGATTAATATCCACAGCGCCATTGTGATCATTAAATCAAGAGATAACGTAGTTCGCCGCGTGTACTTCAGCGACAGAATGAATATCAGGATACCCAATATCCAACCGACTGCCGGAATTAACGCCACCACACCGGTACAAACCCCAATCAATAATAGGGGCCAGAAAAACTGTTGAAAAGATTCGACCACGGCCGCCATGCCTGCCTCTCCTACTGCGATGAATGAACTACCTCCCATCGA
>DASXYH010000354.1:0-5508 GCA_036502545.1 Spongiibacteraceae bacterium
TACTGAAATCGGAGGTGAACTCAGCGGCCGCGCTGCCGTCATCGATTTCGTCATCCAGATCAAGAGTGAATTCGGGCGCTTCTTCGCTTTGCGCGGTGCTCGACGCGAATGAGTTGAGCTCGCTGCCAAAATCGGAGTCGAGATTCATGATCGTTGCGGAAGGCTGATTGGCGTTTGTATCGTCCTCCAGTTCGAGATCGAGATCCAAATTCGCATCAGCGTCCGATTCATCCTCCGCAATCGCCGCTGCAGTAGCGGCCGCCGCCGCTGCCGTAACAACCGGCGCGACATAAGACGAGCTGGAGCTGCCGCCGGGAAGATCATCGAGCCAATCGGATATGCCATCTACAGAAGACAACATGTCTTTGACGTGCGCGACGGCCTTGCTGTCGCCGAGGCCCTGCAACGCTACGAACTGCTGCCGGAACGCATCTTTGTTGCGCATTTCGACAAACACTTCGAGCAGCTTGACGCGCAAATCGCTGCGGTTGGGTTCCGTGTCAATCGCATGAGAAAGCAAATCGACCGCCTGTTGATAACGGCCATAGGCAATGTAAATATCGGATTCTGCGATCGCATCGCCGGTTTCCGAGCGCACGCTTTTTCGTGGCGTCTCGACCGGAGCTTCATTAATCGGGGTTTCTGCGGTGGACTGCGGTTCTGCGGTGGTGATCGCGTCGTCGCTAATCGATGCGTTATCGAGATCGGCGTTATCGAACTGGAAACTATCGCCGTCGTCGAACGCCAGCGTATCGTTTTCTTCCTGTTCCGCGTCTTTGCGCCGCTTGGCCATAACGAAGCCAATCAATGCGAGCACCAGCGCAGCCGCAGCACCGACTATATAAATTGGATTCGCCATCAGCTGATCGAGTAACCCCGGTTCCGGAGTCGGCGTGGGACGCGGTTTGGCTGCCGCAGGGGCCGGCTGCGGCGGCTCCGGTTTAATTTCGGGGGCGGCAGCGGCTGGCGCCTCAGCTGCTGGCACAACTCCAGTGGCTGGCTCGACTGCAGGAATCTGAGCTGGGGCAGGCGGCGTCGCCGGAGCTGTTTTCGCCGTATTCGGTACAGCTTGTGGAGCCGATTTTGCGGATGCCGGTTTGTTTTGCAGCGCCGTCAATTGATCATCTTTTAACGAAATGAGACGCTGCAACGTCGCGATTTGCCGCTCCATATCATCGAGACGCGATTGCAATTCTTTGTTGTCGCGCTTGCCTTTTTCCAACGTTTCCTGACTTGCCGTCAGCTGATTGCGCAGCGCCTCAACGGCTTTACCGGAACCACCGCTTCCCGCCGCGCTTTTATCACTCTCGCCCGAGGTCGCAATGGACAAGCGGGCCTGCTCGCGAAATCCGCCTGCTTTGTTCGAAGGTTCGGGTGCGGTGGCATCGAGCTGCGGACCGGTCGCCGCCGTGGCAGCAAATGACGAATGTCTGCCACTGCGCCATTCCTGATTCTGCGAGTTTACTTCCTGTACTGCCTGATCGGCTGTTATCGAGCGTGCTTCATCCGCACTGGGTAGGCGGAGCACATAACCGGACTTGATCAAATTGACATTGTTGCGGATGAATACTTGCGGATTTGCGCGCTGAATCGCAATCATCGTCTGCGCTACCGAGACGTCGCCGGCCGGTTTAAAGCGCGTTGCGATCTTGGATAACGTGTCATAAACCTGAATGCGATATTCGTCCGTCTTACCGGTAGCTGGTAGCGACATATCGGCGGGCGGAGCTGTTTTCGTGGTTTCCGTTTCGGACTTTACCGTTGGCGGTTGCACCGGTGTGCGTGTGGCCGGCTGCGCGCTCGAACTGGTCGCCGGCGCAATTTGCGCGGCACCTTTATTGGCGCTGAATGTCGGCGGATCAAGCAAAACGGCGAATTCGCGCAGCAGACGGCCATTCGGCCAGCGCGCTTCAATGACAAAGTTGAGATAGGGCTCGACCACCGGCTCGCGCGTGCTGACCTTGATCGTGCCTCCGCCATGGCCATTCATATCGACCGAAAAACGCAAATTGGTCAGGAAGAAATCGCGGTCGACGCCGGCACGCTGAAAATCCTCGGGCGCAGCCAATTGGATTTTAATTTGGGAAGGATCGAGATCGCCGGTATCGAGAAGCTTGATTTCCGCATTGAGCGGTTGATTGAGCGCCGATTTAATTGCAAGGTTTCCCAGACCCAACGCGTCGGCAAAGTTCGCTTGCAACGCGCTCAAAGCCAGTACCGCCATGGCGAGCTTCTTCCGCACCATATTATTTACCCTGTAATCTCGCTGAGAGTTTTGTCGTTGGCAACAACGAAACCTGTTGGTCCCACGCTAAGCCACGGCATCCGAAAGCTAGAATATGTATTTAGTAAATGGCGTAAGTATTAGTTACAGGTGGCTTTTTAGCAAGGTTTCGGCAATTTCAACAGTGTTAACTGCCGCACCGTTTCGAATATTGTCGGCCACGGTCCATAGTTCAAGATTGCGCGGTGCGGATGCTCGCTGAGCAAGACGACTGATAAAAATAACATCGCTACCAGTTCCAATCGCTACCGGACTCAACGGCTCGTCGGACTCATCGTTGAATTTAAGGCCTGCGAGCAGCAACTGCTCGCGAGCTATTCGCATATCGATGGGTTGTTCGGTCTCCAGCCGGACAATTTGACTGTGCCCGTAAAACACCGGCGCGAAAGCCTGGCTCATTGCAACTTCAAGCCGTTCATCCATCAGAAGTTTTTTAACTTCTTTCACACCACTCAATTCATCGAGGGTATAGCCGTTTTCATTGAGAGCGTCAAACGCGGGGAGAAGATTAAACGCAATTTGCGAGGGAAATGTCTTTTGCTGCAGCGCCTGTGCATTCAACAAACGTGCGGTCTGACCGGCGAGTTCACTAATGCCGGCTTTACCCAATGCTGATACCGCGAGCATCGTGGTGATATCGATTCGGCGCAGCCCGAATTTTTTTTGCAGTGAAAATAACGCCGTTCCCGCTTGCACGACCGGAGCACTCGGGCTCGCGATAATCTGCGGAGTTTTCAATGCCGCCAAACAATCACCATTGATTTGAGACACCACCAGCGGCACTTTCGCATCGAGCCGGAACTGGCTGCTGATATCGATAACCCAGCAGCCCGCACTGACCGCACGCGGCGCATATTTTTTCGCTACCGCTTTAGGCGCGCAAAAAAAAGCAATTTTGCAACGACTGAAATCGAAATCAGCTATTGCCTCGACCGGCAGCGGCCGTTCGGCAAACATAACGGTATCGTCCACTGATTTACCGCTACCCAAGGCGTACAGTTTGCCGAGCGGAAACTCACGCTCACTCAAAACAGAAAGCAACGCCTCGCCGACGGCGCCGGTAGCGCCGACCACAGCCACGGATACGCCGGTGCCTGTCGCTGCCATCTCAATTCGCCTCGCGCAGTATGCGCAGCATGCGGCGCAACGGTTCAGCCGCGCCCCACAATAGTTGATCGCCGATCACGAACGCGCTGATATATTCCGGTCCCATGTTCAGTTTGCGCACGCGACCGACACCGACTTGCAAACCGCCCGTAATCGAGGCCGGCGTCAATTCCTTCGCGGTGATCGCGCGCTCGTTCGGCACCCACTTCACCCACGGATTGCCCGATTTGATCATTGTTTCGATTTCATTGAGCGGTAAATTCTTTTTCAATTTCATTGTCAGCGCCAAACTGTGGCAACGCATTGCGCCGATGCGCACGCACAAGCCATCGACCGGAATCGTCTGTTGCGTGCCGAGAATTTTGTTGATCTCGGCTTGCCCTTTCCACTCCTCTTTCGATTGGCCGTTATCGAGCTGCTTGTCGATCCACGGAATCAAACCGCCCGCGAGCGGCGCATCGAAAAATTCATGCGGCACATCGTCGCGAATCGTCTGCGCAACTTTACGATCGATATCGATGATCGACGAAGACGGCGTCGCCAATTGATCGGCGACGGCAGCGTGAATCGCACCCATACCCTTGAGTAATTCACGCATGTGATTGGCACCGCCGCCCGATGCCGCCTGATATGTCATCGAACTGACCCACTCGACTAAGCCTTCGCGGAACAAGCCATTCACACCCATCAGCAAAATGCTGTTGGTGCAATTGCCGCCGATGAAATTTTTAACGCCGCGCTTG
Source organism: Spongiibacteraceae bacterium (assembly GCA_036502545.1). GTDB lineage: Bacteria > Pseudomonadota > Gammaproteobacteria > Pseudomonadales > CAMLJR01 > CAMLJR01. The sequence continues at coordinate 4,135 of DASXYH010000354.1, forward strand.
AGGCCATTGCGAATTAAATCGCCATTGACCGGATCGAGAATAATGATTGCGTCGTTTTCCATCCGCAGCGTCGACGCCGCATCGATCCAATAACCATTCCACCCCGACTGGCGCAATTTCGGAAACACTTCAGTGGTGTAGTCGCCGCCCTGGCAGGAAATAATCACATCGAGTTTTTTCAACTCGTCGAGCGCAAATGCATCTTGTAACGGTGAGGATTTTCCGCCGAACGCCGGGCCTTCGCCGCCGATATTCGACGTCGTGAAAAATACCGATTCGATGCCGTCGAAATCGTTTTCCTGCCGCATGCGCTCCATCAATACCGAACCGACCATGCCGCGCCAGCCGACAAAACCTACCGTTTTCATTTCATCACCTTTAAGAATTAACCCCCTCGATCCCCCCTTATCAGGGGAGGCCGCTCCACGCAAGCCGAAGTTACGTCACCCTCCCCTGATAAGGGGAGGGCCGGGGAGGGGTTTCTTCGAGTTCACACTTCAACCTTTTAGCGCAGCAGCCACCGCGTCGCCCATCTGCGCAGTATTTACCAATTGCATCCCCGCCGTAAAAATATCTGACGTACGCAACCTTTTATCTAACACTTTACCGATAGCGCGCTCGATTGCATCGGCCGCGGCGGGCGCATGCAACGAATAACGCAGCATCATCGCCGTCGATAAAATCATGGCCAATGGATTCGCCTTGCCCTGCCCGGCGATATCGGGCGCGGAACCGTGACACGGCTCATACATGCCGGCGCCTTTCTCGTTCAGCGACGCCGAAGGCAACATGCCGATCGAGCCGGTCAACATCGCCGCCTCATCGGAAAGAATATCGCCGAATAAATTGCCGGTGACGATCACATCAAATTGCTTCGGCGCGCGCACCAATTGCATCGCTGCGTTATCAACATACATATGCGACAGCTCGACATCGGGATAATCCTTGCCGAGTTCTTCCATCACTTCACGCCACAGAATCGTCGATTCGAGCACATTCGATTTATCGACCGAGCACACTTTTTTGCTGCGTTTGCGCGCCAGCTCGAACGCGAGCTTGCCGACGCGGCGCACTTCCGATTCGGAATATTTATCGGTGTTAAAACCTTCGCGCTCGCCGTTCGGCAATGTGCGAATGCCGCGCGGTTCGCCGAAATAAATGCCGCCAGTCAATTCGCGCACGATCAGAATATCGAGGCCGGCGACGATTTCTTTTTTCAGCGACGATGCATCGGCCAACTGCGGATACAAAATCGCGGGACGCAAATTGCCGAACAGACCCAATTCCGAGCGCAGTTTCAGCAAACCTTTTTCCGGCCGAATCGCGCGATCGAGTTTGTCCCATTTCGGACCGCCGATCGCGGCGAATAAAATC
>DASXYH010000355.1:0-5469 GCA_036502545.1 Spongiibacteraceae bacterium
GCGTAGCCGATCTGACCGGCAGCGCCGGTGACTGTGACGCGAACAGGATGTTTCATGGCGATTCCTATTTATCGATGGATTCGGGTTGAGAGCAGGTCGCTCGCATCATGGATCGCACGATACATTGCCACCTGGGCCGCCTGTTTCTGAAAATTAACGGGGCCGCTGACAAGCTGAACTTGTGCCTCGGGGTGGAGTCCGCATTTTAGTCAGACGCTTGCGGAAATACTACCCGCTATGGCAGTGCAACAGCTAAAATGCGCGACGATTTTTTAAACAGCAGTTCTCGTCATGACCCAGTTATTAAACGTCACGCATTCACCGCGCAACTTCGCTCCTGCCGAGCTTGATGCGAACGCTCTCGAATCCGCGAAACCAGAGTTGTCGAAAAAAGACAAAACCACCGAGAAAAATAATACCGCCAGGAAAAGTAATACCGAAAGTAACAAATTGCAGAAGCGCTTGCGCCGATTGGCCGGCGAAGCGATTGCCGATTACAACATGATCGAAGCGGGCGACAAAGTGATGGTATGCCTGTCCGGCGGCAAGGACAGCTACGGCATGCTCGATATCTTGATGAGTCTGCAACGTTCCGCGCCGGTGGCGTTCGATCTGGTCGCGGTCAATCTCGATCAAAAGCAGCCGGGATTTCCTGAAGACGTTTTGCCTGAATATTTAAACAGGCTCGGCATCGAGTATTACATTCTCGAAAAGGACACTTACAGCATCGTTAAATCGGTGATTCCGGAAGGCAAAACCACCTGCGGTTTATGTTCGCGGTTGCGCCGCGGTACACTGTATGGTTTCGCGCAGCAGATCGGCGCTACCAAAATCGCGCTGGGCCACCATCGTGATGACATTATGGAAACGCTGTTTTTGAATATGTTTTTCGGCGGCGCGTTAAAGGCGATGCCGCCGAAATTATTGAGCGACGATAAACAAAATATCGTGATTCGTCCGCTCGCCTACTGCGAAGAAAAAGATCTCGCCGCTTACGCCGAGCAAAAGGGTTTTCCGATCATTCCGTGTAACCTGTGCGGCTCGCAGGAAAATCTGCAGCGTCAGGCGATCAAGGCAATGCTGCGCGATTGGGAAAAGAAATTTCCCGGCCGCGTCGAATCGATTTTTTCCGCGATAAAAAATGTCGGCCCGTCACAATTGGCCGATACCACGCTGTTCGATTTTGCCAATCTTAAAATTGAGCGCGATGAAAGCGCGATTAAGGTTGTGAACTTGCTCGGCTGAATAACTGCGTTCCTTACTTTGCATTAAACAACCTTCGGTTCCTAAACTCCCTTCGATCACTTTAAATTAAGAGGTTTTACTACCGGGGAAATAAATTTCCCCGCGCTCGCCCATCCAGTTCACGCTGGCCCACTTTGTGCTCTTCCTGAATCGATCCCGGTTTTTATGCCGTGATAGTCAAATTCTTGGCAACGCTGATGCGGCTCTCTCGATAAATTCGGTGATCTGAGCCGCTAGCGATCGCGCCAGTCTGTCAGTAGTTTGACTTGAGTTTTAAGCCGAAGCGAATTGAAGTAAGGGTATCCTGCGATGAAAGTCGAACGCGCCGATGTCAATCAGTTGCTGCAACAGATGCGGCAGATGCAAAGCCAAATCAATGAGCAGCGCGGTGTGCGCGAAACGGCATCGATGGACGGCCTGAATCCGTTGCAACAAACGCTGAAAAGCGGCGCGGGCGCCAACGTTAATAATGGAGAGAGTGTCAAAGGCTTCGGCGAAATGTTTCAGCAGGCGATCGGTTCGGTGAATGCGACGCAGCAGCAGGCAGGTGCGTTGGCAACGTCGTTCGAACAGGGCGATCCGCAGGTTTCGCTGGCGCAGGTGATGGTGGCATCGCAAAAAGCCAGCGTATCATTTCAGGCGTTGACGCAGGTGCGCAATCGTCTCGTCGATGCCTACAAAGACATCATGAACATGCCGATTTAAGGCAGACAAATATTCATCCGATCGGAATCGATTGCAAGGTTTAGCGAGGTAATTTTTCATGGCCACCGCTCCAACTACTTCGCAGCAAGTTGCGCCACGTCGCGGCAGTGGATTGTTGCCGCAGAGCGATTTACTGGCGGGCATGTCGGGCCTCGGCATTCTGCGTCAGCTCGGCTTATTGATCGGCTTGGCGGCGAGCGTCGCGCTCGGTGTCGCTGCGGTGTTGTGGGCGCAGGGCGGTGATTATCGGCCGTTGTACGGCAGCCTCGAACGGCTCGATTCATCGGCGGTGCTCGATGTACTCGACAACAGCAAGATCAAATATAAAATCGATACGGGAACCGGCGCATTACTGGTCGAATCGGACAAAATCAACGAAGCGCGTTTGAAGCTCGCCGAAACCGGTGTGCCGAACGACAACAAAGCCGGCTTCGAGCTGCTTGATAAAGAGCAGCCGCTCGGCACCAGTCAATTTATGGAAACCGCGCGTTATCGGCGTTCGCTCGAAGGTGAATTGGCGCGCACCATCGCGAGTATCACCAATGTGCGCGGTGCCCGTGTCCATCTCGGCATTCCAAAAGATTCAGTGTTCGTGCGCGATGCGCGGCCGCCTTCGGCTTCGGTATTCATCGAACTGTTTCCCGGCAGTTCACTGCAGCCGTCGCAGGTGAAATCGATCGTCAATCTGGTGGCGAGCAGCATTCCCGATATGAAACCGGAAAACGTCACCGTAGTCGATCAAAAAGGCGCGCTGCTGTCGCAACTGGTGATGGACGATCCGCAATTGGTGGAAGCAAATAAACAACTCGAATACACGCATCGCATCGAGCAGCAGTTGCGCGATCGCGTCAATTCGATTTTGGCGCCGCTGCTGGGGCCGAATAAATTTCGCGCCGAAGTGGCGGCCGATGTCGATTTCACTGCGGTCGAAGAGGCCGGCGAGCAATACAACCCCGATACGCCGGCGATTCGCAGCGAGCAGCGTATCGAAGAACAGAAACCCGGCGGCGCGGCGGGCGGCGTGCCGGGCGCACTGAGCAATCAGCCACCTGCCGATGGTCGCGCACCCGAACAGGCCACGGGTGCGGCCGCCAATCAGCCCGGTCAGCAACCGCAGGGCACCGGCACCTCGCTGGGCACCGGCGGCGCGGCGGGCGGCAAAAATGGCGATCGCACGCGTGAACAGGTGGTGCGCAACTACGAACTCGATCGCACCCTGAGCTACACCAAACATCAAATCGGCAAAATGCGCCGACTAACCGTCGCGGTAGCGGTTGATAACAAGTTGGCGGCCGATGCAAAACCCGGCGATCAAGGCGCTCCGCTCGACGCCGAAGCGCTGGAGCGCCTGGCTATACTGGTGAGGAACGCGGTCGGTTTCGATGCGGCGCGCGGCGACGTGGTCAACGTGGTCAATTCGCCGTTCGTTCCGGTGGTCGAAGAAGACAGCACGCCCGTGACGATTCCGTGGTATCAGCAGCCGTGGGTATTATCGATCGGCAAAATGGTCGGTGCCGTTATCGTCGTGATTGCATTGATCTTCGTGGTGCTGCGTCCGGTAATGAATAGCCTTACCCAAGGTGCGCGCGATAACCGGCAGATGGGCGGCTCTACCCCGTTGGGCGATATGGGTGGCATGGGCGCGCCGATGGGGCCGCTCGGGAACGAAACGGTGACGTTGAGCGGCGCAGCCAATATGTTGTTGCCAGGGCCTGACAATTACGATCAGCAATTGACGGCGATTAAAGGATTGATCGCGGAAGATCCGGGCCGGGTGGCGCAAGTGGTAAAGAAGTGGGTAGCGACCAGTGAGTGAACAAGCTCAAGCGAAAGCGCCGAAAGTTAAAAGCAATCTAACGCGTATCGATCAAGCGGCGGTGTTATTGATGTCGCTCGGCGAAAAAGACGCGGCGGCGGTATTGCGTCATCTCGGGCCGAAAGAAGTGCAGCGCATCGGCGCGGCGATGACGCATCTGCAAAATATCGAACAATCGCAGGTCGAGGACGTCGTCAACAGCTTTCTCAGCGATGCGCGTACGCTGACCGGCCTTGGCGTCGGCGCCGACAGCTACATTCGCAATATGCTGGTCGAGGCGCTCGGCGAAGATAAAGCCAATTCGCTGGTCGATCGCATTCTGCTCGGCGGCAATACCACCGGTCTCGATACGCTGAAATGGATGGACCCACGCTCGGTCGCGGATTTGATTCGTCACGAACACCCGCAGATTCAGGCAATCGTAGTTGCCTACCTTGATTCCGATCAGGCCGCTGAAGTGCTGGGCAATCTCGCCGAAAAACAGCGTCTCGATATCATCATGCGGGTGGCATCGCTCGATTCGGTGCATCCTTCCGCGCTCCAGGAATTGAACGATATTCTCGAAAAACAATTTTCCGGCAACGCCTCGTCGCAAACCAAAGCGATGGGCGGTACTAAAGTCGCGGCCGAGATCATGAACAACATGGAAGGCAGCTTGGAAAGCGAGTTGATGGAATCGATTAAAGAAATCGATGAAGACCTCAGCACGCAGATTCAGGATTTGATGTTCGTATTCGAAGACCTTAAAGCGGTCGACGATCGCGGTATTCAAGCGCTGCTGCGCGAGATTTCGTCCGAAGTGCTGATCCTCGCACTGAAAGGTTCGGACGACGAATTGAAAGAAAAAATCTTCAAAAACATGTCAAAACGCGCCGCTGAATTGTTGCGCGACGATCTCGAATCGAAAGGTCCGGTACGCGTCAGCGAAGTCGAGCAGGCGCAGAAAGAAATTCTGTTGATCGCGCGCCGTATGGCCGATTCCGGCGAAATTGTGCTGGGCGGTGGCGGCGGCGAAGCGATGATTTAATCCGCGAATCTAACGGGGCGACTCAGTGGTAGAAAAAACGCGCATTCCTGCAGCGGACAGCCATGAATTCGAAAATTGGATGTTGCCCGAAGTGGCGTCCGGTCAAAAAGATGCCGCCGCGCGCGCGCGCGATGCCGGCAATCGCATCGTTGCGCGTACGCTCACCGCTCGCCAGCTTGAGGAAATTACCACGCAGGCGCACCGCGAAGGTTTCAGCCACGGTGCTCGCGAGGGCCGCGCGGCCGGTTTTGCGCAGGGACAGCAGGAAGGCCGCACCGCCGCGCAAGAGGAATTAAAACTGCAGGTCGTGCAATTGCAGGCGGTCATGCAGCAATTGCTGCAACCGATTGCCGCACAAGAGGCAGCGATCGAACAGGCGATGACGCAACTGAGTCTCGATATTGCCCGCGTGGTACTCGATCACGAACCCGCGCTTAGCGCCGAAGCGTTGATACCACTGGTAAGACGTGCGGTGCGCGAGTTACCGGTTGGCGAGCGCAACCTCGCGGTGTTATTGCATCCGCAGCAGGTCGAACTCGTGCGCAACTGCGCGGAATGGCCGGAAAAATGGCGGCTGCAGGCCGACAGTCGAGTTGACATCGGCGGCTGCAAAGTGGTCACCGAACACAGCCTGGTAGATTTCAGTATCGAACTGCGTTTTCGCCAGGTCGCGGCG
>DASXYH010000356.1:0-2281 GCA_036502545.1 Spongiibacteraceae bacterium
AATCGGCGAGGCAGTGCGAAGCGTGACTGGCGAGAATCACGATGCGCTGCCTTACGGTGGAATCGCGGATATACCAACGCATCGCGTATTCGTCGGCGATGCGCGAAAACGCGGCGCTGAATTCGCGCACGCCGATTTTCAGCGAATCGGCGCGGATCTCATTGCGCATGAAAAACCAATCGGTATCGCGGTCGGAATGGTAATTCGCCTCGGTCAACCAGCCACCGTATTCGGCAACGAACTGACTGACACGCGCGACGATGCCGACGCGATCGGGGCACGAAATCACCAGGCGATAGGTATGTTCCATAAAAATCAATGGACTAACTGGAAAGGCGGCCACTATTGCATAAGGTGATTACACGGCACAACCCAGCGCACTCCCTCCCCTGATAAGGGGAGGGCCGGGGAGGGGTTTTTCAACATCCAAACCCCTCCGTCGCTACGCGCCACCTCCCCTTATCAGGGGAGGAAACCAACACCGGCATTGAAATTCTTGACGTATAATGCCCGCCCTATTCCGACCGCCGCACTCTGCTATGCCGCAAGCCACACCGCTGTTCTCCTATAGAAAATACTGGGCCGAATGCTTCGGCCCAGCGCCGTTTCTGCCGATGTCGCGCGCGGAGATGGATCAGCTCGGCTGGGATTCGTGCGATGTCATCATCGTCACCGGCGACGCGTATGTCGATCATCCGAGCTTCGGCATGGCCGTCATCGGCCGCACGCTGGAAGCGCAGGGTTTTCGCGTCGGCATCATCGCGCAGCCCGATTGGCAATCGAAAGATGCATTTATGGCGCTAGGCAAACCGAATCTGTTTTTCGGCGTCGCCGCCGGCAATATGGATTCGATGATCAACCGCTACACCGCCGACCGCCGCCTGCGTCACGACGATGCGTATACGCCGGGCGATATCGGCGGCAAACGGCCCGATCGCGCGGTGATCGTCTATTCGCAGCGCTGCCAGGAAGCGTATGCCGATGTGCCGATCGTGATCGGTTCGATCGAAGCGAGCCTGCGCCGCATTGCACATTATGATTACTGGAGCGATAAAGTCCGTCGCTCAATTCTGCTCGATAGCAAAGCGGATTTATTGTTGTACGGTAATGCCGAGCGCGCGATCGTCGAAGTGACGCATCGGCTCGCGAACGGCGAAGCTATCGAAGCGATTCGCGATGTGCGCGGCACTGCATTCGCGATCAACGAAATTCCCGCCGGCTGGACCGTGATCGATTCGACCGAATTCGATCAACCTGGCGCCACGCATTTCCATAAAAATCCGTATGAAATGGTGGAAGAGCCGAGTACCTGCGCAACAAAAAAACAAACCGAAACTTCGTCGGTTATCGAAACGCAGGTCGTGCGTATTCTCGATCCCCTCACCGCGCGCAAGGCGAAACTCGATCCGCTTAAAACCGTGATTCGTCTGCCGAGTTACGAACAAGTCAAAAACGATCCGATCTATTACGCCCACACCGCGCGCGTATTGCATTTAGAAACCAATCCCGGCAACGCACGCGCGTTAGTGCAAAAACACGGCGAACGCGAAGTATGGCTGAATCCGCCGCCGTTACCGCTCGCAACCGACGAACTCGACAGCGTGTTCGAATTGCCGTATCAGCGTGTGCCGCATCCGGCGTATGGCGATGCAAAAATTCCCGCGTACGAAATGATTCGCTTCTCAGTGAATATCATGCGCGGCTGTTTCGGCGGTTGCAGTTTCTGTTCGATCACTGAACATGAAGGCCGCATTATTCAAAGCCGCTCGCAGGATTCAATCGTGCGCGAAGTCGAAATGATTCGCGATAAAACGCCGGGCTTCACCGGCGCGATTTCCGATCTCGGCGGCCCCACCGCGAATATGTGGCGCTTGAATTGTAAAAGCAAAACGATCGAAGAAAATTGTCGGCGCCTTTCATGCGTGTATCCCGGTATCTGCAAAAATCTCGATACCGATCAAACGCCGCTGATCGATTTGTATCGTTCGGTGCGCGCGCTGCCCGGCATCAAAAAAGTATTGATCGCATCGGGGCTGCGCTATGACCTCGCGGTCGAAACGCCGGAATATGTACGCGAATTGGTAACGCACCATGTCGGCGGTTATTTAAAAATTGCGCCGGAACATACCGAGGGCGGCCCGCTATCGAAAATGATGAAGCCGGGCATCGGCAGCTACGATAAATTCAAGGCGATGTTCGATAAATTTTCGAAACAAGCCGGCAAGGAACAATTTTTAATTCCGTACTTCATCGCCGCGCATCCCGGCACCACCGATGAAGA
>DASXYH010000357.1:0-2433 GCA_036502545.1 Spongiibacteraceae bacterium
CGGCATGGGCGACGATGACGGCGAAAGTGATGACGAGGAATAATCCGATTGATAAGCATAAAGCACTTGTATTAAAGGGCTTTAAAAAACTCTGATTCAGTATTTTTTAAAAGGCACGCTGTAGCAGAGCATGAGGCGCCGGAAGGGGTTCTCTTTTTCAGGACAAGAAGGTGATCTTATCGAAGCTCCGTGCTATTCGGCATCGGAGAAGTCGTCGAGTTCTGCTAGGCCGATTACACCGAAGCTACCGGAATGCTCGCCATGGAAGTCCTGAAAAAGAGAGCCTCCTTCGGCGCCAACCCGCTGCGAGATCACCGCAATAGTTAAAAACATTTAATCAGAGCTTCCTTAATTTTTGCATGTAACATTTGCTGCGCGCGCGACCGGCAATCCGGCATAATTCGATCTGCCAACAATACAGTGCCGCCGGAGCAAGACAGTGACAGCACAAACCGATAGCAAAAAAATACTCTTCACTACAGATATCGAAGTGCGCTGGGGCGATCTCGATTTTTACAACCACGTCAACAATGTCCACTATTTTCGCTATCTGGAAGAGGCGCGCATGCGCTGGATGACGCACCATCGATTGGCGGAAATCGGTATGGCTGCGTTGCCGGTCATGCTTAAAGCCGACATTACATTTCTGAAATCCGTGCGTTATCCCGCCACGCTGCGCGTCATCACCTATTTGGACGAAAGCGGGTTCAGCAGCCTTTCGCTATCGCAAAAAATTTTCGACGCGGCCACGCTGGAAGTTTGTTATGCGGAAGGCTATTCGAAATTAGTTTGGTTGGATCAGGCCACCGGTAAATCGACAGCCCTGCCACCATACGTGCTCAACGCACTCGAACAATAATCGCACATTGCGAAACGCCACATTGCATCAACCGCTGCGCGGATTTCCTGGCTGGCTGATTTTACTCGGCGGTTTGACGGCGGTCGGCCCGTTATCGATCGACATGTATCTGCCGAGTTTTCCCACCATCGTTACCGCGCTGCACACCGATGCGGGTGCAGTGCAACGCACACTCTCGATGTTTTTTATCGGGCTTGCGTTCGGCCAAATTGTTTACGGCCCGTTGAGCGATCGCTTCGGCCGCAAGCCACCGCTGTATTTCGGACTCGCACTGTATACCGCGGCATCCCTGTTCTGCGCGTTCGCGGCCAATGTCTATGTATTGCAGTGGGGAAGATTGTTGCAAGCGCTCGGCGGCTGCGCGGGCATGGTCATCGCGCGCGCGGTGATTCGCGATCGCTGCGATGCGATCGGTTCGGCCAAAGCGATGTCGCTAATCATGTTGGTGATGGGGTTGGCGCCGATTCTCGCGCCACAACTCGGCGTCGCCGCATTGCACTGGTTTAGTTGGCGCGCAATTTTCGGCATTCTCGTCATTTTCGGATTGGTGAGTCTAATCGCGGTTTACTTCCGGATGGAAGAAACGGTCGATCGCGCCGCGGCACCGCGGCTGTATTTTAGTTTGATTCTGAAAAATTACTGCGAATTGTTGCAGGACCGCCACTTCCTAACGTTTTCACTATGCGGCGGGCTCGTCAGCGCCGGCATGTTTGCCTATATCGCCAGCTCGCCATTCGTACTTATGGAGCTGTACGGCGTGCCGATGCAAATATATGGCTGGATATTTGGCGCCAACGCGTTTGGACTGATCGCTGCATCGCAAATCAACGGGCGTTTGCTCGCGTACTTTTCACCACAGCGCGTGCTCGGTTACGCGGTTTGTATACCTGCAATTTTTGGCGGATTGCTGTTGCTGTTGAAATTATTCGGCATCGCCGGCTTGCCGATTTTACTGCCGGCATTATTTTTCTCCGTCGGCAGCATCGGTTTTATCGCGCCGAACAGCACGGCGCTGGCATTGCAGCATCAGGGCGCGCGCGCCGGCGCCGCCTCGGCATTGATGGGGACATTACAAATCAGTCTCGCCACCGTGAGCAGCATGGCGATGAGCCTCTGGCACGCGCAGGATGAATTGCCATTGGCTACATTAATCGCCGTCTGCGGCGGCGCCGCTTTGATAATGTATCGACTCGCATTGCGCACACAATTTAAATAGCTTAAGGAAATTCTGATTAAGCGTTTTTTACTGCTCTAATTACTGCACCGTTTTCGCAGCGGGTTGGCGCCGGAAGGGGTTTTCTTTTTCAGGACTTCCGTGGCGAGCATTCCAGTAGCCTCGGTGTGGTCGGCCTAGCAGCGCTCGACGACATCTCCGATGACGAATGGCACCGCAGCTTCGATAAGATCACCTTCTTGTCCTGAAAAAGAGAACCCCTTCCGGCGCCAACCCGCTGCGAGAACGGTGAAGTAATTAGAGCAGTAAAACTGAGTTTCCCTAAAAATTAGCGCGTCGAATGACGCCTAGTAGGTTTCGCCGCGACGGGACGGTTTTTGCGTTGCTCGCGAACGCGTTG
>DASXYH010000358.1:0-10007 GCA_036502545.1 Spongiibacteraceae bacterium
CGCTCGCGCAACGCCGTGGTCATAATGGTGGCGACACCGACGCCGCCGACGATCAACGAAATACTGCCGAGCCCCGCGATGGCGAGCGTGATGAAATTTAAAATGCGGTTCAAACTGTTCAACATATCTTCCTGCGTGAACAGCGTGAAATCTTCCTCGCCATGCAGAGCGGTCATCAGTCGCGTGATACGTTTCGACATTTCCGCGCTGGTGGTCTGCTGATCGAACGCAATATCGATACCGCCCACACCTTCGCGATTGAGCAATTGCAATGCGCGCTCGGTCGGCACGAACACGACATCGTCGAGATTGAACCCCAGCATCTGCCCTTTCGTTTCCATCACGCCGATGACGCGAAACCGGTAATCGCCGACACGCACCATCGCACCGAGCGGATTCGCGTCGCCGAATAATTCCTTGCGCACCTTATATCCCAGCACCGCATACGGGCGCGCAAAGCCGCCATCGGCCGGCAAAAATCGACCCAGCGCAACGCGCATATTCCATGTTTGCGGCATATCGGGATCGACACCGAATACTTCGGCATCGCGTTGGCGCGTTGCGTTATCGACGCGCACCGTGCCTTGAATATACGCCGTCACCGATTCGGCATGCGGCAAATGGCGCAGCGCTTCGGCATCGCGCAACGTCAGTGGCCGCACCGTTTTAATCATGCCGATCATGCCCTGCGTCGTGGTTTTTCCCGCTGCGACCGAAACAATACGCGTGCCGAATGCAGAGAACATATCGAGCAAATAAATACGCAGCCCTTCGCCCACCGATGTCAGCAGCGCGACAGCGGAAATGCCGATCGCGATGCCGAGCGCGGTCAATAAACTGCGCTGGCGTTGCGACAACACCGCGCGGGCCACCCAAAAAAATCCATCGCTGACTCTCATGGCGAGAAATCTCTGTTTAAAGTTCCCTCTCCCGCAGGGAGAGGGGAGAAAAACATCATGGTTTCTGCAGTGCATCGACCGGCTGTAATAAACTCGCGCGCCGCGCCGGCAACCATGAAAATGCCAAGCCGGTCAGCAGCGCGGTAATCGCCGCCGTGAGGACCGACCACAGCGGCGCATCGAACGGCACGCTGGGAATAAATGCGCGCGCTGTCTTCACCACAATCAAACCGAATACGACGCCGGCGATAGCGCCGACGCCGGTGAGCAGCATTGCCTCGGTGAGAAACACGCGCAAAATATCGTTGGACGATGCGCCGAGCGCTTTCAGCAAGCCGATTTCGCGCGTGCGTTGACTGACCGTGATCAGCATGACATTCATGATCAATATGCCCGCGACCAGCAAACTGATGGCGCCGATAGCGCCGACCCCGAGCGTCATCGCCGTTAATATTTTATCGAACGTCGCCAGCATCGAATCGGGGCTGACCACGGTCACGTCGAGTTCATTTTGATGAAAGCTCTGCATCGCATTTTCAATCTGCCTTTTCGCCACCGCAATCGATACGGTATCGCGCAATAAAATCAGCACGCGAAACAAACCGGAGACATTGAATAAACGCTGCGATGCCGCGACCGGAATAATCGCCGCATCGGATAAATCGATACCCATCGCATCGCCGCGTCCGGATAAAACGCCGATCACGCGAAAACGCGAATCGCCGATGCGAACGAATTCGCCGATCGCCGGTTTGGCGTCGAATAGCGCGTTTTTCAGCTTTTCGCCGATGATGACTTCGCTGTTCGCGCGGCGAAAATCGCCTGCCGTTAAATTCTGTCCCTGCGCTAAATTAAGATGGCGAATCGGCAAAAACAGCGACGTGGTGCCGAGCACGACCACCTCGCGCCCGCGCTCGGCAAAAGCGACGCGCGAGCTGCCGATGATCAGCGGCGCCACCGCTTCGATCGCCGATATGCGGCGCGTCAACAAATACGCTTCATCGAGCGTGATGTCGCGCGCCGCGGTGCCCATCACCGGCGGCATGCCGCCGGTGGTTTCCTTGCGGCCCGGAAACATCACCAGTACATTTTTGCCGATCGACGAAAACTCGTTCATCACATAACCGCGCGCGCCTTCGCCGAGTGCGGTCAAAATTAAAACCGCAGCGACACCGAGTCCCATCGCGAACAAAATCATCGCGCCGCGCGCGCGTTGCCGCAGCAGCGTCTGCACGCTGAAATGCAACAAATCATTGAACCGCATTCACCGCCTCGCACACCATCATTTCATCGCCGATGATTTTGCCGTCCGCCATGCGCACCTGCCGATGCGCGCGCGCACCGAGCGCGGCATCGTGCGTGACCACCAATAACGTAATACCGCTTTGATTCAACTCTTCGAGCAGCTGCATCACATCGGCGCCGGAGCGGCTGTCGAGATTGCCGGTGGGCTCGTCGGCGAGCAATAAACTCGGTCGCATGACCAGCGCGCGTGCGATCGCTACGCGTTGTCGCTGTCCGCCCGACAATTGATTCGACAAATGGTGGGCGCGATCGCCCAGACCCAACCGTTCCATCACCTCGCGCGCCAGCCGCGCGCGCTCGTGCGGCGCCACACCTTCGAGCAGCATCGGCAATTCGATATTTTCTTGCGCGGAGAGGCGCGCGATTAAATGGAACGATTGAAATACAAAGCCGATTTGATCGCGGCGAAATTTCGCGCGCTGCTCTTCGTCGAGCGTCGTCGTTTCGACAGCGGCCAAGCGATAACTGCCGCGATCGGGTTTATCGAGCAAGCCAAGCACATTCAGCAGCGTCGATTTTCCCGAGCCCGACGGTCCCATGATCGACACATATTCGCCTTTGCGGATGCACAGATCGATGCCGTCGAGCGCATGCACCGTTTGCTCACCCAACTGAAACATTTTTTCGACGCGTTTAATCTCGATAATATTTTCGCCACTGCTGGCGAGCGCATCAGTCACGATGACATCAGTCATGATGAACAATTGCGCGGGCATTTTCAGCCAGGCCGGGCTGATCGGGATTGCGCACCACCTGCTCGCCCTCTTGCAAGCCCGAGCGCACTTCGGTGAACGTAAAATTGCCGACGCCCAATTGTAATTCGCGCTTCTGCAATTTGTTAGCGCCGTTCAAAACCCAGACGTGATTGGTGGCGAATAATGCTTCGCTTGGAATACGCAACACACGCGGCAGACTTTTCAGCACGATGGTGACATCGGCGCTGTAGCCGATCAGCAACGCAACATCGTCGGGTACCGTATCGAAGCGCACATCGACATCGACCGTGCGCGCCTGTTTTTCCAAATCGAGCACATACGGCGCGATACGCGTGAGCTTGCCGGCGAATTCGCGCCCGCGAAATGCATCGAGCGTGATTTTCACCGGCATGCCGAGACGCAGCGCGGCCGCATCGACTTCGTCGATCGGTGCGGTCGCATACAAGCAGGAGGTATCGATCAAATCGACCGCGGGCGGCGTCGCCACACCGGGCGGCGACGGCGTCACATACTCGCCGATTTCGCCGTTGATTTCCGCGATCACACCGGTGAATGGCGCGCGCAATTGAAATCGTTCCAGCACCGCTTGCTGCATCGACAGCTGCGCGATGGCGGAAGTGACTTGCGATTGCGCCGCCGCGCACGCGCCTTTTTGCGCATTGGCATTGCTGACCGCATTATCGGCGGCATCGATTGAAATCAATTTACGCTCGGCCAATGTTTGCAGGCGTTGCGATTCGCGTGCGCTGCGCTCGGCCAGCACGCAGGTCTGCTGCTGCGAATTTTTCGCCGAGCTCACCGCCGCCTGCGCGGCTTCCATTTCGGCGTAGCGATCGCGATCCCATAATTCGAGCAGCAATTGCCCCGCTTCGACGCGATCGCCTTTTTTTACCAGCAGCTTGTCGACCACGCCGCCGATCGGCATCGATAATTTCGAGCGCCGACACGCTTTGATCGTACCGGCGCGCGTATTCGATACCGTTTGTTCGACCGGACCCATCTCCGCCGCCGCCACCCACACCGCAATCGGATCGGCGCGCATTTTCCAGAACACCACTGCGCCGATAGCAATGAGTACGGCGACCACGATTAAAATTTTTTTCAACGTCGTCATCCTTCATGACATGAATCAACCGGAGCAAAACATGAAACAACAGATCACATGTTATTTTTTTCATTGTAATACGTATGTCACATAGCTTTCACAATGTTTCGTAATGCTAGCGTTATTTTAATGGCCTATAACGGACATCTCACAATGCATACCTATTCGCGCGACATTCCACTGTCTTTGATTAAAAAAAATTTAATTGCTATTGCCATTGCCGCGTGCACTGCCACGTCAGCACATGCAGCGATCAGCTCGGGTGATCTGATCGCGATCGGCTCGCTCACCGGCAGCTCCGCCGGCGCCAACGCCGATCTCTCCGGTCTCACCGGTACACTGGAAAACGGCGCCGCAGCTAATTTGCTCGGCGGCATGGGTTCCGGCATCGCCTGGGCCGGCGGCAATACATTTATCGCCACGCCGGATCGCGGACCGAATGCAGTCGCTTACAATAGTTTGATCGACGATACCACTTCCTATATCGCGCGCTTTCAAACAATTTCGATGAGCCTGTCGCAAACGCCATCGGGTTTATTGCCATTTACATTGGCGCCGACATTAACCAATACCACATTATTATCGAGCGCCACCGCATTGAGTTACGGCAGCGGCGCACTCGGCACCGACGCGACGCATACACTCGGCAGCGGTGTACCGGCACTCAATGCGGTGAACAATACGAATTATTTCACGGGCCGCTCGGATGGATTTGCCACGGGCTTATCGACCAACCCCAACAATGCGCGTCTCGATCCAGAAGGCGTGCGCGTTTCGAATGACGGCAAAAGCGTTTTCGTTTCCGATGAATACGGCCCCTACGTTTATCAATTCGATCGCGCTACCGGTCAGCGCATCAATAGCTTTGCGTTGCCGACAAATCTCGCCGTCGCGACACCGGGGCCAACCACCACGTCCGAAGGCGCGCCCACCAACACCAGCGGCCGCGTTGCAAACAAAGGCATGGAAGGCTTAGCCATTACGCCGGACGGAAAAACGCTGGTCGGCGTTATGCAGGCGCCGCTGTTGCAGGACACCAATAAAAGCGTGCGTATCGTCACGATCGATATTGCCAGCGGACAAACGCACGAGTACGCAGTGCAATTGACCACCGGCTCGGGCATCAGCGAAATCGTTGCGATCAACGATCACGAATTTTTGATCGACGAACGCGACGGCAAGGGGCTCGGCGACGGCTCCAGCGCAGCGGTAAAGCAGTTGTTTAAAATCGATTTGACCGGCGCGCAGGATGTCACCGGTTTGAGCGGCGATCTCTCCAGCAAAGCCGTGAGCAAAACATTATTTCTCGATGTGAAAGCCGCGCTCAATGCCAAGGGCATCAGCAATACCAATGTGCCCGCAAAAATCGAAGGCATGGCATGGGGCGAAGATGTCACCATCGATGGTTTATTGATGCACACGCTGTGGGTGTCTAACGATAACGATTTCGTCAGCAATGTTGCGGGGCCTAATAATTTTTATGTGTTCGCGATTTCTCCCGATGCGTTGTCGAGCTATCAGGCGCAGCAGATTTCATCGGTACCGCTGCCCGGCGCATTGCCGCTGCTGATGTCGGCCATCGGTTTGATAGGCGGCGCAGCGCGGATGCGGCGCAAGAAATAATAAAGAAACTCTGATTTGTTAAAAGCACGCTGTAGCAGAGCATGAGGCGCCGGAAGGGGTTCTCTTTTTCAGGACAAGAAGGTGATCTTCTCGAAGCTGTAGTGCTATTCGTCATCGGAGATGTCGTCGAGCGCTGTTAGGCCGACCACACCGAAGCTACTTGAATGCTCGCCACGGTAGTCCTGAAAAAGAGAACCCCTTCCGGCGCCAACCCGCTGCGAGATCGGTACAGCAGTTAGAGCGGTAAAACACCTAATCAGAGTTTCCATAATCTTTCACTTTATAGCGGCGATCGAAGGCGCTTCGATCGCCGCATACAATTTCGAAAATCGTGCGACATCGCTATGCGTATCATCCTGCAACTTTTCACTGCGCTAATTATTTGTCTAGCGTTCGCCGCTTGCGCGCGGTCGCACGATTCCAACTTGAGCGAACAATGCGATCGCCAAAGCGATATGCAATGTGCCAACTCGATATTTAATAATGCGGATAAAAAACTCGCGGAAATTTATCAGCAGGTGGCCGACACCCAGGAAGAAGAAGGTGTGAAGCGATTGGCGCTGGCGCAGCGCAACTGGTTCAAGTTTCGCGACAGCAATGCGGAATTTGTTGCGGCGCGCGAAATCGATCCGCAACAGGCGCAACTGCAATTGATCAATCAGCGGATCGATTCGACTTTGGCGAGAATGCAGGAACTGACCAAGCTTACAAAAATTAAAAATCCGTAACGTAATTTTTTATTCGCAATATTAAATTTTGGAAAGATTCACAGCTTACGAGCGTCATTTTTCTGCGGCCCACAATGGAACTCCTTGTTTTACCTTGGATCTACACCTCAACGCACCCGCTAGTGCATCTCTCATCAAGGGAATGACATCCGCCTTGCAGAGGTGGATGATATATTCCTGCCTCGAAGGGTATAAAACCTCTAGGCGAAATAACTGAGGAGAGAATTTATGACTGCAGCAACCGCAATTAACGCCAACGAAAAAATTGTTTCGGTAGATTCGCATGTTTTTTTTACGGACGAGTGGATTACTGCGCGCCTGCCGCAAAATTTGCGGCAAAAATATATCGATGGCAACAAACTCTTTCAGCAGCAGGAAGTTGAAAAGCGCGGCGGCTGGAATCCCGATATCGTCGATATGTTTGATCCGTACGCGTGGGAAGATCCCGGCCATTACGAGCCGCACGCGAAACTGAAATCGATGGACCGCGACGGCGTCTACGCCGAAGTTATTTTTCCCGAGGTCGGCGCCGCCAAGGTCTGCTCGCCCGCCATCATGGGCGATGACTGGAAAACCATGCTGTCCGGTTACAACGACGCCATCGCCGATTTCGCCTCGGTCGATCGCAATCGTCTGATGTGCGCTTACCAATTACTGCCGTTCGATATCGATGCGTCGATCAAAGAAGTGCATCGCGTTGCCGAGCGCGGCGGACGCTGCGTGCAATTGCCGCCCTTCCCCACCGAATTAGGTTTGCGGGATTATTTCGATACTTTCTACGATCGTCTGTGGGGCGCAATTCAAGAGGCTGATATCACGATTCTCAATCATCTGGATTCCAACCTGAAACAGATGGATCACATCAAGCGCGATCCGACCCCGCAAAAAGCGGTGGCGCTCGGCCTACCAGTTTTCCAATTGGCAGAAACGATTTCGTTCTGGATTTTGCCGGGTACGCTGGAAAGATTTCCGAAACTCAAAGTAATGCTGGTGGAACCGGGCCTCGGCTGGCTGCCGTATCTGTTCGATACCATTCTCGATGGACGCATCATTCAGGGCCATTACAAATTTCCGAATCTAACGATGTTGCCGAGCGAATATTTCAAACGGCAGATGGGCGCTACCTTCATGTATGAGCCGGTCGGCTTGAAATACGCTTACGATTATTTCGGTCCGGACGTATTGTTCTGGTCGACCGATTTCCCGCACCCGGCGACATCATGGCCGAACTCGCGCGAGCTTATCGAAAAGCAATTCAATGCCGCCGCCATTCCCACAGCCGATCGCCGCAAAATTTTATGCGACAACGGCTTGAGAATGTTTGCCGTTAAATAAAATTGCAAATACAAATAAATCGTAAATAAAAACTTGAAGCCGATCGGTAGCATCGGCTCATTCCCTGTCACACCGCATTCATAAAAATATCACGGCAGATTCAAGCAATTTTCACCGATCGCTTCTTACTATCTCCTCCGGTCGATACCTGACAACAACCTTACAAACGTGTCACCCGGGGAGATCTCAATGAAGAAATTATTATTGGCCGCGACTATCGCGGTAGCCGTTTCTACGCACGCGGCCGATTTCGGTCAGAAAGTCGAGCAATTGGCGAAATCGCAATCGCTGAGTTTATTCGGCACGATCGGTACGCTCGGCGCATCGTCTTCCGTGCAAACCTCCGCTGCCGATGCCAACGCCGATGCGACGAAATTGTTGACCGTTGCGCCTGGCCTCACCGTTAAAGTCATCAGCGCCGCTGCGAATCTCGCGCCGAACATCGATCAAATAGCGTTCTGGCCGAGCGATACCAATCCGACGCACATCATTGCCTGCAACGAACAAGGCAGCGGTCAGGTCGGCGTGCAGAGTATTGAAATTGCAACCGGCGCCGTGCACACCATCATCGCTTCCGGTTTGACGAGTTGCGATCCAACGCGTCGCACACCGTGGGGCACGATTATCGTCGGTGAAGAAAATGGAACCGCCGGCCGCATTTTTGAAATTCTCGATCCGCTCAATACCACGAACGTCACCGTTCCCAATTCCGGTTATGGCGCAAGCTCCGATCCGACCCACGTTGTCGCGCTTCCGGCACTTGGACAATTTGCGTTTGAAGGTATCGGCATTCTGCCGAACGGCGTCGTTTATCTTTCCGATGAAAATCGTCCCGGCACTGGCGGCATCGGCAATCCCGGCGGCGCGATCGTGAAATTCGTGCCGACCACATTGTGGAGCGCGGGCGCACCGGCAATTACCAGCTTGGCGCAATCGCCGTGGACCTCGGGCAGCATTTACGGTTTGCGCGTCGGTCGTAATAGCGGCAACACCGATGTCGGTCAGGGCAACGAATTCGGCCGCGGCACTTGGGTTGCGGTCACCGGCACTGCGCCAATTAATCTGCGCGCTGCGGCAAATACGCTGAAACTCACCGCGTATTATCGCCCGGAAGATATGTCGCTCGATCCGAAACAATTGGCGCTCGGCAAAGTGCGCGCATGCGGCACCGCGACCGCGCAGGATATTCCCGCAACGACAAGCAACGGCGACAACAATTGGGGCGAGCTGTATTGCCTGACCGATGGCACCGTTGCCGATGCAGCGACGAGCACTTCGGTTCCGGAAATTCAACCGTTCGTATTCGGCAATTACGATTTCGCGATGCCCGATAACATCGATATTCAACCGGGCCGTGGTCTGTTCCTGATCAATGAAGACGGCGAAGGTCCCACTTACGCAACGCCGCGCAACAACGACATTTTTGCCTGCCTCGATGACGGCGCCGATGCCGATCAACTTTCCGATGGCTGCGTGAAATTGATGACGTTGAACGATCTCACCGCGGAATCGACCGGCGGCACCTTCGATGCCAGCGGCAAACGTTATTTCGTCAGCATTCAACACAACATCACCGGGCACGGCGTCATTCTTGAAGTCGACGGCTGGCAATAAACGATGCAATAAATTCGCGAACTAGTTTCTCCCTCTCCTTCGGGAGAGGGAAATCTAATTGCCAGGAGTGAATCATGCTTAACCATCTCATCAAATACGCCGGCACCATCGCATTGATCGCTGGCGCCAATCTGCTGAGCACGCAAGCGCACGCCGCTGCGGCTGCCGCCACTGCGGGCATTTTCGGCATCGACGGCGGTTCGCTGCTGACATTTTCCAACGACCAATATTTAAGTGATGCATCGACACCGCTGCACAGTGGTTTCAATGCCAGTTCGTCGCTGCAAAATTATTTTTTCAACGATACGCCGTCGTTCGCATCGATCGATAATTCGTTGGCGCCGGCACCGCAAACCTCGGCCGGTGCAGTCGGCAACGGTTCCGGCAGCGCCAGCGTACTGTGGTCATTCGATTGGGTGGCGACCGGCAACGGCACTGCGACATTCGATGCGGAATATTTATATTCGGCAACCGTCGCCAATTTAGTTAGCGGTGAAACCGGCATCGCATCGGCTTCGGTCAGCGCAGTGCTCGAAGGCACGCAAAACAAAAAAGACGTGCTGTTTTATTTCAACAATCAAAACGGCAACACTTTCGGCGACGAGCATTTAACGTTGAATTTCGATGTTGTCGCGGGACAGACCGGCACCATCTCGATCACCGTTGCCAGCAACGCCATCGC
>DASXYH010000359.1:0-6402 GCA_036502545.1 Spongiibacteraceae bacterium
GGCGTATTGGCGCAGCGTTTAGTGCGGGTGCTGTGTCCGCATTGCAAGGAAGCGCGTCAGCCGACCGCGATGGAGCAAACCTTTTTAGGTTTGAAAGGCGCAACGATTTACCATGCCAAAGGCTGCGCGCAATGCAATAACACCGGTTATCGCGGCCGTATCGGCATTTACGAACTGCTGGTTGTCGATGAATCAGTACGGCAAATGATTCATGGTGAAGATTCGGAAGAGGCGCTGCTAAAAGCCGTGCGTCCGCACGCACGCAGTATTCGCGACGACGGCGTGCAACGCGTGCGCGAGGGTATCACCACGCTCGAAGAAGTTTTGCGCGTCACCCAGGAGGATTGAGATGGTGGCCTTCGCATTTGCCGCGCTCGATACCAGCGGTAAGGAGCAGCGCGGCGTACTCGAGGCCGATAGCTCGCGTCAGGTGCGACAACTGTTGCGCGATCGCGGCCTGGCGCCGTTGCGCATCGAGCCCGCAGTAAAACCGGTCGCGCAACGTACGCGCATCAGTGCGGGCGGACTATCGATCGGCGGGCCGTCGTTGCGCGTGTCCGAACTCGCATTGATCACTCGTCAGCTGGCGACATTGCTGCAAGCGGCGATGCCGCTCGAAGAAGCGCTCGGTGCTATAAGTCGTCAGGCGGAGAAACAAAAAGTCACTAATATCGTTTTATCGGTGCGCTCCAAAGTGATGGAAGGTCATTCGCTGGCGAGTAGCATGGCGGAGTTTCCCGCCGCGTTTCCGAATTTGTATCGCGCAACGGTCGCTGCCGGCGAACACTCGGGCCATCTCGATCTCGTGCTCGGAAAACTGGCGGATTACAGTGAAAATGCGCATGCATCGCGGCAAAAAGTGCAGCTCGCGTTGCTGTATCCATCGCTGTTGTTAATCGTTGCGATCGGCATTGTGGCGGGCTTGATGACTTTCGTCGTGCCGAAAGTAGTCGATGTCATTATCGGTCAGGGTCAAGAGCTACCGATGCTGACGCGCGGTTTGATCGCGCTGAGTTATTTCGTCACGCATTGGGGATTTGTCGCGCTAATTGCAATGGTCGCAATGGTATTTGGCGTGCGCCGTACGCTGCGCAATGAGCAAGTGCGATTGCGCTGGCATCGACAGTTATTGCAATTGCCGCTGTTGGGACGGCTCAGTCGCGGCAGCAACACTGCGCGCTTTGCCAGTACGTTGAGTATTTTGACTAGCAGCGGCGTGCCGCTGGTAGAGGCACTCGCTATCGGTGGCGCGGTGTTATCGAATGAATGGCTTAAAACCAACGTTGCGATTGCGACGCAGCAAGTGAAAGAAGGCAGCGCGCTGAATCGCGCGCTCGAACAGTGCGGTTATTTTCCGCCGATGATGATTTCGATGATCGCGAGCGGCGAAATGAGCGGCTCGCTCGATACCATGCTGGAGCGCGTCGCCGCGAGCCAGCAGCGCGAGTTTGATAATATCGTCGCCACCATCCTCGGCATTTTCGAACCGATGATGCTGCTGGTAATGGGCGGTGCGGTGTTGCTGATTGTAATCGCGATTCTGGAGCCGATTTTCAGTCTCAATCAGTTGGTGTAGTGCGATGAAAGCGTAGGTCTCATAGCGAGCCGCTCGATACAGTTATTTTGCAGCGACCGTAGAGCGACACGATGTCGCGATCGAGCCTACACGGATGTACTTGCGGGTGTCGTCGTAAAATAACTGTGTCGAGCGGCGTTCGGTAACACGACGTTATTGTTGCTAAATAACTATTTTTTAAAAATTAAAAACTCGGGAGCGCAGCGTGAATAGCAAATTCAAAAATGACGGTTTTACGCTGATCGAAATCATGGTGGTCGTAGTGATCATCGGTATTTTGATCGGACTAGTGGCGCCGAATATTTTAGGACGCGTGGATAAAGCGCGCGTCACCGCGGCGAAAGCGGATATTGCGACGCTCGATCAGGCGCTGGAAATGTATCGGCTCGACAATCACTCGTACCCGAGCACCGATCAGGGGTTGGAAGCGTTGGTGGCAAAGCCGGGCGGCGAGCCCGATGCGAAGAATTGGAATCCCGAAGGGTATCTGAAGAAAAAGCAATTGCCGAACGATCCGTGGGGCCATGCATATCAGTATGTGAACCCCGGACAGGAAGGCAGGCCCTACGATCTTTATTCGTTCGGTGCCGACGGACGCGAAGGTGGCGAGGGCTACGATGCTGATATCGGCAACTGGTCCAAGGAATAAATACAGCGTGCAGTCGGCGCGCGGATTTACACTGCTTGAAATTTTGGTTGTGCTCGTCATCATCGCGGTGATGGCGGGCCTGTTGGTATTTGCGTTCAACGATTCGCCGCAGCAACGTTTGCGCCGCGAGGCGAATGATCTGGCGATGCTGCTCAATGCGGTTACCGATGAAGCTGTGATGCGCGGTGTTGAGCTCGGTGTTGTAATCGATGCAAACGGCTATCGTTTCGTCGTTTTCGATGCCGAAAAAAAACAGTGGCAGGCCGTTGCCGAGCACGGTCTCGCCGCGCATAAATTCCCCGAGCCTTACGCGATCGATGTTGTGCTTGATGGCGCCGATGTCGATAAACAAGTGATCGAGCGCGCAAAGCTGTTTGCGCAGCGCACTGAAGACGAAAAATTGCGGCCATCGATATTGATTCTTTCGAGCGGTGAGGTCACGCCATTCACGCTGACGCTCACAGTCGAGTCCGACAAAGCGACAGCGGATAAAAGCGGCAATGCAATATCGCTGCACAGCGACGGCATTAATCCCGTCGTGGTCAATTTGAATCCCGCGGCGGCGGATCAAAGCTGATGCGGCGCATATTTGGATTTACCCTGCTCGAAGTGTTGATCGCGCTGGCAATTCTGGCGCTATCGGCCGCTGCGGTGTTGCGACAAACCCATCTGGGGGTGAAGCAGCAGCAGGAACTGGAATTGAAATCGTACGCGCTGTGGATGGCCGACGATATGCTCACGCTGGTGATGGCGCAATCGCAGTGGCCGCCGGTGGGACGCAACGAACAGGAGCAAACCTATCAGGGCCAAAACTGGCGCGTGATCACCGATGTGCAGCAAACCCCCGATCCCATGCTGCGCAAAATCGAAGTCAGCATTAATGCAGCCGAACAAAAAGATAATACAGCGGCATTGATTACGTTAACTGCCTATCGGGGGCAGTATTGAATGCGGGCGCTCGACATAATTAACAAGGACATCAGAAATACAGCGCGATTGATCCGCCGCTCGGCGCTGTCATTTGCGACGACACGCCGTGAATCCTTCCATGGAGGCTCGGCCGCCGCATCCATGCGGCTTACGGTCGCTGCAAATAACAGAGCAGAACGGCTTGTTATCGTGCGGCGCCGTTTTTATTCGCGCGGTTTCACGTTGATGGAAGTATTGGTCGCGATCAGTATTTTCGCATTGATTGGCGTTGCCAGTTATCGCGTGTTGAGTTCGGTGATGCAAACGAATGAACGCATTGCTGCGCATTCCGAACAAATGCGCAGCGTCAATCGCGCATTTTGGTTGCTACAGCAGGATATAGAGCAATTACTCAAGCGCAATGTCAAAGATATTAGTGCCGATAATCCAAACGCGGAAAATTATCTGCTGGTGCAAAACGATAATGAATTGCCGCTGCAATTGACGCGCGGCGGCCGCGCCAATCCGCTCGGATTGCCGCGCAGTAGCATGCAGCGCGTCGCCTATGCGGTTGGGCATCATCCCGATTACGAAAAGTCCGATAGTCCGCATTATCACGAAGAGCGTTCTTATTTATTGCGTTATACGTGGCCCATGCTCGATGGTTCCGGCGGCAAGGAACAGGCGCAGGTACAGATTGTATTGCCCGATATCGAAAGCATGACGATCAATGTGCTGACCGAGCAGGGTCAGCAAACAGCGTGGCCCGTTGAAGGTATTAACGATCCGCCGTTGGCGTTGCAGCTTGAGTTTACGTTACAGGATGGGAGCAGTCTGAAGCGCTCCTACAAGATATGGTAACGAACAAAATGGTGACGGGTCACGCATGCTAATACGCTCCCACCATTACAAGCGGCGTTGTTGCAAGCGGCGTCATCGCCAGCGCGGCGTCGCGCTTATCACGGTGCTACTGGTATTTGCGTTGGTAGCGGTAATCGCCAGCGAAATGTTGCATCGCAGTCAATTGAATCTGCGCAGTGTTGGCAATTTGGTGGAAACGCGGCAGGCATATTATTACGCGCTTGGCGGTGAAGCGTTTGCGCGGCAGGTGCTGGCGAAAGATATTATCGATAAACACGGCGAAGTCGATACGCTGACCGAGGCGTGGGCGCTAACGAAAGAGCAGCAGCCGTTCGAAATCGAAAACGGCACGATGCAAATCGAGATCAACGATCTGCAGGGCCGTTTTAATATAAATAGCATCATCGATGCTCAAGGTAGGGTGATTGCCGATGCGTTGGCGCAATTTGCGCGCCTGCTGAATACGCTACAACTGAATCCGAATTATGCGTACGAATGGCAGGATTGGATCGATCGCGATCAAATACGCGCGCCGAATGGCGCCGAAGATGCCGATTACGAAGGTTATCGCACGGCGGGTCACGCGGAAGCGGATATCAGCGCGCTGCGTCTGTTGCACTCGATGCAGCCACAGGATTATGCGAAACTCGCGCCGCACGTCACGGTTTTACCGCGTGACGACAGCGATAGTGACAGTGGCAATAATAGTGACAGTGGCGATAGCAGCGGCAATAACGATAGTAACAGTGGCGGTAACATTGGTAATAACAGCAATGGCAGTAGCGATAGTGGTGATGGCAGAACCAAAATCAATATCAATACCGCGGATGCCGAAGTGCTGCGATCGCTATCGTCGCCTACACTTAGCGAGTCGCAAGTAGCGCGCATCGTCGCGCAGCAAAAAGTCGGCGGCTATACCGATGTCGGCGCGGCGGGTTTTGATAGTCAAACAGCGACCGTTAAGTCTGATTTTTTCGAAGTGATCGTAACGGTGAATTACGCCAATCGTTGGCAGCGTTTGCGCACGGTGGTGCAACGTACCAATGAATCGGGCGCGGTTAAATTGAAAGTGATCAGCCGCGTACGCAGCCCTTTAATCGACGATATCGAACTATGAAACAACACCTCGTCATCAAAATTCCCACTGCCGATATCGACGCGGCAACGCCGATTGCATGGAATGTATTCGATGCCGATGCCGATTTACAAAGCAGCGGCCAAACTCCGTTGGAGCAATTACCCGATGCGCTGCGCGGTATTTTCAATGCGGGCGAAACGCTGGTGTTGGTGCCGGGCGAATTAGTGCTGATGACTTCGGTGCGAATTCCGTCGCGGCAACTGCGGCAGATCAAGCAAGCGCTGCCATACATGGTCGAAGAATTGATCGCCGATAATATCGAGGATGTGCATTTGGCACTGCCCGCTATCAAGCCCGACGACAACAGCGCGATGCCGGTTGCGGTCGTGCGGCATCATCTGCTGATCAATTGGCTCGATCAGTTGTATCAACATGGCATCAAACCGGATTGGCTGAGCCCGGATAGCATGGCGACGCCGTGGCGCGAACACAGTCGCAGTTTTTTTGTGCACGGTGAGCGCATTATATTTCGCAGTAACCGTTTCAGCGCGCAGGTATTTTTCCGCGGGCAGACTGCCGCCTATTTGCAATTGTTGCAGCGGCAATTCGCGGCGGACGAATTGGGTGCCGTACCGCGTTATCTGGTGAATTGCGGCGTCGAAAGTTCGACGGCCGCGCGCGAATTGCAGCAGCTGATTCAGGCCGAATTGGGTGTTGAAGTGGAGGCTGCCGAATACACCGAAATCGGTGATGAAGTATTGGCGTCGGAAGCGCTGCGCGAACGCTACGAGCTGATCAATTTATTGCAGGGCGGTTACGCCGTACAGCGTCAAGGTGATGGCCGGCAATGGTTGCGCACCGCCAAAGTTGCAGCCGCGGCGCTTGCTGTTTATGTCGCTGTGAGTGCCATCAGCGGTATATGGTTTTCCTGGCGCGCGGAAAAAATCAAAGAACAAACCTTCAGCTATTACCATGAATTATTTCCGCAGGAGCGCCGCGTAGTAAGTCCGAAAAAACAAATGCAGGCGCATTTGCGCGGCAGCGCTGTCGCAGTATCGCCGCTACCGTTGTTGACCAAGGCTGCATTGGGATTGCGCAACAATACGATGCAGCTCGATGAATTGCGCTACAGCCAGCAGCACGACGATTTACAATTACAGCTGCGTGCGCCGACGCTGGAAGCGCTCGATCGCATCAAACAACAGTTGAGCAGCGTAGGCTTGAATGTCGAGATTATTTCCGCGGCGCAGCGCGGCTCCGAAACACTGGGACGAATACATTTGCGCGAGAGCTGACATTCAGCGAACAGCACTCAACGAAAACGGAGAG
>DASXYH010000360.1:0-2598 GCA_036502545.1 Spongiibacteraceae bacterium
CGTTTTCGCACGTTCATGACCAGCTTTCCGCCAACATTGCGCATGGTCGGCCCCGACGCAGCTGGCGGCTTTGCAACTTTTCTGCGCGGCAACGCGATGACTTTGATAGGTCAACATCCAAACACACTCAATCCCATTCCCGGTCTGGCAACGCACTGGGCCTTTGGCGAAGACGGAAAAACAATTTATTTCAAACTCGATCCCGACGCGCGCTGGTCGGACGGCGCTCCAGTTACCGCCGACGACTATGTATTTACGTTAAATTTTATGCGCTCGAAATTTATCGTCGATCCTTGGTATAACAATTATTATCAAGAAACGATAACTAACGTCGTTAAATTCGATAATTACACGATTGGCATTTATGGCGCTCACGTTCGCCCGCAGAAGGAATTATTATTCGAATTGACCTTTTCCCCCGTCGCCCAACATTTTCATAAGCTCGATCAAAACTGGGTGGACAACTACAACTGGAAAATCGAACCGAATACCGGACCGTACATCATCGACAATATGCGTAAGGGAAAATACGTCGAATTCAAAAGAAAGCAGGATTGGTGGGCGAACGACAAACGCTATTTTAGAAATCGTTTCAATCCGGATTATGTGCGTGTCAAGGTTATCCGCGATTTCAATGTTGCCAACCAATATTTCACCAAGGGTGAGCTGGACAGCTTTCCAATGATTCTGCCGAGGATGTGGTACAAAAAAGCCAACGGTCCTGCCTACGACAACGGCTACATCGGCAAAAT
The DNA here is from genome assembly GCA_036502545.1 of Spongiibacteraceae bacterium. Taxonomy (GTDB): domain Bacteria; phylum Pseudomonadota; class Gammaproteobacteria; order Pseudomonadales; family CAMLJR01; genus CAMLJR01. Next base: position 753 of record DASXYH010000360.1, read on the forward strand.
AAAGTTTTTTAACGATGTGCCGCAATCACCTCAGGGGCTGTTTTTAAACGAAGATGACCCCATCCTTGCCGACCGTAACGTACGTTATGGCATTGCATATTCGATGAATTTTGCAAAACTGCTGAAAACGGTGTTGCGCGGCGATTACGAACGCATGCAAACGTTGAGCGATGGTTACGGCGATTACACTAACTCTGAAATAAAAGCACGCGAATTTAATCTGCAAAAGGCCGACGAATATTTTCGTCTGGCGGGCTGGATACAACGCGATGACGACGGTATTCGAGTAAAAAATGGGCAACGCTTATCGCTGCGCGTCAGCTATTCGAATCCCGAAGCAACGCAAAGATTAATCGTGTTAAAGCAAGAGGCAGCGAATGCAGGTTTAGAGCTGACACTGCAATTGCTCGATGGTACGGCGTCGTATAAACAATTAATGGAGAAAAAGCATCAGATTGCCTGGACGGGATTTGGCAGCGGCGGCGGCGCCGCGCCTACGCTGTATTGGGAATTTTTTCACTCATCCAACGCGCATAAACCGCAAACAAATAATATTTCGAACGTCGACAACCCAGTGCTCGATGCAAAAATAAATGCTTATCAGGCGGCAACCGATTTATCGGCAAGAATTCGACTGGCGCACGAGATCGAACAACTCGTCTACGAAGATGGCAGTTTCATTCCGGGCTACAAAGTACCTTACACGCGCCAGGCATTCTGGCGTTGGCTCAAACTACCGCCGGATATCGGCACAAAATCATCGGACGATTTGTTTGATCCATTTGGCGGTAATGTCATCGCGGATTCGTTCGGCAGCACCGGCGGTCTCTTTTGGATCGACGCGAACGAAAAAGAAAAAGTGCAAAAAGCGCGCTTGCTCAACCAGCATTTTGCGCCGATAAATATTCTCGACGAACGCTGGCGGACCAAGCCATGAATACGCTGCAAATCAATCGGCTCGCCGTCAGCGTCGATAGCGGCAGCAAGCGCTGGCCGGTGCTGCACGATATTTCGCTCGCGGTGGCGGCCGGCGAAACACTGGGCCTGGTGGGCGAGTCCGGCTGCGGTAAAAGCGTGACGGCGCTGTCGATTTTGCGATTGCTGCCGCAGCCGATACTGCGCATCGACAGCGGCGAAATTATTTTCAATGCTGAAAATCTGCTGAACCTATCTGCAATGCAATTGCGTGCGCTGCGCGGCGATCGCATCGCCATGATTTTTCAGGATCCGATGACCGCGCTCAATCCGGTGCTGACGATCGGACGACAGCTCGATGAAGTTCTGCTGCTGCACCGCAGCGATTGGAGCGTACAAAAACGGCGCCAACGCATTATCGAATTGCTCGATCGCGTGCAGATTTCCGCAGCGGCACAGCGCCTCGACGATTATCCGCATCAGCTCTCGGGCGGCATGCGGCAGCGCGTGATGATTGCGATGGCGCTCGCGTGCGAACCGCAATTGCTGATCGCCGACGAGCCGACCACCGCGCTCGATGTCACCGTGCAGGCGCAGGTGCTGCGCTTGATCAAAGAACTGCAGCGCGATATGGGTATGGCCATGCTGTTGATCACGCACGATCTCGGCGTCATCGCGGAAACCTGCGATCGCGTCGCCATTATGTATGCCGGACGCATTGTCGAAGAAGCGACGGTGACAGATTTGTTCGCGCAGCCGCGCCATCCGTATACGCGCGGCTTAATGAATTCGTTGCCGGCGCGCGCTAAAGCGACACAAATTCCATTGCTGACCATCGGCGGCCAGGTACCAGGCATCGACGAGCGCCCGACCGGCTGCGCATTCTCGAATCGCTGCCGCTGGCGCAGCGATATCTGCGCGCAATTGCCAA
>DASXYH010000361.1:0-11118 GCA_036502545.1 Spongiibacteraceae bacterium
GCAGGGCAAGGAATTATCGTACAACAACATCGCCGATACCGATGCCGCACTCGAATGCGTCAAGCAATTCAGCGAACCCGCATGCGTCATCGTCAAGCACGCGAATCCATGTGGTGTAGCAATCGCGGAAAATATCGGCAATGCTTACGATCTCGCTTTTTCGACCGACACCGAATCCGCGTTCGGCGGCATCATTGCATTTAACCGCGAACTCGACGCGCAAACTGCGAAGGCGATTGTCGATCGCCAGTTCGTTGAAGTGATTATTGCGCCGGCTGTTGCCGCAGGTGTCGGCGCAATCGTTGCCGAAAAGAAAAATGTGCGGCTATTAATATGCGGCCCTCTTGTTTCCAACGAACGGACCTCACCGCAGCCGGCATGGGATTTCAAACGCGTGAATGGCGGCCTGCTGGTGCAGGATCGCGATCTCGGCATGGTGACCGCGGCCGATTTGAAAGTCGTCAGTCGACGTCAACCGACCGACAGCGAAATTCGCGATTTGTTATTTACATGGAGGGTCGCAAAATTCGTGAAATCGAATGCGATCGTCTACGGCAAAGACGGCCGCACCATCGGTGTCGGCGCCGGCCAAATGAGTCGCGTCAACTCCGCGCGCATCGCGGCAATAAAAGCCGAACACGCCAATCTCGATGTGAAGGGCGCGGTGATGGCGTCCGATGCATTTTTCCCCTTTCGCGACGGCATCGATAACGCGGCGAAAGTCGGTATCAGTTGCGTCATACAACCCGGCGGTTCAATTCGCGACGACGAAGTGATCGCTGCGGCCGATGAGCACGGCATGGCAATGGTATTTACCGGCATGCGGCATTTTAGGCATTGATAAAATAAAATCCTCCCCTGATAAGGGGAGGTGCCGCGCAGCGGCGGAGGGGTTTAACGAGTTGAAGTAAACCCCCTCCCCGACCCTCCCCTTATCAGGGAAGGGAGCGCAACCAGTAGACACGCGCAGACGGAATCACTTTATGAAAGTTTTAATTATCGGCAACGGCGGACGCGAACACGCGCTGGCGTGGAAAGTTGCGCAGGCCGCGCATGTCGAAAAAGTGTTTGTGGCGCCGGGCAACGCCGGCACCGCGCGCGAAAACAAAGTCGAAAATATTGCGATCGATCCGCTCGATTTTGAAAAATTAATCACATTTGTCGAAAGCAACGCTATTGCGTTGACCATTGTCGGGCCCGAAGCACCGCTGGTGGCCGGTATTGTCGATACATTTGAACAGCGCGGCTTGCGCTGCTTCGGTCCGCGCAAAGGTGCCGCGCAACTTGAAGGCTCGAAAGCATTCACTAAAGATTTTCTCGCGCGACATAATATTCCAACCGGCACTTATCAAAATTTTACCGAGATCGAGCCCGCGCTTGCCTACATTCGCCAACACGGTGCGCCGATTGTCGTCAAAGCCGATGGCCTTGCCGCCGGCAAGGGAGTTATCGTCGCCATGACAATTGCCGCAGCGGAAGCCGCGGTGCGCGATATGTTGTCGGGTGACGCTTTCGGAGCCGCTGGCGCGCGCGTCGTTATCGAAGAATTTCTCGATGGCGAAGAAGCGAGCTTCATCGTGATGGTCGATGGCGAGCACGTATTGCCGATGGCGACGAGTCAGGATCATAAACGCGTCGGCGATAACGATACCGGTCCCAACACCGGCGGCATGGGTGCGTATTCGCCGGCGCCCGTGGTCACGGACATTGTATTTAAGCGTGTAATGGCCGAAATCATTTATCCCACCGTGCGCGGCATGGCGGCGGAAGGAAATGCGTATACGGGCTTTTTATACGCAGGCCTGATGATCATGGCCGACGGCAGCCCGAAAGTGATCGAATACAATTGCCGCTGCGGCGACCCCGAAACTCAGCCGATCATGCTGCGTTTGCAATCCGATCTCGCGGAGCTGTGCGCGGCCGCGCTCGATAAAAAACTCGATCGGATGACGGCGCAGTGGGATAAGCGCGTGGCGCTCGGTGTTGTGCTCGCAGCGGGCGGCTATCCCGGCGATTATCGCAAAGGCGATATCGTTTACGGTTTACCGCAACAGGAAAATTCTGCGGTGAAAGTTTTTCACGCGGGCACAAAGCTCGCTGACGATGATTTAATTAACAGCCCTGTCGTCACCAACGGCGGCCGCGTATTGTGCGTGACGGCATTGGGAGAAACCGTTGCGCAGGCGCAACAGCGCGCTTACGCGCAGGTCGATCAAATTCATTGGCAGGATAATTTTTGCCGCCGCGATATCGGTTATCGCGCCATCGCCAGGGAGTAATAAATCGTGCAGCCGCGGCGCCCGCAAAAACGATTGCTGCACTGGCTGCCGGGATTTTTCGCGCTGCTTACCGCCACATCGGTACACGCTGCGCCGCTGATAAAAATCGACAGCGATTTTTCGCGCGCCGATCTCGCCAATTATGTCGATGTCCTGGTCGATGCCTCAGCGCAATTATCGATCGAGCAGGTGACGCAATTGCCGCTCGTCAACGAATTCGCGCGCGCCAACATCGATACTTTTCCGCGGGCCGATCAGCACAGCGCTTATTGGCTGCGCTTCGGTATCATTAATCCGCTGCCGGAGGCGCGAGCGCTCGCACTGACCTATAGCCTGCCGAATAGCGCCGAGGTCATCGCTTTCGGCGCTCCAGATTTGCACCGCATACCGACGCACCAAACACCGCAGTTACAGTTGATTATTCCGGCGCAGTCGCGACAGCTTTATTATTTGCGCGTGGGGCCGGGAGCGTTGCCGCTGGCGCAATTCGAATTGCTCAGCGTCGATCGTTACCTGCAAAATTTTCGCTATTGGTCCTGGTTCGACGGCGTTTTACAGGGCGGCACGGCGCTGATCATCATCGCATCGTTATTTTTAGCGGCGCTGCGGCGCGACAGCATTTATTTATGGCTGGCAGGACATTGCGCCGCGTTTCAATTGTTTCAAATTTTTTTTCACCCCGATTTTAATCCGCTGCTATTCGAATACGTGCCGCGCTGGAGCTATTTGCATCCGTTACCGCAAATCTGTCTGTTGCTCGCCAGTGTCTGCACGCTGCGCCTGGCGCAATGCTTTCCGATCACGACACCGGCTACTGCATTTTTAGTACCCGCGCTGAAACTGATGCTGACAATTAATTTATTAGCGCTCCCCATTCCTTTTGTCGCGTCGGAGTTGAACGCGGCTTTATCGATATATTTTTTATCGACGTTAACGGCGCTGACCACCATTGCCATTGCCTTATACGGTTTTGTGGTATCGCATCAACGCAGCTTATTGGCCTATGCGGTAATACGCACAACGATTATTTTGCTGTCGATTGGCGGTGCATTGGCTTGGCAGACCGACAGCGGCGCGAAAACGCTCGCCAAAAACCTTGCCCCCGTTGCCATGCTGATCGAAGCGTTCGGGCTGCTCGCGTTATTGATGTGGCGAAGCGTGCAACAGCGGCAACAAGCGGCACGCAACGAACGCGAAATCGCCGTGTTCGAAGCCGAATCGCGCAGCCGCACCGACGTGGTGGCCGAGGTTGGGCACCGCGTGCGCACGCCGGTCAGTGGCATGCTCGGCATGCTCGATATGTTGCAGGACACGCCGTTATCCGCGGTGCAATTGGATTATTTGAATACCATTCGCCGCGCCGGCCATGAATTGCTCAATGTTGTCGATGAGATGAGTGATGTCAGTCGCCTGCAACTGCATACGTCGAAATTGCAGCAAAATATATTCGACCCGCAGGCATTGGTGATGGAATGTGTCGATGGCTTTCGCAGCTTGGCCGCGGCGCATCACCTGGAATTAATCAATGACCCAGCGCCGGCATTACCCGCTTATGTCAGCGGCGATTTGACTCGACTGCGGCAAATTTTATTGCAATTGCTGCATCAGGTTGTCGGCCAGCATGAACGCGGTGAAATTTTATTGCGTGTGCAACCGCTGCCACAGCGTCATTGGCTGCGCTTTGAAATTAAAACGCATGCCGAAATCGCCCATACCGCGCCGAGCGAAATCGATCGCCGCATCAATCCGGCGGGCTCGGCTAACGTACGTCTCGCCATCGCGCGCCAGTTGATCGATTTATTGGGCGGTCGCCTGCAGGTGGAAGATGCGTCGGATGGCAATTTGCTTGCGTGGTTCGATTTACCGTTACCGCCGGTGGGCCGCGATGAACCCAGCAACGCGCAGGAAGCCATATTGCACGGCAAGCAATTGCTGGTGGTCGACGATAACGCCACTTTTTGCGAGGTATTGCGGCGGCAGCTCGGCCACTGGAATATGTCGGTGTACACCGCAGGCAGCGCCAGCGAGGGCCTGGCGCGCTTGCGCAATCAGATGACGTTGAATCAACCGATCGATGTGTTGTTAATCGATGCCGACATGCCCGAATTGCAGCAGAGCGATTGGCTGCAACGGGTTCGCGGCGAAATCCTGCCGATGCCGCTGATTATTTTATTAGCGAGCGAACCCGAGCTCGGCAGCAGGCAGCAGCAGCAATTAAATATACGCCGCGTATTAATGAAACCGGTTAACCATACCAGCCTGAAAATCACTTTGATTGAAGAATTTAAACAACGCGATCAGCGCACGCTGCCGATGACGCGCTCGCAAAGCGCGCCCATTCGCTGTCTGTTCGCCGAAGACAATCTCATCAACGCAAAAGTGCTCGCCGGCATGCTCGGCAAACTCGGCGTCGAATTCACTGCTACCAGTAACGGACAGGAAGCGGTCGAAGCGTGCCGCCGTGAGCGTTTCGATATCATCCTGATGGACTGCGATATGCCGGTGATGGATGGCTGGGAAGCGAGCCGCCGGATTCGCGAAATTCACGAAAACCGCGGCATGCATGTGATTCCGATCATTGCACTGACCGCCAATACGGTGGAAGAACTCGGCGAGCGCGCGCGCCAGCCCGCGATGGATGCCCATTTGGTGAAGCCGGTGCGGCTGCAGAATCTGCGCGAATTGCTCGAACAATGGACCGGCAAAATCGTTACGGTCCCGACCGACACACCGAATTAATTTTTCGATATGCGCCCACGCACTATGCTGATGTTGATTCGTATCGATTCTAACTCGCATTATTTATCGCACCGTATCCAGATATTATTGTCGTGTCTTAATTACTGTTGCATCAAGGAGTATCCGCCATGTCTCGACATCTCTCAGCGATCGATCGCGCGCTGCTCCAGTTCGATCAGGCATTGCATACGCTGGTACCGGGCAGTGTGCACGCTGATCGGGTCACGCCGGCGCACAACAGCAATTCAGCCTTACTCAGTGCTGACGAGCAGCGTCGCAGTGCGGGCTTAATGCGTATCAATCATACCGGCGAAGTTTGCGCGCAAGCGTTGTATCAAGGTCAGGCGTTGACGGCACAACAAACGCGCGTACGTTCCGCAATGACACAAGCGGCGCGCGAAGAAATCGATCATCTCGCCTGGTGCGAACAGCGCTTGCAGGCATTGGGCAGTCAGCCGAGTATATTGAATCCCATCTTTTACGGCGCATCGTTTGCGCTGGGCGCCATCACCGGACTGTTAGGCGATAAAACCAGCCTCGGTTTTGTCGCCGCTACCGAAGAACAAGTCTGCCAACATTTACGCGAACATTTAACCCAACTGCCAGCGCAAGATGAAGCCGATCGCGCGGTACTGCAACAGATGCTCGACGACGAGACGAAGCACGGCACAGTAGCGCTCGAAGCCGGCGGCGCGCGATTTCCGCGCTGGCTCAAACGCGCGATGACGAATATCTCGCGCGTGATGACGAAGTCTACGTATTATGTTTGATGGGACAGCGTTCAGCGTGTGAACTGCAGCGCGCTGATCGGCGGGTGATAAATCATCTGCACCGCATTGCCGTCGGGATCGAGGCAATAAAAACTGCGTGCGCCGTCGCGATGGGTTTTCGGTGGCTTCAAAATTCTTACGCCGTTGGCGCTCAGAAACTCGAACCATGCGTCGACTTGCGCCGGTGCATCGATTATAAAACCGATGTGATCGAGCCGCTGCTGCGCCGGTTCGCGCGCTCCGCCGTGAAAGCGGTGAATGGCAAGATTATCGTTGCCGCTGGTGAGATAAATATTATCGGCATCGGGGTGCCATTCCACCGTCATGCCGAGCAACTCGGTATAGAAGTACACGGCCTCATCGAAGCGCTCAATAAATAACGCGATATGCCGCAGCCCCGCAGTGGAAGTCGATGGCCGCGTGCCATTCATTGCTTAGCGCTCAATAATTTCAAAGCTGTGCGTGATTTCCACACCGGCTTTGCCCAGCATGATCGAGGCCGAGCAATATTTATCGGCCGACAAATCCACCGCGCGTTTGACGTGGGATTCCTTTAAATTGCGGCCTGTCACCACAAAGCGCAGATGAATTTTAGTGAAGACGGCCGGTACGGCATTGGCGCGTTCCGCCTCAAGCTGCACTTCGCAATCGATGACATCCTGCCGCGCCTTTTGCAAAATTCCGATTACATCGACCGCCGAACAGCCGCCGACGCCAATCAATAACATTTCCATCGGACGCATGCCGATATTGCGTCCGCCATGATCGGGCGGACCATCGATGATCATTGCGTGACCACTGCCGCTCTCACCGACAAACGCGGCGCCATCCACCCATTTCACCGTTGCCTTCAACATTCGCCAAACCTGTCAGTCATACTCTAAAGAAGCCCATCAATAACTTCAAAATCGGAACAGCTTAACATATGGGCCATGCCCGCCCGCCCAATTCTGGTAATCTGCGGCGGCCATACTATCATTGGGTATCTATGCCAGTTGGCATTGAGTATCTACATCAGTTGGCCTTGACTCCACTCGCTAAGAACACCGAAGGGGTACCACCTTGGTTACCGTCTCCTTAAAACCCGGCATTAAAAATATCGAAGAATTTTTGGGGCACTGCCATCGGCGGCGTTATCCATCAAAGAGCACAATCATTTATGCCGGCGATGCCAGCGATTCGCTGTATTACATCATCAAAGGCTCCGTTACGGTTTTGATCGAAGACGATGACGGTCGCGAAATGATCGTCGCCTATTTGAACGATGGCGATTTTTTCGGCGAAATGGGTTTGTTCGATCCGGAGGATTCGCGCAGTGCCTGGGTGCGCGCGAAAACCGAATGCGAAGTTGCCGAAATTTCATATGCGAAATTTCGCGAGCTCGGCGACAAGCATCCGGAAATCATTTTTGCGCTCGGCAATCAACTCGCGCGGCGGCTGCGGCTGACGACACGTAAAGTCGGCGACCTCGCGTTCCTCGACGTCACCGGCCGCGTCGCACGCACATTGCTCGAACTGTGCAAACAACCCGATGCAATGACGCATCCTGACGGCATGCAGATCAAAATTACGCGCCAGGAAATCGGCCGCATCGTCGGCTGCTCGCGCGAAATGGTCGGCCGCGTATTAAAGACGCTCGAAGAGCAGGGTCTAGTCAATGTGAAAGGTAAAACCATGGTGGTGTTCGGCACGCGTTGACGGCAGCATTAATCACTAAAACAAAAGGCGCCCTGAGCGCCTTTTGTTTTTAAATCTGTTTTGATTTACGGAATTAGGCAAATAAGCGCTGCAACTCGGTGCCCGGATCCTGAGCGCGCATAAACGCTTCGCCGATCAGAAATGCATTCACGCCGCGCTGCCGCAGTTGGACGATATCATCGCGGGTATGAATACCGCTTTCGCTGACCACGATCGTATCGTCGGGCAGGTCATCGAGTAATTCGAATGTCGTTTCAAGCCGCGTTTCGAACGTATGCAAATCGCGATTATTGATGCCGAGCAGCCGATTGCCGAGCGGTATCGCGCGCTCCAGTTCGCTGTGATTATGCACCTCGACCAACACGTCTAACCCCCATTGCAGGGCGACATCGCTGAGCTCATCGAGTTGATCGTCCGACAACGCCGCGGCGATCAGCAGAATACAATCGGCTCCCAGCGCGCGCGCTTCCACCACCTGATATGGATCAACGGTGAAATCCTTACGCAGCACCGGCAATTTACACGCCGCGCGCGCCGCCTGCAGATGGGCATCGCTGCCCTGAAAAAAGTCGACGTCGGTCAGCACGGAAAGACACGCAGCACCGCCGCGTTGATAACTGCCGGCAATAGCCGCCGGATCGAAGTTAGCGCGGATCACTCCTTTACTCGGCGACGCCTTTTTAATTTCTGCGATTACCGCCGGCTGCCCTTTATCTACCCTGCTTGCGATGGCATCGACAAAATCGCGCGCCGATGGCTGCGCGTTGGCGCGCACCTCCAACTCGGCAAAGCCGACCAGTTGGCGGCGCTGCGCAACTTCCTCATGCTTGCGTGCGAGAATTTTCTTCAGCACGGTCGGCGTTTCTGCCGCATTGGTCATAGCATCAGCCCTTGAGTGAACACCGCCAGCTCCTGCAATTTCTCGCCGGCACGTCCACCGTGAATTTCATCTTCCGCGAGCGCCACGCCACAACGCCAATCGGTGGCTACTCCCGCGACATACAAAGCTGCGCCGGCGTTCAGCGCGATGATATCCGCCGCCTTTTGCGCCAGCTCCGGATCGATATCCGCTTCCGCATGACCGCGCGCAAATGCCGCAAGTGTAAGCGCCAGCGAGGCCTGGGCATCCGCGACCGTCAGCCCGATCAGGCTTTGACTGCGGATACCGAAATCCTCTGGCTGCACATCATACTCCTGCACGGCGCCATTCTTCAGCTCCGCCACATGCGTTGGCGTCGCAAGGCTGATTTCATCGAGTCCGTCGCGCGCATGCACGACCAGCGCATGTTCGCTGCCCAGGCGCCCGAGCGCCTCCGCCAACGGCCGGCACAATGCCTGATTGAACACGCCGACCAGTTGCCGTTTGACGCCGGCCGGATTGGTCAATGGACCCAGAATATTAAAAATCGTGCGCAGGCCCAGTTCACGGCGCGGGCCGATCGCGTGCTTCATCGCGCTATGATGATTGACTGCGAACATGAAGCCGACGCCGACTTCGCGCACGCAGCGCGCGATCTGCACGGCGGTTAGATCGAGGCGCACCCCGGCGGTTTCCAATAAATCCGCGCTGCCGCTCTTGGAAGACACCGCACGATTGCCGTGCTTGGCGACACGCGCGCCGGCCGCTGCGGCGACAAAGCTTGCCGCCGTGGAGATGTTAAATAAATTGGCGCCGTCACCGCCGGTGCCGACGATATCGACCAAATAAGGCAGATCGCCGACATCGACTTTATCGGCGAGTTCGCGCATCACCAGCGCGGCGCCTTCGATCTCGTCGAGACTTTCACTTTTCATCCGCAGTGCAACCAGTAGCGCGCCGATTTGCGCTTCGCTGCATTGACCCGTCATCACCGCGCGCATCACCGCCTGCATTTCCGCCGTGGTTAAATCGAGATTTGCCACGACACGCGCGAGCGCCTGCTTGATATCCATCATCAGGCTCTCTCTCGTTGCGAACCGACAAGGAAATTGCGCAGTATGTCGTGACCGAACTGCGTGAGAATCGATTCGGGATGAAACTGTACGCCTTCGACCGTCAGCGTTTTATGGCGCACGCCCATGATCTCGTCAATCGCGCCGTCGTCGGTTTGCGTCCACGCGGTGATTTCCAGACAAGCGGGCAACGTATCTTTAGCGATTATTAACGAGTGATAGCGCGTCGCTTCTAACGGGCTCGGTAAACCGCGAAAAACGCCGGTGCCGTTGTGATAAATTTTCGATACTTTGCCGTGCATGACCTGGCGCGCGCGCACGACATCGCCGCCGAATACAGCGCCGATACTTTGATGGCCGAGACAGATACCGAGTATCGGAATTTTCCCCGCGTAGCGCTCGATCGTCTCCATCGAAATACCCGCTTCTTTCGGCGTGCATGGGCCCGGCGAAATGACAATTTTTTCGGGATTTAATTTCGCAATATCATCGACGCTGATTTCATCGTTGCGCACCACGTTGACGTCGGCGTTCAATTCGCCGCCCATCAGCTCACCAAAATACTGCACGATGTTGTAGGTAAATGAATCGTAGTTGTCGATCATCAGCAACATGATTGTACTCCTTATGCTTCGTCTGGTTTTGTGGATTGCACCATCGACGCCGCGCGAAAAATCGCGCGCGCCTTGTTCATGGTTTCCTTCCACTCCAGACGCGGCACCGAATCCGCCACCACGCCGCCGCCCGCTTGCGCATATAAGCGACCATCTTTTATTACCGCGGTGCGAATCGCAATCGCAGTGTCCATGTTGCCGTGCCATCCCAAATAGCCGATCGCGCCGCCGTAAATACCGCGTTTCACCGGTTCGAGTTCGTCGATGATTTCCATCGCGCGCACTTTCGGCGCACCGGATAACGTGCCGGCCGGCAACGTTGCCCGCAGCACATCGATCGCCGATAAATTCTTTTTTAATTTACCGATGACGTTCGAAACAATATGCATCACGTACGCGTAGCGCTCGACCGCCATCCGATCGGTGACGACAACCGAACCGATCTCGGCGACACGACCGACATCGTTGCGACCTAAATCGATCAGCATCAAATGTTCGGCGATTTCTTTCGGATCGGCGAGCAATTCGGTTTCGAGCGCTTTGTCTTCGGCTTCGGTGTGACCGCGCCGGCGCGTGCCGGCAATCGGTCGCACGGTGATTTCGCCGTTTTCGGAGCGCGCAAGAATTTCCGGACTCGAACCGACAATTTGAAAATTATCGAGATCGAGAAAATACAGATACGGCGATGGATTCAAATGCCGCAGCGCGCGATAAAAATTCAGCGGTTCGGCGTGAAACGGAATCGATAAACGCTGCGACGGCACCACCTGCATCACATCGCCGGCGAGCGTGTATTCCTTGATACGCTCGACCGCTGCGTAATAATTTTGCTCGCCGAAATGCGATTCGAATTCGCTTTCCTGTAATTGTCCCGGCTGCGGCAACAATGATGGCAGTTGAGGAGTCGATGCACGCAGACGTTGCTCCAGTTGATCGAGTCGCTGTTCGGCCTGCGCCAATGCATTTATTTGCGCCGGATCGGCGTGCGTAATTAATTTCAGCGTGCCGCCGAGATTGTCGAACACCAGTACATCTTCCGACACCATCAACAAAATATCGGGCGTGCCGAGCGCATCGGGCGGACAG
>DASXYH010000362.1:0-32166 GCA_036502545.1 Spongiibacteraceae bacterium
AGACATTCGGCAGCGAGGCCATCGGGACCGCCAACCAGTACGCTGATATTTTCTCCATTTAATTGCCATTGCGCGAGTCGCGCCGCCAATTGTTCGGTGGCAAAACTTTTGCCTTGTACATCGAGCGCAATCACGACGTCGCGCGCCGCGATCGCCGCCAGCATCGCTGCCCCTTCCTGCTGCAACGCGCGCGCGATGTCGGCATTTTTACCGCGTTTGGCTAAGGCGATTTCGCGAATTTCGAACTGCAGCTCAGGTGGCAGCCGCTTGCGGTATTCGACAATGCCGGCCTCGACCCAATCCGGCATGCGCGTACCCACGGCAATTAAATTGATACGCATCGGCATGCAGCCGCTCAAGCAAAATGTTGTAGGTTAGCGCGGGCAGCTGTCAGCGCCAAATTCATTGGCTGACGGCGCTCGAACCTTTTTCTTTCACGAGCTTGTTTCTTTCACAAAATTTTTCTTTCACGAAAGTTTTTGTGCAATAAATCCTTTTCGCAATATCAGTGGCGCGCAGGTCCATTTTCTGTTTGCGCGGGCGCAGCAATCGCCGGTTGCGACCACATGCGCTCAAGATCGTAAAACGCGCGCGTTTCCGGCAGCATGACATGCAATACCACATCGCCGAAATCGACCAGTACCCACTCGCCGGTGTCTTCACCTTCGACACCGAGAATATGCGCGCCGCGTTTTTTTGCTGAAGTCGCCGCATTATTGGCCAGCGATTTCACGTGCCGGTTCGAGGTGCCGCTGCAAAAAATCATGCAATCGGCGACATTGGTCAGCGTGCGCACATCGAGCGCCACAATTTCATGCCCTTTCAGGTCTTCGAGCGCGGCAATTACAATTTGTTTCAGTTCGTCAGCGGTCATATTGAAAATAATGCCTCCTGTGTAATGAATCGTAGTAGCGAGCAAATTAAACGTACAAATGCTGCTCGCGAATAAATGCCCATACCGCGTCGGGTAGCAAATAACGCGGTGAACGCTTGCCACTTATCAACGTGCGAATCGCCGTCGCTGAAATTGGCAGCGGCGTTAACGTCACGACTGCGATACCGCCGTGCGCCGTTTTTTTTAATTCGCTCACATCGCGCTGGTGCTCTTGCAACAAGCGGGCGACAGCGCCGTGCCGCGGCACTTCGCTTTGCGGTCGCTGCATCACCACGATGTGCGCAAAATCTAGCAATTCACGCCAGCGCCGCCAGGTATCGAGTTCCGCGAATGCATCCATGCCAATAATTAAATACAGCGTGCAATGTGCGCCCAACTCGGCACGCAGTTCACTGAGCGTATCGATGGTGTAAGAGGGACCGGAACGGTCAAGCTCACGCGCATCGACTGCAAAGTCCGACTCATCAACGATCGCCAGTTCGATCATACGCAAACGCAGCGCGCCGCTAACCGTTGGCGTCGCGCGATGCGGCGATTGCAGACAGGGAATAAAACGCAGTTGCTCGCAACCGAGCAGCTCGCGCATTTCGAGCGCCGAACGCAGATGACCGATATGAATGGGGTCGAAGGTCCCGCCCATTACGGCGAGGCTATTCAGCACTGAGATTCTCGGCAGCACTGAAATTTTCTTCAGCGTCGAAATAATCGACAGCCGCATCGAACTGCTCGGCATCGACGCTGGAGAGCTCAGCAGAAAAAGTCGCGCGCATGTTATTGACGTACATGACCGTCGCCGAGCACCACGAATTTTTGCGAGGTCAATCCTTCGAGTCCGACCGGACCGCGCGCGTGGAATTTATCGGTGGAAATTCCGACCTCGGCGCCGAGGCCGTATTCGAAGCCATCGGCAAACCGCGTCGATGCGTTAATCATCACCGAGCTCGAATCGACTTCACGCAGGAAACGGCGGCCGTGCGAATAATTTTCAGTGACGATGCTATCGGTATGTTGCGAGCCATAGGTGTTGATATGGTCAATCGCCTGATCGAGATCGTCGACGATACGGATCGATAAAATCGGCGCCAGATATTCGGTGCGCCAATCTTCTTCGGTGGCCGCCTTTATTTCATGAGAACGGGTATCGGCGATCAATGCGCGCGTGCGTTCGCAGCCGCGCAGCTCAACGCCTTTTTCAAACAGCGCCTCGGCGAGTCGCGGCAGAATCTTCGCGGCAATAGTTTTCGCGACCAACAACGTTTCCATCGTATTGCAGGTGCCGTAACGTTGCGTCTTCGCATTCATCGCGATGCGAAAGGCTTTATCGAGATCGGCGTTGTCATCGATGTACACATGGCAGATACCATCGAGATGTTTAATTACCGGCACGCGCGCTTCGCGGGCAATGCGTTCGATCAAACCCTTGCCGCCGCGCGGCACGATGACATCGACAAATTCCGGCATCGCAATCAGTTCGCCGACGGCGGCGCGATCGGTGGTCTCGACGACTTGCACGGCGGTTTCAGGCAGGCCGGCCGCGGCCAATCCCGCGCGCAGGCATTGTGCAATCGCGCGGTTCGATTCGATCGCCTCCGAGCCGCCGCGCAAAATTGTGGCGTTGCCCGATTTCAAACCCAGACTCGCCGCATCGACGGTGACGTTGGGACGCGATTCGTAAATGATGCCGATAACACCGAGCGGTACGCGCATCCGCCCCACCTGAATACCACTCGGGCGATAGACGAGGTCAGTGATTGCGCCGATCGGATCGGGCAGCGCCGCCACTTGCTGCAAGCCTTCGATCATCGCGTCGATGCCCTTCGGTTTCAGCTCTAGGCGATCGAGCATTGCGCTGTCGAGACCACTGGTTGCGCCGCGCTCCATGTCTTTGCGATTTGCAGCAGTGATTGCCTCGCGCTGCGCGACAATGGCTTCGGCCGTGGCTAGCAAGGCTCGATTTTTCGCGGCAGTTTCGGTGCGCGCCAACACGCGCGACGCCTGCCGCGCGGCGCGACCGAGTGATTGCATATAGGCGTGGATATCCATGGAACGGTACTCAGTAGCAATGCCGGCGATTATACCGCAGGCCGCCCGCGCATGCCGCCGATTGCGATCCGCTCACTGCGGCGTCGATTCGGACCATTTGCGAATCAATCCCTCCTGGCTGACCGACGCCACCAGCGTGCCATCGCGCTGAAAGATGCGTCCCACCGCGAAACCGCGCGCATTCGACGCCGAAGGGCTTTCGATTTCGTATAACATCCAATCGTCGATGCGGAACGGGCGGTGAAACCACATCGCATGATCGATCGTGGCAATCTGCAAACCCGGTGTGACGAAAGACGTCGCGTGCGGACGCAGCGCGGTGATCAAAATATTATGATCCGATGCGAACGCAAGTAGCTGCTGATGCAGCGCTAGATCATCGGGCAGCGGCGCGGCGGCGCGCAGCCATACCTGACTGAGCGGTGCATGCGGCTGCGGATTATGCAAATCCACCGGCTGCAGCGGCCAGTAATCGATCGGCCACTCCTCTTGCGCGCGCGACTCCGGCGGCGATAATTTGCTTTTGAATAACAGGCCCGCCAGTAACTGCGATTCGCTTTTTAAATTTTCCGGGCCGACAACCTGCGGCATCGGCGCCTGATGATCGAAGCCGCCTTCGGGTTTTTGATACGACAGCTGACAGCTGAAAATCGCCGCGCCGTGTTGCCGCGCGGTAACGCGTCGGGTCAAAAAACTCCTGCCTTCCCGGATCAGCTCGACATCGTAAACGACGGCGCGCTGGGGGTCACCCGGGCGCATGAAATACGCGTGCATCGAGTGCAGCACGAAATTGCCCTGCACCGTTTGCTGTGCCGCGCTCATTGCCTGCGACATCACTTGGCCGCCGTACAGACGAATCTCAGGGCCCCAATTGCCGTAGCCGCGAAACAGATTGTCGTCGAGCCGCTCCAGGCGATTGGCCGCGATTACGTCATCGAGTACTTTGCTCAAAGTTCACCCCCGGTAGAACGGATTTTGCCGCATGCTAACCGTATCGGCATTGCGATGCATGGCTTCGCATTGAAGTGTGAGTTGAAGTTGAAATGGCCGTATTAGAAATGCACAGCGCGGCGGATAACAGGCCCACCGCCGGCCAATACCAACGTGCGCAAATAGGTTTGTTGCAGAATGCGAGCATCGTTGCTGGCGCGATGACGTCCCAGCGCCATATCGCGCGCTACCGATTGCTTGGTCGCGGTCCATAAGCTGAGCTGCGTTTCGCTCAGCAATATATGCAACGCCTCAAGCCGAAACGCCTGTGCGCGTTCGGCGCGATCGAACAGCAACGCCAGCCAACTCTGGTCATTGCCCCAGGCGTCCGAATACACCGTCATGCCGCCGAGCTGTCTATTCAACGCTTCCGCCACCGCCACCACATCGTTACCGCGCAGAAACAGCTGCGCGCGCGATATGCCGTGCAAGCGCTCGGCGCTGGAATCCCAGCGCTGCCAATCCTCCTGCGGACGGATCAGCGAGCAAAAGCTGCGACCATCGGGCAGTACGTAGCCGACTTCGATCGGATAACTGCCGCGGCCCAGTCCAGACGCTTCGATATCGAGCAATGCCGGTGTCATTTGCGTTCCTGTTATGGCGTATGGCGCGACTTTTTGCGCAAACTCTACCGCTGGGCATTAACGTTAGCAGCGCAGGCGCTCGCTGTCGCCGCTATCTTCGGCTAATCGGTTATCTGATCGAGAATAAGCAACAAGCGATCCAGTCGCAGCGAGGGATTGGATTCGGCCAGTAAGGCGAATTTATGCACTTCGGGAATCGGCAGCAGTTGGGCAATTTGATTGACCATGCATCCTCCATCGGCGGTCTGCGGCTCTAAATTGAGGCGTGCCACCAGCGGATGCGCGATCAGCTGGCGCAACAATTCCACCAGATCGCTGGCGCGGGCGGGCAGCGGCAGTTCGACCTCGGGCGGCAGCCGTTCGATATCGGCAACGATCAGGTAATTCGGCTGTTGCTGAGTCGCCAGCACACGGAATTTTCCGCCTCCCTCCACCGTTATACCGATGCTGCCATTAAACGGCGCGCCCCAGTCGACAATACGCGCGAGGCAACCAATCTGCGCCAGTTTCGGCATCGGGCTTTTGGCATCAATCGCCGCCTCGCTGCCATCGCGAATGAGAACGACACCGAATTCATTTTTATTTTTGAAACAGACGCGCACCAAATCCAGATAGCGCGGCTCGAATACGCGCAGCGACATGCGTCCGTGTGGGAACAGCACCGAGTGCAGCGGAAATAGCGGCAACTGTTCCGGCATCACGCCCCCACGCGCGTAATTAATTCGAGATCGCGCATACGCGACAGCGCTTCGTCGCGCGTTGTGCCGCAAAATTCGAGTTCGGCCCGAAACGCCGAACATACTAGCGGCCGCTCCGGTGAACCGAAGATACGACAGCGGTGCGTATTGTCGAGCTGCACGCAACGTACACCGGCGGGCTTGCCATTCGGCATGCCCGGAATGGCCGAGCTGATACTCAACGCAATACAACATGCGCCGCAACCGGCACGGCATGGCATAAAATTCGACGCGGTTACGTTTGCAGCACCCATCAACTAATTAAACGCAGATTAATCGGATAGCGATATGCAACACCTTCATTCGCTTTCACGGCGCCGATAATGCCGGCAACTATTGAATACAGCCACAGCGCGAATAGCAGCACAATTCCAATACCGACAACAATCAGCAGACAACCCGCAACACCGGCGAGCAGCAACGTGATTTGAAAATTGAGGACCTCTTTACTTTGCATTTTCACAAAAGGCATTTGATTGCCTTTGATCATTAAAATCACCAGCGGAGCAAATACGAGAATCGGCAAAAATATTTGCGCCACGATACTGAGGTGAGACAGCGTTGCCCAGGTGCGCTCTTCTTTGCTCTGGCCTATGGCAGGAAGAAATTCGGCGTCATTCGTCATATCTTACTCCTCAATGATCCGTGCATTGGATTCACCCCAGCGCGCCATCAATTCATGCGTAATACCGAGCTGATCCAGTATGCGCGCGACGATGAAATCGATCAGTTGCTCGATTTGCGTCGGGCGCTGATAAAACCCCGGGCTCGCCGGCAGCACAGTCGCACCGATGCGCGTCAGCGTCAGCATATTTTCCAGATGAATTTGCGAATACGGCGTTTCGCGCGGCACCAGAATCAATTGCCGTCTTTCTTTGAGCGCGACATCGGCGGCGCGTTCGATCAGATTATTGCTGGCGCCGGTTGCAATCGCGGACAGCGTGCCGGTGCTGCACGGGCAGATCACCATGCTCGCCGGCGCGCTCGATCCTGACGCCACCGGCGCCATCCAATCGTCGCGCGCAAAAATTCGCAGCTGTTGCGGCGCGGCGCGAAAATGCTCGCTGAAGTATTGTTCCCACTGCGGGAATGCGGGCAGGCGCATGTCAGTCTCGGTTTCAAGCACCACTTGCGCCGCGTTCGAAATCAATAAATACACACGACAACGCGTAGCCAACAAACATTCGAGCAGGCGCAAACCGTACTGCGCGCCCGAAGCGCCAGTGATTGCCAAAGTAACTGTGCGCGCAAATTCCATCTCGATTCGCCGTTTTATTGCTGCTGGTGATAACGCTGCTGCAGACTGCGCACCAGTTTCTGATGAATGCCGCCGAAGCCGCCATTGCTCATAAATACAATATGGTCGCCGCGCTTAAGTTGTTGTGTTAGATCGGCAACGATGCGATCGATATCGTCGTACAGCTGTGCAGATTGCGCGCTGGCCGCAATCACTTCGCCGAGCGACCAATCGAGCCCCGGCGGCTGGTACCAAATCACCCGATCAGCTGCCTGCGTCGACGGCGCGAGCCGTTGCAAATGCACGCCGAGCCGCATCGTGTTCGAGCGCGGCTCGATAACGGCGATAATCGATGCGCCGCCGATGCGCGCGCGCAAACCTGCCAGTGTCGTCGCGATCGCGGTCGGATGATGCGCAAAATCGTCGTATACATGGATACCGCCGATATCCGCGAGCAATTCCATGCGCCGTTTGACACCCGCGAAATCGGCACAGGCAGCGATCGCGTCCGCTACGCGCACGCCGACATGATGCGCGGCCGCGATCGCGCTCAGCGCATTCTGCACATTGTGCAAGCCGGTGTGTTTCCACTCGACGCGCCCGCACAACTCACCGCGCTGCAACACGTCGAAACTGCTGCCGTCGTCGGCGCGCAATTGCGCCTGCCAATCGATACCCGCTGCAACGCCGGTGGTTTCGCGCTCGGACCAGTAACCCATCGCCATCACTTCCTGCAACGCCGGCTCCGCTGCGGGAAAAATAATTTTACCGGTCGCCGGAATCGTGCGCACCAGATGATGAAATTGGCGCTGAATGGCGGCGAGATCGGGAAATATATCGGCGTGGTCGTATTCGAGATTATTCAATATCGCGGTGCGCGGTCGGTAGTGCACGAACTTCGAACGCTTATCGAAAAAGGCGCTATCGTATTCATCCGCTTCGATCACGAAAAAATTGCTGTCAGTGAGGCGCGCCGATACATCGAAATTTTCCGGCACGCCGCCGATCAAATAACTGGGATTAAAACCGTTCGCTTCGAGCAGCCACGTCAGCAAACTGCTGGTGGTGGTTTTACCGTGCGTGCCGGCGCAGGCCAATACCCAGCGCTGTTGCAGTATTTGATCGTTCAACCATTGCGGTCCGGAAGTATATAAAATATTGCGATCGAGCACGTATTCGACCGCGGGATTTCCGCGCGATAAAGCGTTGCCGATAATGACGAGATCGGGCTGCGGATGCAGTTGCGCGGGATCGTAGCCTTCCTGCAGCCGAATGCCCTGCGATTCGAGCTGCGTGCTCATCGGCGGATAGACGCCGGTGTCGGAGCCGGTCACCGTGTGGCCGAGCTGGCGCGCCAAAATGGCAAGGCTGCCCATAAAAGTGCCGCAGATGCCGAGAATGTGAACGTGCATGCCGATCCGCCTGTGAGGTCAGGCGGCAGATATTAGCATCGTCGCCGTGTTAAGGCGTGCTTTGCTGGACTGGTGTAGGTCGTGAGCCCAGGCTTTCTTATTTATAATCGCCGTTTTCAATCGCCATCTTTTAAAAATTTCAGACCGATACCATCGCTGTCGATGCGCACCACCTCCATTCGCACAATTGGCGCCGCCTCGCCGGGCATGCCTTGCACCTGTACTTCGATAACTTCACCAATCGCAGGCATCGTGATGCCTTCGTTCAATACAAACGCGCCGCCTTCGGAAATATCGCGCGTGTGTGCATGCTGCTCTCCTGCTTTTGGATGTTTCAACTTCACTTGCGCACGCAGCCGTGTGCGTGGGTATCTGCGATTATTCTGCGACGACACAGAGATTTCCTTCGCTTATTTTGGGTTTTAGAAGCCTAGCATAAGCAATCCGGCTGTCGATTCGGCGCACAGTCGAGCCGCTGCCGCAAAACAAACCGCAGCGGCGGTTTTGGAATCCGACGGGCTGCCGCTATAATCGCTCGCCTCCAACCTTCGTTACCTTGGTAAAGACCTATCATGAGCTTCGACAAAATTCCCGCCGGCAAAGATCTTCCCAACGATATTTATGTCGTCATCGAAATTCCGGCGAACAGCACGCCGATCAAATACGAAATCGACAAAGACGCCGACGCGTTGTTCGTCGATCGGTTCATGGCGACGCCGATGTTTTATCCGGCCAATTACGGTTTCATTCCGCAAACGTTAGGCGACGACGGTGATCCGCTTGATGTGTTGGTGGTGACGCCATATCCGGTGGCACCGGGTGCGGTGATTCGTGCCCGCCCGGTGGGCGTTCTCAATATGAGCGACGAAGCCGGCCAGGACGCGAAAGTGATCGCGGTGCCCCATGACAAGCTCAGTGCGCTGTACAAAAACATCAAGGAATATTCCGATCTGCCGGAATTGCTGCTCAAACAAATTCAGCATTTCTTCGAGAATTATAAAGATCTGGAACCGGGCAAGTGGGTGAAGGTGGACAATTGGCAGGATGCCGATGCCGCGCGCGCGGCGATTACCAAAGCCGCGGCCGCCTATAAAAAATAGGCGACAAGTATTATCGCTGCACACTTCAGTAAAAAGGATGCAGCGATAATTGAGCCCGCGCAATACCGCAATTATTTCTTCGCTGGCCTGATTATTTTTTCGCTGGCTTGGCCGCGAGCAGTTGTTTATACAGCTTGGTGTTCTTGCGAATGACTTTGTGCTTGGCGTAAGTATCGATCGCCTTACGCCAAGCCTCTTCGCTGCCGTGCGCATTCAACGAAAAACTCGTGCACACGATTTTCTGCTCTAGCTCTGAAGCGATGCCTAATTGGAAAATCGGCGTAACGGCGCCACTTTTTTCCGTTTTCATCAGGTAACTGATACCGCGCACCGAACCGTCGCTATTAAAACAGCGATCGCCCTTCAACCGCTCGCGTATTTTGCTCTGCAACTGCGCCAACTCTGCATCGCGTTGCAAGGCTGCCTGCTCAATGAGTTTTTTACCGCGCCCCAGTAAGCGATCGCCGCCTTGTTTCAATGAAAAATATTCCTGATACAACTTGCCATTCACAGTTCGCCGCACGCGATAACCGTAGAAGGCTTCGTTATCTAAAAGTTTGACGCTCACGTTTCACTCCGGACACTTGCATTGCCCGTCCCCAGTTCAATCTGACAGGCTTCATCCGTGGATCGATGTGCCTGCGACGGTCATTCCGTGAAGCCGCGCAGTACAGAAGATCGCGCCGGGGTACATCGAGCCACTCATAATTTTTAAAATAGACGGTGGCCGCTGCGCGCTCGCGCTAAATGTAACGGATAAACATTGGACAGTACAACTTTCGCGCAGCATCAATTTAGCCGTCATCAACTCAGCTGCCGTTGAATTGTTGATCCATATCAAGTGCGGATGCATGTAAATGCTGCGCACCGACAACCCGCGCAGGAACTCCCGCCACAGTGGTGAATTCAGGAACATCGTCGAGCACAACGCTGCCTGCCGCAATTTTCGCGCCGCGCCCGACCGCGATCGGACCGAGCAATTTTGCACCGCTCGCGATCAATACACCGTCGCCGACCTGCGGGTGGCGACGCGCCGGATCGGTACCGCAACCGCCCAGCGTGACCGAGTGCAGCATTGAAATATTATTTCCTAAAATGGCTGTCTCGCCGATGACGACACCGGTGCCATGATCGAGCATCAGGCCGGTACCGATGCTCGCGGCGGGATGAATATCGATATCGAATACGCTCGCGATGCGATTTTGCAAAAACAACGCTAGCGCGCGACGCTGTTGCTGCCACAGCCAATGCGCAATGCGATACGCCTGCAATGCGTGAAAACCTTTGAAATGCAGCAGCGGCATTGCGTAATGCTTGCAGGCGGGATCGCGATCGTAATGCGCCAGACTATCCGCGGCGGCCGCTTCAATTATCTGCGGTAATGCCGTATAGGCTTCTTCGCAAACTTGCCGCAGCAACATCGGCGGCACATCGGTGTTCCCCAATTTGTTGGCAAGTAAAAACGCCAGCGCCGATGCCAGCGTCGCGTGATTCAGCAGACTGACATAATAAAAACTCGCGAGCATGGGTTCGCTTTTAACAAAGTCTGCGCCTTCGCGTCGAATTTGCTGCCATAACCAAACCGAATCGCGCTCGATTTCATTGCTCATCATCAATCGGCCATTCCAGACAGACGTTCGCGCCAAGCCGGCGGATATAATTGCGGTTCGACCCAAACGAAACGCTGAAAAATAGTTTCCCAATTGTCGGCGATAGTTGCGCGCAGCGCCAACGCCGGTGCATCGACCGCCGCCCACAGCGTTTCGATTTTTAGAAAGCGCTGATAGCGCGCCGCCAGCGGCGCGTAGCTCAAATGCCAGCGCTCGGGCGCAACGCCGCCGCGATCGAATTGATACGGGCGAAAAAAACCATGGGCACAATCGCTGGCCATGCGTTCGTCGAGCCAGCGATGTAGCGGCCCAAAAGGTCCGCTCTCGGCCGCTTCTGCCGCGCTCAATTGCAGTACATAATCATTCGGCACTGCAGCTCTATCGAAAACGTCGATATCCGTTCCCCAATGATGGCGCGACGCTCCAGGCAGCGCCGACCACCGCAAAATGGCCCAGGCGCGCGCGCACTCGCTCAAGGTGTTGATATCGATCGCGACACCGCTGTCATCCAACACCGCGCGCGCGCCATTGGCTTTCGCGTTCCATATTTCCAATTGCCGTTGATAGTTGCGATAACCGCTGGCGATGATCAGATCGAAACCGGCAGTCGCCGCATCGGCGCGCAATGCCTGCCACGGCTCAACGATATCGCGATGTACCGGGCGCTCAAGCCGGGCGTGCTCGATAAAATTATCGTCGCGCCCAGTCAATATTTCGACCGTCAACAATGGAATACTATTCATTGCCGTCTATTCTTGTGCAAATCGATTGCATTACAGCGTAAGTTTTCAGATAGCCCATTGTTACCAATGCCTTTAATTGGTATAAACATACCAGTTAATTATAAAAATCGAAATCCTATCGAGCTGCATTGAAGCATGACCATGCAAAATGATTTGATGGCATTGAAGAATTTGGGCAATACCTCTGTCAACTGGTTGCTCGCTGTCGGCATTCACAATCGCGCAGAGCTTGAACGCGTCGGCTCGGTGCAGGCTTACAATCGCATTCGCGAACGCGGCATCAAAGTTTCCAAAGTGCTGCTATATGCCTTGCAAGGTGCATTATTAAACGTGCATTGGACACAGCTTGACGAACTCGAAAAAAAACGCCTGGTCATAGAAGCTGAGCGCGGCCTGGCGACCATCGGCAATGATGCCACTATTGGCGCCACAACCGGCAGCGATAATACTAACGACAATTCTTAAAATCGATCCAATTTCCTTTTTAGGATTGCGCGCGGGCGGCCGCTCGTTGTAAAAGTCATACTGCAGCAAACGTACTGAGCAAGAAGGTCGCACTGCGGCAAAAGAGATTACCAATGCGCGCCTCCCCTTCCATTCTCGACGGCAAAACGATCGGCATTGCGCTGGGTGCTGGCTCGGCGCGCGGCATCGCGCATATTGGCGTACTGCAAGCATTGCACGATATGGGCATCAAGCCTCACGTCGTTTGCGGCTGCTCGATAGGCGCGTTGGTCGGCGCCAGCTATGTAACGGGCAGGCTGCAAGACTTTGGCGAATGGGTGAGCGCGCTCAACACGCGCGATGTGCTGCGCTACATGGGCTTTCGTCTGTTGGCGCAGGGCGGCATGGCCGAAGCGGTCGCGCTAATCGCTTATCTCGCCGAGAATTACGGCAATCCCGAAATCAAAGAGCTCGAAAAACCGTTCGCTGCGATTGCCACCGATCTTTATGAAGGCCGCGAAATCTGGCTCCAGGAAGGTCCGCTATGGGACGCGGTGCGCGCCTCCATTGCGATTCCCGGCATGCTGACACCCATCTCGGCACGCGGGCGCTGGCTGGTCGATGGCGCATTGGTCAACCCCGTGCCGGTATCGGTATGCCGCGCGCTCGGTGCCGATTTGGTGATCGCCGTCAATCCCAGCACCTTAATGCGGCGCGCGACAGTGCAAATGCAATTGAACGTCGAAGACGACGAGAGTACTGTCGATGACGCCGAGGAAAGCGAAAACTTCGGCTTGCTGGGCCGACTGGGTAATGCACTGCGCGGCGCGACCAGTCCAATACGTCAGTTTTGGTCGGACCGCCAGGGTCGACCAGGCACGCTAGAGGTTATGCAGGGTGCGATCACCATCATGCAGGATCGCATCACGCGCAGCCGGCTTGCCGGTGAGCCGCCCGACATCATGCTGTTGCCGCACGTCGCCCATATCGGCTTGCTCGAATACCACCGCGCTGCCGAAGCCATCGCTGCCGGCCGCGCCTGCGTCGAAATGAATGCCGGCTCGATTCGCCATGCCCTCGACCTTGATCTCCCAAATCCGCCACAGTGAGATACCCCGGCAATGACTGAAAAAATCGCCGTGTGCACAGTGGACGACATCGAAGACGGAACGGCGAAAGGATTCACGATCACCGATCACAGCATCTTTGCGCTTAAGCGCGACGGACAATTCTACGTGTACCGTAACAGCTGTCCGCATCTGGGCGTCGAGCTCAACTGGCGAGAAGATCAATTCATGGATATGGATGGGACGTTGATCCAATGCGCCACGCACGGCGCGCTGTTTGCCCCGGAAACCGGCGAATGCCTGGCTGGCCCCTGCTACGGCCAGTATCTTGAAGCGATAGTCTTAACAGTGGAAGCCGGCCAGTTGTACGTCCATATTTAATCCCCATATAGGTTGGCTTCCAATTAATCGGCCTGTGCGTACATTTCCGAACTAGGCTGCCCGTATAAATTGGGCTACCATCAAAAAGCTCATTTTCGATGCGTAATACGTCCTTACAGCGAGAATTTCTGCGTATGTCGACCCCCCCGAAACCGCCCATCATGTGGCTCCCCGCAACTGTGCTGATCGGCAGCTTTATCGTCGCGATAACGCTGGTACCATGGTACGGACTCACCCACGGCTACAGTTGGGTCAACTGGCTGGCTTTCACGTTATTTCTCGGCTGCAATGGTATTTCGATTACGGCGGGCTATCATCGATTGTTCGCGCATAACACCTACAAGGCGCACCCACTGCTGAAGTGGTTTTTTGCACTGTTTGGCGCCGCCGCCACCCAAAACAGCATCCTGGTATGGACATCGGGCCATCGCCGCCATCATCGCCATGTCGACGACAATCAACTCGATCCGTATTCGGCGCAACGCGGTTTGTGGTTTTCGCATATCGGTTGGATGCTGCGCGATTACCCAACCGGCAAAGAGGATTTCAGCAATGTGCCGGATTTGCAGCGCGATCCGATCATCGCGTTTCAACATAAATATTACGCGCCGCTCTCCGTCGCAACGAATCTGGCGCCACCGCTGTTGCTCGGTGCCATCGCCGGCGATGTCTGGGGTTATTTATTGCTGACCGGATTTTTGCGCCTGGTCGTCAATCATCACGTGACATTTTTTATCAATTCGCTGGCGCACTACTGGGGCAAACAGCCCTACACCGACGACAACAGCGCGCGCGATAATTTTTGGCTGGCGCTCGTTACCTACGGCGAGGGTTATCACAATTTTCACCATTTATTTCAGAACGATTATCGCAACGGCATGCGCTGGTGGCAGTTCGATCCGACCAAATGGCTGATCAATGTGGCGCGCTGGTTTGGTCTTGCCAGCGATTTGAATCGCGTGCCGGATTTCAAAATACAAAAAGCGCTGCTCGATATGCAATTCAAGCGCGCGCAGCATCATCTTGCCGCCGCGAGCAACGCCGATATCTGGCGCGAACATCTCGAACGCGAATATCAGAATTTTCTCGAAAGCCTGCACGAATGGAATACATTGCGGCAGCAGTGGTACGAACAAAAGCGATTGCAATTCGCCGAAAAAACCGCGGAATTGCATCAGAAATGGCGTCAGACCACGATCAGCTCGCGCCTGCAGGAACTGGAATATGCGCTGAAATTACAGCGCAAACGCCTGCACTATCTCACGCTGCAATTTGCCTGATCGCGCGTCACCCTCGCCTTGGCAAATCCGCCCCTTGTAAATCCTCATGGCAGCGCCGTTTTTTTCGCACTGCCAGTTAATTTTCCGCCTCCGATCGCTTAGTATGCACGCCACCGAGCGCAGCGCGCTTTCGTAATTCTCCTGTTCAACGCAGAGCGAGACACGCATGGCCGACGTGCAATTCTCCGTGGTAATCCCGGTCAAGGATGAAGCGGCGAATATTCGCCAGCTACTCGCGGAGATTCATACTGCGCTTAATGCCTACATGCATTATGAAGTGATCGTGGTCGACGATGGCAGTAGCGACAACACGCTCGCGGTTTTGCGTGACATCAAGCGCGAACAAATCGGCGCGTCTTCTCCGCTACCGCTGGTGATCGTTAAAAATCCATATAATCTCGGTCAAAGCACATCGATTTTAATGGGCGTCAGACAGGCAAAATTCGCATGGATCGCAACACTCGACGGCGACGGCCAAAACGATCCTGCCGATATTCCGAAATTATTGCAGTGCGCCGCCAGCGCGGAAAATGTCGCGCTAATCGCAGGTCAGCGCACCAAGCGGCGCGATAGCTGGACCAAACGCATTTCATCGCGCATCGCCAATAATGTTCGCGCCAGTCTGTTGCGCGACGGCACTCCCGACACCGGCTGCGGCTTGAAATTAATTCGCCGCGATATATTTTTAGCGCTGCCGTATTTCAATCATATGCATCGCTATCTGCCGGCGCTGGTGCGGCGCCACGGCGGCACTGTGCAACTCGTAGGCGTCAATCATCGCCATCGCACCGAAGGGAAATCGAAATACGGCACGCTCGATCGCCTGTGGGTCGGTATTTGGGATTTGCTCGGCGTGATGTGGTTGATGAAACGCAATCGTCTGCCCGCGACAGCCCCCACTATCGAGTGACAAAAAAAGAATGAACGCAATTCTGTTGCAAGCTTTCGGCGTCACCATTACGCCGTGGAAATTAATCGGCTATCTCGGCGTTGCACTATTCGCGGGACGCTGGTTCGTGCAGATGCTGGCATCGCGCAAACGCGGCAAATCGGTGGTGCCGCGTCTGTTTTGGTACATGAGCATTTCCGGCAGCCTGTTATTGCTTGCCTATTTTGTTTTCGGAAAAAACGATTCGGTCGGCATTCTATCGAATTTGTTTCCATTCACCGTAGCGCTATACAACCTGCATCTCGAAAATAAACTGCATCGAGCCAATCAAGAGCCCATGTCATGAGGCGATGGGCACTGCGCCATCCGCGCTGGACCATCGTTGCGCTCGCCGCGTTGATTTTCGGTTCCGCGCTCGGCCAACGCTATCCGTGGCATATTGATGAAGTGCGCTTTGTCGGCGTCGCCCTGGAAATGCTGCAGAGCGGGCAATGGTGGGTACCGCATCGCGCCGGCGAAATTTACGCCGATAAACCGCCGATTTTTTTCTGGGCGCTCGGCGCGCTATTCAAATTGACCGGTTCGGTACGCTGGAGTTTTCTGTTGCCGGCGATGCTCTCCGGCATCGCCACGCTGTTATTGGTTTACGATTTGGCGGCGCGTCTGTGGAATCGCCGTACCGGTTTATGCGCGGCGATATTGCTGCTCGCCTGCTATCAATTTTGGCGATTGGCAACTTATGCGCACATTGATGGCTTTCTGCTGTTGTGGACAACGCTCGGACTGTACGGCTTCGTGCGCCATTTATTGTCGGGGCGCGATATCGTGTGGTTTTACGGCGGCTTTGTCGCGATCGCGATCGGCATTCTCAGCAAGGGCGTCGGCTTTTTACCGTTGTTGATTTTTATTCCGTACGCGGTATTGCGAAAGCGCGCGGCGCTCCCATCCGCGCTTTCAACGCGGCAATGGTTAAGCGGAATCGCGCTATTGTTAGGTTTGCTGCTGTGCTGGTTGCTGCCACTTGTGGCGTTGGCGCACAGCGATCCGGAAATCAAAAATTATCTGAATGAAATTCTGTTTCATCAAACCGCCAATCGTTACACGAAAGCCTGGCAGCACCGCGAGCCGGTGTGGTTTTTTCTGCAAGAAATCCCCAAATATTGGGCACCGCTGAGTATTTTGCTGCCCTGGATCGCACCGCTATGGTGGCGCCGCTTGCGCCGCCTCGATCCACGTTACGTTTTGTTGCTCGGCTGGGCCGCGCTGGTTCTATTATTTTTTTCACTGTCATCCGGCAAACGCGAGTTGTACATGCTGCCCGCACTGCCGGCGGTTGCGATCGCCGCCGCGCCCGCGGTTTTATTGCTATTGCGACAACGCTGGCTGCAGCGTGTAACGGTAGGCGCCAGTTGTCTGCTGATAGTGTCAATTGCCGGCGCTGGCATCATTCGTTTACGCAACGCGCTGCCGCAATCGCCGTTGGCCGATTGGCCGCCGAATACGGCCTATGTTTTACTCGCGGCCGCGCTCGCTGCAATGATAATTTTCATATTGTTGCGGCGCCAATCGCCCGCACTGCGCTGGCTGGCCGTCTACGCAGTAATCATCATTTTTTATAATCGCGGCCTGCTTCCTTTAACGGACGATCGCGAATCGGGACGCGCCGCGATGGCGGTTTTATCGGAGCGGGCGCCGAATGGATTGGCATTAATCGATTGGGATGAGCGCGAATGGCTATTCGCTCGTACGACGATTTTGCACAACGGTATTCGCAGTAAACCGGAACTGAATATATGCAGCCTGGCCGCGCCCGCAACGCAATGGCTGCTGCCGCTCGAGATGGCGAGAAGGGCGGCATTGCCGCTCGAATCCGCCATCAGCGTGCAGCCCAACGATGTGTTTGTTGTCGCGACAGCGCCCATTGCTGCGTCCCATTGTTTTGCAGCGGATGCTTTTCGCTTTCAATTCCAATGGAGCGACACTTCGTTGCAACGCCTCGATCGCTGATCGCGCTATTAGCTCGCAAGCCAGCGCCTCGTTGCAATTTTATCGAACTGATCCAATATTTTCTCGGCGACGTAATGGCTACCTCGCGGTAGCCGCGATGGGTTAACATGCGCCCGGTCAGGCTCGCCGTCCCTCCACATTCTGAGAACGCATTGCGATGACTCCTATTTATAATTTTGAAGCTGTCACCATTAAGGGCCAAACCGTTTCACTCGGCGATTACCGCAAGCAGGTATTGTTGATCGTCAACACCGCCAGCAAATGCGGCATGACGCCGCAATTCGAAGGCCTGGAAAAACTGTACGAAAAATACCGCGAACGCGGTTTTTCGATTCTCGGTTTTCCCTGCAATCAATTCGGCCATCAAGATCCCGGCAGCAACACCGAAATCGAACAATTCTGTCAGGTTAATTACGGCGTGAATTTTCCGATGTTCGCGAAAATCGACGTCAACGGACCTACTACGCATCCGCTATACAAGCATCTGAAACAAGCCGCGCCGGGGATTTTTGGCAGCGAGAAGATCAAATGGAATTTCACCAAATTTCTGATCAATCGCAACGGCGAAGTTGTCGATCGTTTTGCACCGATTACCAAACCGGTAAAGATTGAGCAGGCGATTACTTCCATATTGGAATAATTTATCTTGCCGCAACTTCGCAATCCGCTGGCGCTGCGTCTGATCCCGTTAGTTCTTGCGCTCGCCTGCGGATTGTTGACGTTGAGTCTGGCTGCGGCTATCGCCACTCGTCATTGGTTGGTGCTGCCGAAGCTGCGCGAGCTGGAAGCGCGCAGCGACCACAAGGATTTGCGCCGGGTTTTGCTCGCCATCGACGGCAAAAAATTGCAATTGGTTACGCTCGCTTATAAAAATGCCGTTTGGGACGGCATGTACGACTTCATCGCCAAACCCAACGCGTATTTTTTTGACAGCAGTTTTCCGCTCGATACGCTGCTCAATTTTAAAATCGATATCGTTGCGCTGTTCGATGAAAAAAATCGCATTCTCGAACAACGCATAGTCGACGATAAGCAATCGACATTTATCGACGCGCCGTTACCCTTGCTCGATCTGTCCCCCCACTTAATCGATTTGCGCAAGGTGCAGCCGCATGCACCGATTTTTGACAGCGGGTTCATTAAAGCGGCCAACGGTCCGCTGATGTTTGCCGTGGCCGGCGTCATGCGCAGCGACGCCGGCAGCAATGCGCGCGGCAATTTATTATTCGCTACCTATTTCGACAATGAATTGTTAACCGAGATCGAAGAAAACGCGCAGGTTCATCTCGCTTTCGCGCCGGTTGCGCCAGCGGAAACGAACGCACCGATAATTGCGGTAAGCGATGTGTATCGCGGCGACAACAATCAATTGTCTTGGTTGTTGCGCGACAACAACGGACTTCCGGTACTGAAGTTAATTTTGACGCTGCCGCAGCGCAGTTACGATGTCGATTTATGGGCGCTGCCGCTGGCCGTATCATTCGTGACCAATTTGATCGGCGCAACCATCATGCTGATCTTATTTCAGCGCGCGCTGATACTGCCGATGCTCGGCATCGGCAATTATTTACGGCGCGTACGCGAGAGCGGCGATTATACCCAACGGCTCGATAGCAAACTGCGCACCGAACTGGGCGAATTGAGTCGCGATATCGATGCCCTGGTTCAACATGTTCACGTGCAGCAACAACAATTGCAGGCGCAGACCACGGAAATGCAAGCGCTGTCGTTTCAGGACGGCTTAACGGGTCTTGCGAATCGCCGCCGTTTCGATCAAGCGCTCACCGATAACTGGGCGCACGCGCAACGCGGCCATGCACCGCTGGCGCTGATCATGCTCGATGTCGATTATTTCAAAAATTACAACGATCACTACGGTCATCAGCAGGGCGATGAAGCGTTGAAGCAACTCGCTGCGATTATTCGCCACGTGGTCGTGCGTCAGTCCGATGTGGCGGCGCGTTACGGCGGCGAGGAGTTCGCGATTTTATTGCCGGAAACCGCGGAGCGCAGCGCGGAGAAAATTGCCGAGCGCTTGCGCCAGGAATTGGCCGCGGCGGCAATTCCGCACGAACATTCTTCGATCGGCCACTGGCTCACCGTGAGTGTCGGCGTGGCCGCCATTGTGCCCGACGCCATGCAGAGTTCGCGCGAACTGGTGCAGTTAGCGGATGCGGCGCTTTACAACGCCAAGGGTAGCGGCCGCAATCGCGTGACGCTGGCGTCGCAAACGGCAGCATAATCGAGCGAGAAAACGGCTTAAATAATTTTCAAACCAACGCCAATGCCATTTTTTTTGCGGCGGCAAAATCGGTTTTGCCGCTGCCTAATTTCGGCACCTCCTGCACCAGATAAATTTCCGCCGGAATCATCAGCGGATTGATTTGCGCCGCCAGCAGTTGCCGATGCACATCGTTGCCGTCGAGCGTCGTCACAATCAATGCAACAATTTTTTCGCCTTTTTTTTCATCGGGCAGATTGACCGCCACCAATTCCAATTCGGGTTGCGCCAACACACCGCGCAACTTTTCTTCGACTGCGGCGAGACTGATCATCTCGCCGCCGATTTTTGCAAAGCGCGAATAGCGATCGACAACGCTGAGAAAACCATCGGCATCGAGATGGCCTTTATCGCCGGTTTTATACCAGCGCACACCGTCGAGTTCGACGATGGCGTTTTGCGTACGCTCGGGATCGTTCAAATAACCGCGCATGACCTGACAGCCGCCGATTAAAATCAAACCATCGCTGCCGGTTGGCAATTCCTGCAGCGTTTGCGGATCGACAATTTTGCAGCTCGATCCCGGCAGCGGCATGCCGACCGTGCCGGGTTTGCCGCCGCGCTGCACCTGCCAGTGATCGATATCGAGTTGATCGGGTAAATTCACGCTCGCCACCGGCGTGGTTTCGGTGGCGCCATAACCTTCGAACACATCTTTATTGAATTTCAATTTAAACGCGGTGCGAATATCTTCGGTCAGCTTTTCCGCGCCCGCGACCACCACGCGCAACGAACTCATCATCAGCGGATGCACGCGCGGATGTTTGGTGTAGAGACGTAAAAAAGTGGCCGTGCCGCACAATACGGTGGCGCGATATTCGGCGATCGCTTTGGCGACACCAAGCGCATCGGTGGGATCGGCGTGGCACACCATCGGCACGCCTTCGAGCAAGGGCATGAATGTGGTTGCGGTCAACCCGAAGGCATGAAACAACGGCAGCGATGCCATCACCACATCGCGGTCCTCAAGATTCAACACATCGGCGATTTGGCGCACATTGGCGAGAATATTGCGATGCGTGAGCATCACACCTTTCGGCAACCCTTCGCTGCCGCTTGAAAATAAAATCGCCGCGGTGCTGTCGGCCACAACCGCGGTTAAAAATAATTTTTTCAACAGCATTGCCGGCAACAATTGCGCGGCAAGCCAGCGCAGCGCCATTTCGGCTTTGCCGATCGTTGCTTTCACATCTTCCAGATAAATCAAGCGACATTGCGCCTGATCATTTGGCGGACACAAAACAAGCGGCGCCGCCGAGCCGCGCTGCGTCAGTTTTTCGAGAAAGCGCCGCGATGTGTAAACAGTTTTAATGTCGGCTTGCGCAATCGCGTGCGCCAGCGCATCGGCGCTCGCGCTGTAATTCAGATTGATCACGGTTTTTCCGGCGCATAACGCCGCCATATTCGCGATTGCACCGGCACTGCTGGTCGGCAGCAACAAACCGATATTTTGCTCCGCGCTCGCGCGTTTGATGCGGCGCGCGAACGCCGATACCGCGGCGATACTTTGCGTGCCCGACAGCGGCGGCGCCAACGTATCGGCCACCGCGAGATTGCCGCCGCTGCGTTTGGCCGCCGCCAGCCAGGTGTGCGGCAGCGGCGGTAAATCGGCAACGTATTGCTCCCACGATTGAATCGATAAATCGAATACGCGCCGCTTCACCACATCAACGCTGGTGGATTTTGCAATCGGCGGGCCGAACGCAACGATCAGATCGCGTTGCAAGCCGCCGCTGCGCATTTGTTTTAAGCGCGCGCTCGAACGCGAAAATTGACTGCCCCACAGACCGCGCAGATAAAACGGCACGATCGTTACCGCATCGCCTTCTTTGTCGGCGATCAGCGCGCATGCACGCTCAAAACCGGGACGAAATTCGGCGAGATGCCCGGTGCGGCTGATCGTGCCTTCCGGAAACAAACACACGGCTTCGCCGCTCTCGAGCAATTGCGCGATCTGTTCGAGCGAACTCTGCGCGCCGGCGCCCTGACTGATCGGAATGACGCCAAACAATTTGAAAAAACCGCGCAGATACCAGCGCTCGTAAATACTTTTCAGCATCACGAAGCGAAGCGGCCGCGGGCTGGCGATTTGAATGATCGCCCAATCGATCCAACTGATGTGATTGCCGAGCAACAGCACGCCGCCGCGCTCGGGAATATTTTTAAAACCTTGCACGCGCACGCGATAACGCCGCGTCAGCAAATAGGCGACGATGAAACGGACAAACGATTGCGGCAATTTAACGACGGTGTAACCGGTGCCGAACAACGCCACCAGCGCGATCATAAATAACAACAGAGTGGTACTGGCGCCCATCACCGCCGCGGTTGCAGTGATAATCAAAAACGCCAGCATCGCGATGTTCTGCACGAGATTGTTCGCCGACAGCACTTTGCCCATTTCATGCTCGCCGGCATGAAATTGAATCAGCGCATTCAGCGGCACGATGAAAAAGCCACCCATCACGCCGATAAATAAAAAATTCACGCAATGCGCGGTGACCGAATGCAGACCGGGCAGCCATAACAGTCCCAGCGCGATACCGAGCGCGCCGACTGGAATCAAGCCGGTTTCGATATGCTGCTTGGACCAGCGTCCGGCCAGCATCGAGCCGACAATGATGCCGATACCGGTGGTCGCGAGCATGCCCTGCAGCAGCACGGTGTTATGAATCGCCAGTGTGTCTTTGGCAAATGCGGGGAATGCTGCCAGCATCACTTGACTGACGGCCCAAAATACCGCGAGACCGATAATCGACAAACGAATGACCGCGCGCTGCCGCAGCGGCGATAAATTTTCACGCAGCGCGCGGCCGCGCAGATAATCGGCAGCGACAAAGCGCAGCGCCGGATCGCCACTCTCCAATTGCGGTAATTGATACGTGAAATACAATTCCGCCGCGCTATTCGCCACCAGCAGCCAACCGAGCGGCGCGATTGCGCGCAAAATATTTTCTTCGTTGAAGCCGCCGAACAAATCGAAGCGGCGTTCGAACAATATTGAATAGACGAAAGTGCCGGCGAGAATCGCCACGATTGTCACCGCCTGCACCGCGCCATTGCCCTCGGCCAAACGCTCCTTGCCGACCAGCGGTTTTAAATAACCGTATTTGGCCGGCGAATAAATGGCCGCCTGCGCGCCTAGCGCCAGCGTCAATCCGAATGCCGCCCAGAACCAGCCGTGGTAGTAACACAGCGTGATCAATGCGGTGATGACGACGGCAACCCATGCCGATACGCGCATCACTTTATTTTTGGGGAAACGATCGGAAATAAAACCGGCAGGACTAAACAGAACGATGTAAGGCAGCAGAATCAACCCGTTCACGATCGCGGTTAAAACGACCTGCTTGTTGCCATCGTAGATTTTGAACACGGTATTTTGAATGACGATCTTATGGCCGAGATCGACAAATGCATTCATGAACATCGCGATTAAATACGGCAGCATGCCGCGCAGTTTTCGTAGAGGCTCCATCGAACTCGCTTTTAAATCTCAGGCAAAAATCAACAACGCGATAATACCGCCGAACAACAACCATTTCGCCGCGTAATACACTTGCCGGTTCCACGCTTTCAAGCGCTTGCCGAATTGACGAATCGCGTAAAGGTATTTAAATATTTTATTGATGCCGCCGGTGCGATCGCTGTCAGCATTCGGCGATGCGGCAGCAGCAATCACGTAGCGGCCGAAAACATGATTGAATGCTTGTGCCCACCGGTATTTCAGCGGTCGCTCGATATCGCAAAATAAAATCAAGCGATCCTGCTGTGTGGTATTTTCCGCGTAATGAATAAACGTTTCGTCGAACATCACGCTTTCGCCATCGCGCCACGCGTAGCGCTCGCCGTCGACATTGATGTAACAACCTTCCGCGTTCGGTGTGATCAGACCGAGGTGATAGCGCAACGAACCGGCATACGGATCGCGATGGCGCACCAACCGACTGCCAGGCGGCAATTCGGTGAACATTGCCGCTTTCACTTCGGGAATCTGCTGCAGCAATGCCACTGTTTTCGGACATAGCTCTTTCGCGGAGGGATGACTGTCGTCATACCACTTCAAATAGAAGCGCTTCCAACCGCTTTTAAAAAATGAATTGAAGCCGATATCGTTGTATTGATTGGAAGCTTTGACATGACCCGCGTGCATCAACGCCACCGCTTCCGCGCGGATTTCCTGCCAGTTCTCGGCCAGCTTGGTTAAGCCGGGAAAAAGAGACACATCGACATACGGCGTATTCGGTACCCGTGAAAACAAATACATGAATGTATTGATCGGCGCCATCAATGTGGAATGATCGGAAGCCTGCCGCCAAAATTTATGGCGCACACGACCGCGATAGTGCACGTACATCGCCGCCGCGATAAAAGCGATGATGAGAATCAGCTTGGTGGTGGATATTGGCATGGATACTCTAAATGCTGCTGCAAAGGAACATCGGAAGCTATGACCGGATTTTACTCGAAAGCATCAAAAAAAGATTCAGGAGCTAATTGACGCGATTGCGGTTCGAATCAGGCCTTAAAGGATAGGCTTCCATGAAATCTTCAGCAACGCAACGCACACACATCGTGAACAGTCATAACGTCAGAAGAACTCGAGCTCAAATGCGTTCAGCGCGGATCAAGACGTTTCTGGGCGTCAGCTTGCGTTCGCAAAACACCCCCACTGCAACCGCATAACCGCTTTCGCGCAAAAACAGCGCGCGATCGAGCACCAGCCACAACTCCAACGCGCGGCGAAAGGCGCTGCGCGGCAGATCAAGCGCAGTGACTTCGCCCAGACGTTCACTACCGGCATTTTCGCAATGCCGGTAATTAATTTTTGGCGGCAATTGCAAACTATGATGAGCTGCGAGCCGTTGGCAAAAATCGGTAAACGTCGACTGCAATATTGCCGTCGGCATTGATGGTGTCGATAGGTAACTATCGATACCGCGCACTTCGCGCTGCAATAAATCGAAGCCCAGCCGCCACGCCTGTAATTGCTGTCGCTGTCGTCGCACTCGCGGTGGCGAAGTCATGCTGCCATGCACGGCCGTGCGCAAATCATCGCGCTGCAATTTTAAATCGGCTGCAATGGCAGCCTGCGACAGCAGAAAATGTGATTCATTGGACACGAGCTGATAGCAACAAGGTGCCAGCGTTATCGTTTGAGTGCGCTGGCGCGCGCATAAGCGCAGCAGCTGCAAATGCAAATCGCCGCAGCTATGCAATGCGATTACATTTTGTTGCCGGCTTAGCATCGACTCAACGCGCGGCGTCATTACATCGATTTGGCGGAAGTCTATTATTACCCGATCGCGCGCTGCCAATTGTTGACCGGCAGCGATGAGGTGCTCATCGAATTCTAAAGCGGTTACTGCGCAACTGCGCTCCTTCGCCAATTGACGGCCCAAATGCGATTTGCCGGCGCACCATTCCAGCATCGGCAAATTATTAACCGGCAGACACGCAGAGAAAGCGTGGATTTGCTGCCATTTGCGGCCGGGAATATCGCGCGGTTCGGCGCTCTGCGGCAAATGAGAGACGAGCGGTTCCAATGCACAGGCCGATTTTAACAACGCGGCTATCGGTAATTTATCGGCCAAATATTCCAATAAACGATCGTCGTCGCCAGATAAATTTTCTGCTTGAGCGAACGACAGCATGCGCAATTGCTTTGCCAGCGCCGGGTATTGCGATTCCCATGGCATCTGCGGATGTTTGAATGCGTGGTGGTGCCACAACGATTGGCTGCTTTGCAATAGCGACGTAAGCTCGCAAAAATGCTGCTCCAACGCATCATCGCGCCAGATTTCGGCCATTGCTAGCGCTCCAGCACGAGCAATTTAAAACCAGCGTTGCGCGCAATGATGTCGATTCGCCGGAACCATGGCGCAGCGGGTTTTTCAATATCGATAAATTGATTGATGACAAATAATGCGCGGCCGCTATCGGTCAACAACCGCTGCGTGCGCCGCAAAAATTTTTCGGTCAATTCGCTCTGATGCGCAAAGCCCTGATGAAATGGCGGATTACAAAGAATGGCATCGAATTGCTCATCGATGGTTTCTCCCGCATCGCTGCTAATACAGCGTGCGCGCTTGCCGAACTCCTGTAAATTGCGAGCGCATGCATTGATCGCTGCAATATTATTATCGGTTGCCAGCACTTGCGTATTCGACCAATGCTTTAATGCTCGAATGCTGAGATAACCGTAACCGCAACCGAGATCGAGCATACGCTGCGGCGGCTTTGGCCAAACGCTATCGATATGGTCAAATAAAAAGCGCGAACCTTCGTCTATTTTTTTCCAGCCGAAAATTCCGGGCTTGCTGCACACGGTAAATCCGGGCGCGAGTTCAATGCGCTGCAGTTGCGTGTAATTTTGATCATCCAATGGCTCCATCAAATCCTTGGCGCGTGTGACGACGCCCAGCAGCGCACCGCCTTCTCGTTCGAGACGGATTTCACTTTGCGCACGCGCCGCCGTCTTCGCGATGAAAGTTTTTATGCCGTCGCCTTTAAAGCCGCTCAATGTCAGCGTGCCGCCGGATGGCAATAGTTCCAGCGCGCGATTGATCACATGATGCACCAGCGCTTTTTCTTTGGCGACGCGAAACAGCGCGTGCTCGAAAACGGATAATTGGGTAAGTTCGAAATCATTCAGCGCCGTGGGTACACCGCGCGCGCGCAGCATGGCGGCGACGTCGCAGCGATTGCTCAGCGCATGCAGCTCTGCCCGTGTCGGAGCCAGCGCTACCGCGGCGCGATCAATATGCTCATCGGCAATCCATAATGCTGGACCGGGCACATGAGATAAATGGCGCAGCAACAGCCGCACGGAGGCATCCATAAACGAATTCGAAAATTAAATAGAGTCGACCATTGTAACGTTCCAGCTGTCGGCGGATAGCCCTGTGACGAATTGCACCTGCGCAAATTTAACGGCATGCTTGCCTGATGCAAACGAATCGAACGCTACGCGCCGCAATACCGCGGCCGTCGCCAATACGCAGCGAGCGCGCAATGGATAAAGACACTTGGGAATTGCTCAGTTTTATCGTCACGGTGTTCGCATTGCCGCTGGCGCTGTTTGTATTTATTTTCGAGCAGCGCAAAGAGCGCGATAACGAAGAGGAAAATGTCTATCAACTGCTTTCGGACAACTATCAGGATTTTTTAAAAGTCGCGCTCACCAATTCCGATCTGCGCCTGTTCGCCACCGAGGAAACGCCGGCGTTATCGGACGAGCAGAAAGAGCGCATGCAGATTATTTTCAGCATGCTGATTTCGCTGTTCGAGCGTGCTTATTTGTTATTGTACGAAGATAACATGTCGGAAAAGCAGCGGCGACGTTGGAGTTCGTGGGAAGACTATATGCTGGAATGGCTGAATCGCAGCGATTTTCACACCTTGCTGCCGATACTGTTGCGCGGCGAAGACCCTGATTTCGCCGCCTATATAAAGCATCTCGCCGGTACCATCGGCACAGCTCCCACTTAAGCGAGCGCCGCAATTTCATCGGTGCTGAGCGATCGGTAACAGCCTTCTTCCAGTTGCGAATCGAGCACGACGGCGCCGATCGCCTCGCGATGCAGCTTCACCACCGCATTGCCGAGCGCGCCGAACATACGTTTGACCTGATGATATTTGCCCTCGCGCAGCGTCAGTCGCGCCGTATGCGTCGTGAGAATTTGCAGTTGCGCGGGCAGCAAACGCTGCTTTTCATTGTGCAAAAACAAACCGCGCGCAAATTGCTCGATGGCCGTTTCCTGAATCGGTTCGGCCGTTTGCAACCAATACGTTTTTTCGCAACGCGATTTCGGCGCAGTAATGCGATGCGACCATTGACCATCGTCCGTCAGCAGCACCAGACCTGTGGTATCGATATCGAGCCGTCCGGCGATGTGCAATTCCGCAGCATTATCTTCGACGAGTAAATCCAGTACGGTCTGATGGCGTCGGTCTTTGGCCGCACAGATATAGCCGATGGGTTTATGCAACATGAAATAACGCGCGGTCGCGGCCCGCAGTGGTGTGCCATCGATTTCCACCTGGGCGGTGGGCTCGACTTCCAGCTGCGGGTCATAGACGGTCGCACCGGCCACCCGTATTCCGCCCGCCTTGATGGTGCGCCTTGCATCGCTGCGGGAAAGATCCGTTACATGCGCGATGAATTTATCCAACCGCATAGTTCAGTTCCGCCTTTCTGCGCTGGATCAAAGTTTTCGGTTACCGGGATTGCGTCGATTATCTTGTCAATAAAGTGTGACGTCCTTCACAAAATAAAAACCAATTCGCTGAATTTCAAAGAGAATTCTAACATGGCTCGAATAGTGAATAGGACGAGCCTTGCGATCCATATGACGTGGTTGAGCA
The DNA here is from genome assembly GCA_036502545.1 of Spongiibacteraceae bacterium. GTDB lineage: Bacteria > Pseudomonadota > Gammaproteobacteria > Pseudomonadales > CAMLJR01 > CAMLJR01. The sequence continues at coordinate 28,068 of DASXYH010000362.1, forward strand.
GTAGAGGCCTATATGAATCAACGCAAGCATTTTTCCCGAGCCCTGTGCGGCGGCGTTTTGGCAGTTCTCGCCAATTTGGCGTTTGCTCCGATATTTCAAGCTGGCGCAGCATCGGCCCCCAGCCTCTCTTTGCTGGCGACTAATGAAGAACATTCGCCTATGAACGCGGATAAATCGATGCCGCCGCAGATACATCCGCAGCAAGCGCTCCCGCAATCATCAGCACCGCAGTCGAGCGAACCCGCGGCGCCTTCGCAACCGGCGACCGAACCCCAGAATGATGAATTCGATGGCGATACCACGTTCGCCATGAATGAGGTGAGTATCGGCGCGACCAGCAGTATTTCCGATGCTCATCTATTTAGCTCATTAGGTTCAAGCGCGGGTTCAAGTAGCAACCATTCAAAAAAACAAGCGCACCAAGGTTATTCGGCTCGTCCACAACCCTCTCGCGGCGCACCCGGTGAGGTTCGCGATCCGCATGATGATGACGAAAATACACCGCCGACCTCTTCATCCGAGCAAGCGCAAAGCGAATTGGAACAAATATCCGCAACCAACGGGCCTAATCAAAATAATCATGGCGACAACACGACGCAGTTGGCGAACGCGGATAAGCCCGTTGTCGTTGCGTTGCCCGAGCCCAGCCCAATTATTTTATTGCTGGTGGGTTTCTGCGGTCTTATCGCCATGCGTCGCGCCGCTTGATTGGTCATCGCTGTTTGGAATTCGATTAACCCGTAACCATTAATGCTCGCGCGTCGCGCGGAATTTGATTTCCGGCCAGCGCTCTTCCATCAATGCCAAATTCACTCGTGTCGGCGCCAGATAAGTAAGATGCCCGCCGCCGTCGATAGCCAGATTGTCGTACGCCTTCTGCCTAAACTCTTCCAGCTTCTTACTGTCCGGGCATTCGATCCAGCGCGCCGTATAAACATTGACCGTGTCGTAAAACGCTTCGACTTTGTATTCGTCTTTCAAACGATACGCGACGACTTCGAATTGCAACATGCCGACCGCGCCCACAATCAAATCGTTGTTGCGCAGCGGCATGAATACCTGTGTCGATCCTTCTTCCGATAACTGTTTCAAACCGGTTTGCAGCTGTTTCGATTTCATCGGATCTTTCAAGCGAATCAGGCGAAATAATTCCGGCGCGAAATGCGGCACCCCGATAAATTTCAATTCTTCGCCTTCGCTGAACGTATCGCCGATTTGAATCGTGCCGTGGTTGTGCAGGCCGATAATATCGCCGCTGAACGCTTCTTCGACCATTGCGCGCTCGCCGGCTTTAAATGTCACCGCATCGGCGATTTTGATTTCCTTGCCGATACGTACGTGGCGCATTTTCATACCCTTCGTGTAGCTGCCCGAACAAATGCGCAAAAATGCAATACGATCGCGATGCTTGGGATCCATATTGGCCTGAATCTTAAATACGAAACCGGAAAACTTCGCTTCGTCCGGCGCCACCGCGCGCACGCTATTTTTTCCGGGTAATTCTGCATTGCGCGGCAGCGGTGCCGGTGCCCACTCGACGAAACCATTGAGCATTTCGCGCACGCCAAAATTGCCGAGCGCGGTGCCGAAAAATACCGGCGTTAACTTGCCGGCCAGATATTTCTCGACGTCGAACGCGTGGCTCGCACCGCGCACCAGTTCGATTTGCTCAGCAAATTTATTCGCCTCATCGCCGAGCAATGTTCGGGCTTCGGCGCTGGTCAGCCCGCAAATTTGAATATCGTCGGATATCGTATGACCCTGGCCTTTGACGAAGACATGAATGGTATCGGTGTAAAGATTGTAAACGCCGCGAAAATCGTGGCCCGAACTGATCGGCCAATTGATCGGCGCCGCTGCAATCTTCAATACGCTTTCGATTTCGTCGAGCAATTCGATTGGATCGCGAATATCGCGATCGAGTTTATTGATAAAACTTAAAATCGGCGTATCGCGCAGCCGGCAAACATTCATCAACTTGATCGTGCGCTCTTCCACGCCTTTGGCGCCATCGATCACCATCAGCGCCGAATCGACAGCGGTCAACGTACGATAGGTATCCTCGGAAAAATCTTCGTGGCCGGGCGTATCGAGCAGATTGACGATGCGATCGCCGTACGGAAACTGCATCACCGACGATGTCACCGAAATACCGCGCTCCTGCTCCATCGCCATCCAATCCGACGTCGCATGGCGATCGGATTTTTTTCCTTTTACCGTACCGGCTATTTGAATCAGATTGCCGAACAGCAGCAGCTTTTCGGTCATCGTCGTTTTGCCGGCGTCGGGGTGCGATATGATAGCAAAAGTTCTTCTGCTATTGATTTCATTGATAAAATTTTCAACTGACATTGAACTGTTACCCAACTATGTACACGGTTATGTACACACTTTAAAAAGTATCTGGCCGCGAAAGATGGCCAATTTAAAAGCCCGGCATGATAACAAACGGGGGCTAGAAACGCCCGATACGCCCTTCTGCCGCCACAGGCTGGAAACGATCTAAAAATGAGAGGATAGTAAGCATTAAAGGAGTTATGACATATTTACATAGTCGCAAGTCACTCCTTTCAACACCCAAAAACAGGGATTGATCCCGATAAAAGGGACTGTTAGATGCTCTTGTATGATGAATTTCGTGTCATCCCTGTCTCCGAAAAGCGATAAGGTGAGGCCCAAACCTGCTGCAACAGGTTTTCAGCAGGGCAGCCCGTTGCTTGTATGGCGCAGTTACAAACTAGCCCGTTAACAAGCTGGGGCGCCCTGCTGATTCCGCATTTAACTCGAACAGTCGAAAGAGCCTCGAGCTCGAATGTAGCAAGGGTGAGTTATGAACACAACTACCAATGCGAACAGCAAAAGCAATTCCCGAAATGTCGGTATCGATGTCGGTAAATCTAATCTCGATATTTTTATTTATGAGCTTGATCTACATTGGCAAGTCGCCAATTCGGAGCAAGACGTTCGATGTTTGTTGAGCACACTTAAACGTTATAAGTTGGCGCGCATTGTCGTTGAAGCAACGGGGGGTTATGAGCGCGCGCTGGTAGAGGCCTGCGCAACCAAGGGTTTGCCCGTCATCGTGGTACAGCCTGCACAAGTGCGGCAGTTTGCCAAAGCGCAGGGATTGTTGGCAAAAACGGACAAACTGGATGCCCGCTTGATCGCACAATTCGGCGCCGTGCTGCAACCGGAGCCGCGTTCGCTGCCCAGCCAAAATGTAAGGCAGGTAAAGGATTTACTCGCGCGTAAACGCCAACTCAACGAGGCGCGAACACAGGAGCTCAATCGCAGTCACCAGGCTGCCAAAGCGCTACAAGCATCGCATGCGCGAATGTTAAAAATCTACGACAAGGAAATTACTTGGGTGAACACGCAACTAGAAAAAGCCGTTGCTGCCGTGACTGAATGGCGACATACCTATGAGTTGTTAAGTTCGGTACCCGGCATCGGCGATGGCGTGACGTTTACCTTACTCGGTGAGTTGCCCGAGCTCGGTCACTTAACGCATCGGCAAATATCGGCGCTGTGCGGTTTGGCGCCGTTCAATCGTGACAGCGGTAACTTGAAAGGCAAGCGCCGTATTCGCGGCGGCCGCGCGCCGATAAGAACGGTGCTGTTCATGGCCATGCTCAGCGCTATTCAGCACAATCCGGTGATCAAGCGGTTTTATACGCGCCTGGTTGAAAACGGCAAGCATAAAAAAGTTGCGATCACCGCGTGCATGCACAAGATGATCACGATTTTGAATGCGATGGTGCGCGATGATCGAGCGTGGCAAATGACGTAATTATTTTTACAGCAGGCTTGCTTTTGGATCACAGTCGCTTGTATGTACTGTTCTGAAGAGTACCAGTACCACTACAGCTCAAGTGTAGTTACACATTATATTTTTGCCCTGGTCAAGGTCAATTAGATGTGAAAGTGCGGATCTACACATAAATACGCAACTATTTAGATGGTGCCCAGGGGCAGAATCGAACTGCCGACACGAGGATTTTCAGTCCTCTGCTCTACCGACTGAGCTACCTGGGCGTGCGGGAATTGCGCCGGGGGTTGCGCGCGAGGCGCGTATTAAACCGTTATGATCCGCGCGAGT
>DASXYH010000363.1:0-6830 GCA_036502545.1 Spongiibacteraceae bacterium
CCGAAACGATGCTGTCGCCAAGCTGGCCTGTGCTCCCGGATCGGTCGATAAGCGGATAATCTTTTGCACGAATAATTTCGGAGACATCATCGCCAAGCACTGCGGTTATACGCAATCCGGCAAGACCCAGCTCACGCGCAATGCCCGCCACAGCGCGTGCGGCGGCGGCCGGATTGGCCGCGCCCATGTTGGTAAGAATGCGCACGCCATTAGCGTGCGCTGCAGGCAATACGGCGCGCATGCGTTGTCTGAGCAGCGGATCGAAGCCAGTTTCCGGATCTTTTCGCCGCGCGGCTTGGGCCAGGGCGATAGTCCGTTCGGCAAGACATTCGAAACCGATGTAATCGAGCGCACCGCGCTCAATCAATTCGACCGCCGGCTCGATGCGGTCGCCCGAGAAACCTGCACCGGCGCCAATGCGAACGATGCGATCAGCGGCGCTCATTGCAGACGCAACTCGATTCGCAAGCCGGCATTCAGGATCGATAAACCGCTATAGAACTGCTGCATATTCATCATCGCGGTACATACGTGTTTATTGAGAATTCTCACTGGGATTACACTGCCTGACCTCGTCACTTCGCAAGAAAAGTTTTGGCGGTGCGATTGAAGATTTGGCGAACGTGCAGCATACGTTCGGGCATCGTCAGTACATGGGTCATCAGTAGCGCGACCGTGCGAGTTCGCCGATCGGCCCAGAAATAGGTATTGGCCGATCCTGCCCAACTGGCGGTGCCTTCGGGCTGAGAGTCATTGGCATCGGACGTTGCATCGCCCAGCGCGAAACCATATCCAAACGGAATCGGCTGAAAAGTGATATCGAAACCGGTGACGTGTGGCGTGAGCATGGCATCAATGCTTTGCTCGCTAAGAATTCGCACGCCATCCAGCGTTCCGTTATTGGCGATCATCTGAGCAAACCGCAGATAGTCCCGCGCGGTACCAGCCAGCGCGCCGCCGCCATCGAGCAAACGATGGTGGTCGCGATAGTCTGACTCCTCCGGCGTCTCGATCGGCGCAATACCAGACCCGGTAGCCATGTAATTGGTGACGAACCTGTTTAAATCTTTATCTTCGATAAAGAAGCCGGTATCCGTCATTCCCAGCGGGGCGAAAATATGCCTTTCCAGAAAACGATCGAGCGATTCTTCGCCCGCCCGCGCGACTATCGCACCGAGCACCGTGGTCGAAAAGCTGTATTCGAATTGCTTGCCCGGTTGGTACAGTAGCGGCGCCTTACCCAATCGTGCGATCAACTCGTCAAGAGAGCTGGCGGGCGGCGCATCGTCGGGCATTCTGCCGATCGGAGTCGCACGCTGCACACCGTATTGACGGTAATACTGATGCACCGGCGTCGCCCCCTTGAACGGGTAAGTCAAACCCGAACTATGAGTCAAAAGATCGCGGATCGTTATCGGACGTCGTACCGGCTCCGTCTGCATATCATCGAATTCGCCACCGACATAGACGTGCATGGCTTCGAACTCGGGCAGAAAACGAGTGGCCGGATCGTCGATCGACAGCTTGCCTTGCTCCGCCAACATCATAATGGCGACGCTGGTAATCGGTTTGGACATGGAATAAAGACGGAAGATGCTGTCTTCCGTCAGCGGCGTACCCTTGGCTATGTCCTGCATGCCGACGACGACCCAATCGAGAATTTTACCGTCCCGCACAACACCCGCAATGGCGCCGGGCAACTCGCCCGCCGCAACCATCTCATCGAATTCTTTCCGCATTGTTTTCTCCATTACAGCCAACTCACGATTACAGCCAATACAGGCGGCCTACTCGTAACGATAAATTAAATCCAAACCGAGCGTGCGCGGCTCTCCCCAGAACCCCTGATAAGCCGAAGCGGCGCTAAGACCCAAGCCGGTTTGGAAGCTGATGTACTTTTTATCGGCGAGATTCTTGCACCACAGCGCAACAGATACACTGCCTTTATCACCTGGCCCCGTCTGAATTTCACTAAACGAAACGCGAGTATTCCAAATCCCATAAGAAGGCGTAATAAAATATTTTTTGGGGAAGCTGGAAGCGTTCTTAACGGCCTTACCTGAAGCCGCATCGTAGCTGTAACTGTCGGTATAGGCTCCGGTGGCATCCGTGTAGCTGTAATTAAGGTTGAAATTGAATTTGGCAAAATCGACGATATTCGGTGAATAGTCTGCGCTAAGCGAATACGTATTCGTCGGCACGACATTGTGAAAAAAATCGGTTACGTCGATCTTTTGGTTCGGCGCGAGAAACTGGTTTTCAACTTTGTCATACGCAAAATGCAGATAGGCATAATTAGCGCTGATTCTTAAATCCTCCGCAAGCGCCGCTTGCAACTCAAGCTCGCCGCCTTGATAAGTTGAGCGACCGGCATTGACGACATCGACGGGCGGAATAGGAGCCGAAGACTGTGCTGAGGCCACGCTGACCTGCTGGTCTTTGAATTTGCTCTGGAACACATCGGCGTTGACGCGCAAACGCTGATCGAGCCAGCTGCTTTTAATTCCAAGCTCAATCGACGTTAATGTTTCGGGGCCGAAACCTTCGACAAAAAATTTATCCGTGGTGGCGATGGCAGCGGTGCCGCCCGATTTATATCCCTTAACGTATTTTGCATACGTCAACACATCCGGATTGATGTGGTATTGCATCGTCAAACTGGGCGTTGTTTTACTGAAGTCCTTATTGAATTTGGACGGCACGCCGTTACTGCCGATAACGTCGGTCCCGGGAATGGCAAGTGCCAATTGCCCCGTCGCACTGTCCACTACGGTTACACCGCGGGTGCGAAAATACTGAGTGGCCTCGCGAGAATCGCGCGTATAACGAATGCCCGGAATAATTTCAAAATTATTATCGAGAACAGGCGGGGTTATCGTGAGCTGACCGAAAATCGCTTTCGATTCATTCGTTGCGTCAAGATCGAACGGGCCTCTATCGACCACGGCATTGACGAACGGATGACTGGGTTGAGCAAACAAAGCGCCGGGCACGTTGTAGCCAACCACCTGCGTTGAAAGACCTTGTTTTTCCGTGCCGCTTTCTTTGAAGTAATACAAACCGGCGTTGTAGTTGATGTAATCGCCAACATCGCCGACGAGTTGTAACTCTTGCGAAAACTGATGTTGTTTGGTGTGATCGGGATCGGCGGAAAGCGCTAAAACACCCGGGAAATTCACATCGATCGTCCCGGCTGTTAAATTGGGGCCGCCCGCTAGCAGCACGCCGTAAAACTTATCATTCAAGGTGCGATATGCGGTTATCGATCGCAGTGTCGTCTTGCCCAATTCCCACTCGACATTGAGCGCATGACCATCGATTGCCACATTGCTTTTGGGCGAGTGACCGGCGTAATAGAGTTTATTTTTAAATGAACTGCCGCATTGGCTGGGATCCATGGCGGCTGCAAGCGCGTGATTTAACGCGGGATCGCCGACTTGCAAGCATTGCTCCGGCGTTGAGTAATAGCGTTGATAGCCCCAGTCGTAGCCGTAATCAACAGTGAGGTCCTGCGTCGGTTGCCACCGCAAATCAAAACGTGCCGCTTGCGAGTTGCGTTCGCCAAAATCGATGCCACCAGGAGCGCTGTTGCTTACGTAGCCATCTTTATCGTTATACAAATAAGCCAATTTACTGAACAGCGTATCGCTAATAGGTACATTGATACTGGTCCTGGTCAATATTTCGTTGCGCTCGGCGACTGTCACTTGCTGTTTAAAAACAAAATGATCGGTGGGCTTTTCCGTGATCATATTGATTGCGCCCGCCGTCGCGTTGCGTCCGTACAGCGTGCCTTGCGGACCGCGCAGCACTTCGATGCGCTCTAGATCTGCAACCGCCATATTCAAGCCGTTGCCGCGCGCGATATATACGCCGTTGATATGCACGGCCGTCGGCGTATCCTGCGTTAATTCCAGCGCGTTCGGAGCGATGCCGCGCAAGGTGATCAGCAAATTTTGATCGGCTGTCGGATAAGCAGCAAATTTCAACGACGGAATCAGCGCTTTAACGTCCGAAAAACTATTGATGCCATTATTTTCCAGTGCTTTCGAATCCAATGCCTGAATGGAAATGGGAATACTTTGAATCGTTTCCTCGGTTTTCTGTGCTGTCACGATCACTTCTTCCAACGCGTAATTGCCACTATCGGCGGCATATGCTCCGGCGCTGACTGCATTTACGGCGATGAACAGCAAAACTTTATTATTCATAATTTATATACTCCGAACGATTGGACTTTTTTATTTGATCGATCGCTGCGATCGACATAACTTCTAAATAAAATCGAGGTAATGGTTTTGTGATTTTCTTGCCGTTTGCATAACTTTGTTATCGGCAGCTCCACGACTAGGTAGCGCTTATCATCACGATTAAAATGGCGTCATCAGCTTTCAATCGCGAGCGCAATCAGGCACTGACTCGCGAAACGCAGGACAAGCTGTCCCACGCCGCTGCGAGCCCGGAATAACAACTGTTTTATTTCCAAATTTCACTACTTAACGTGCTCCGACCAAGACAAAACCTCGTGCAGAGGGTGCAAAACAGATATCTTTCCGAGTATTCTGGCGAAGTTTATTAATTAGTTTTTTTATTGGCATAAGGAAACTGCATAATATGGGAGTACACGCAAAAGTCAAATCTTTGCGAAAGCCAGCAGGCGGGCGGCCACGGGCGCTAACGCAAGATCAGGTTGTCGATACGGCTCTTAAACTCGGCCTGGAAGAGTTCACGATGAAGCGCGTAGCTGAAGAGCTGGGCGTGAGCATTCCAACGATTTATCAATGCGTGGGCGATCGGGGTGATCTGCTCCGCTTGGCAATTGCGCGACTGCTGTCATCGCTGCCCTACCCGCCCGATGTGGGGCAGCATTGGTCAACATTTTTGCGCGAATATGCCCAGGCTACGCACGATCTGCTGACTGTAGATCCGCATGTTCTCGTGCGCTTTTTACACTGCGGTTTCGTTCTTGAGTCTGAGCTGCAGGTGTTGGAGAATTTTCTGCAGTTCATGGTGCCGAGAGGGTTCACGCCGAGAGAAGCTGTGCAAATTTTGCGTCAGGTTCTGATCGCGGCTACAGGTGTAGCAGTTGCAACCTGCCGTGAACGCGCAACTATTCAGAGAAGCGGTTCGGTGGAACAAGCACTACACGAAGCCCTCGCACATTACCCGCCAGGCCATCTGGCTTTGTTCAGCCAAGCTGGCGTTAATTACTTAAGTACAAACGAGCAATTAGCATCTGTTATCGAACCGATAATCCGATTCATCGCTTACGAGCGCGGTGAAAATCTGCCGACCTAAAAATAATAAAAATCGCCTACCCGCTTTAACTAACCTCACAATAAGCGATGTGGTTATCTGCCTTTAAGTCTTGTTACCACGATAATCCAGCGATCCTCTAGCGTTAATCCCAAAAAGGTGCGATGACGTATTAGTGCCGCGCAAAGTGGGAAATCCGATGTTTACTAAAATTCAGCCCAATACCGCATGAATGCTTTGTGTCCGCATAAAAAAACAATTTGATTGAAATGTTTTTTGCGCTAGAATCCAGTCATCGCAATTTGCACGCGCGTGAAAATGATTGGTAGCAGGCGTATCGGCATGTTATTCAACGAATAGAGATTTATATCTCCGTGCCGTTAAATGGGTCGATGGGAGATTGATATTATGTTTTTAAAATTCGCTCTTCGAGACAGTTTATTGTTATTGATGTGCTTAATGTTTTGGTATTGGGACTTTGCTCTGGTAGCACAGCATAAAAGTAATTGGCTACTGATCAGTTTCGCCGTGCTAACGACGGCGATAACTTATGCGGCGAATCTTTTCATACACGAGTGGGGACATTTAACCGGCGCATTGCTGACGGGTAGCAAAGTGTACGCGCAGCCCCGCTTGTTCGCATATGCCTTGTTCCACTTCGATGGCAAACAAAATAACGCGCGGCAATTTATTGCGATGTCGAGCGGAGGCTTTGTTGCAGGCGCACTGGTAATCGGTGCGATCATAGTATTTGCGCCACTCGACAGCTTGGTTGCCAAACTTGCGCTGCTCGTTCTGAGCCTCAATATGATCGCGACAATCGTGTACGAGTTTCCGGAAACTTGGCGTGTCGTAAGTGGAGCGCCGGTGCCGACCGGCGCTGCATTTGAGCCTTTTGAAAATCAAGCAAGCTGCTAGATATTGACCATCTTCAGTTCCGGGTCGTTGTAACGCTGCCCGGTGATGGCATTCGACGCGACTACTTTTTCTATCGAAGCAATATCCGCTGGCGTTAGCACAAGATTCGCTGCCTGAATATTTTCTTTAAGTCGCGAATGCTTGGTAGTGCCGGGAATTGGCGCGATCCAGGGTTTTTGTGCAAGCAACCAGGCGAGCGCGAGTTGGGCAGGCGTTGCGCTCTTGTCAGCTGCGATCGCTTTGAGACTATCCACCAGTGGCTTGTTCTTGCGCATCGCATCCGTCTGAAAGCGGGGATTCCTGCGGCGAAAATCATCTTCGTCGAGCTGAGTTTCGGCGGTGATCGCTCCGGTAAGAAAACCGCGTCCCAACGGACTGTAAGGTACAAATCCGATACCGAGTTCTTCGAGCGTGGACAGAATGCTCGTTTCAGGATCGCGCGTCCATAACGAATATTCGCTTTGCACAGCCGCGACCGGATGCACAGCATGCGCTTTGCGAATAGTCGCGGCACCGGCCTCCGACAAACCGAAATATTTCACCTTGCCCGCTTTGACGAGATCGGCGACCGCGCCGGCCACATCTTCAATCGGCACGGAAACATCGACGCGATGCTGATAGAAAAGATCGATATGATCGGTGCGCAATCGCTTGAG
>DASXYH010000364.1:0-25793 GCA_036502545.1 Spongiibacteraceae bacterium
TGCAAAGCGCTTGGCTGTCGCCAGGCCAATGCCGCTATTGCCACCGGTAACCACCGCAATTTTTCCATCGAGCCTATTCATGTGTATCTCCTTAGGGATAAAAAGTTTGTGAGTAGTGAGGGTATACTTGAACTATTAATTTATATAGTATGCACCTTTTGGTAAGTACCTATTTGGAGCAACAGCATGTCGACAATTAGTTTCACCTGTGGGCTTGACGCCGCATTGGCGGTACTGGGCGGAAAGTGGAAACCTTTGGTACTGTTTCATCTGGCGCACGGCGTCCACCGATACGGTGAGCTGAAGCGTGCGGTCGGAGGCGTTAGCGACAAAGTGCTTATTCAGCAACTCAAAGAATTGCAGAGGGACGAAGTGATCGAGCGTATCGACTACCAGGAGATTCCACCGAAGGTTGAATATTCACTCACCGCTTGGGGACTTTCCTTAGCAAAGGCTTTAGCCCCGCTTTGTGCCTGGGGCGTCGAACATATGAGCGAGATCGAGCGAATCAGCCGGCTGCGGCAAGTTTCGTCCGATGCTGATGCACAATTGCGAATGAATAAGATCGTGGCTACAACGTTAAAATAAAATGATCTCGTTTTCGGTGATATTGCTGTTCGAACCGACAACAAATCAACGCGCTTGACCCTGTGTAGTGGGCTACAGAGTGTTAAATGGGGCTTTCCGCCGATAATTATTGATTGCATATGGTTAAGCGGCGCACCAAAACGTAGAGTTTCCTTTTGTAGCATTACTGACAATTTCTTAAACGGCTTCTGTTAACTCGGGAACATTAAGGAATATTGTCGATGCCGAACGAAATGAGCGGAGCCCAACATTTAATTCATCCTGAAAATGAAAGGGTATGGGAGGTTGGCTTTCTGATTATTTTATTGGCCGGTGCCTATCTTCGGCTGCGCGGGCTAACCTTTCAAAGCTATTGGGACGATGAGCTGTTTAGCGTTGCCGTTAGTGATCCCAATAATTCACTGAGGAAAGTCATTCAATTAACAATGAGTGACGTTCATCCGCCGCTCTTTCAAGTGCTATTGTGGTGCTGGTTTAAAGTCTTTGGATTCTCCGAGTTAATCGGGCGTATTTTTCCGGCAATTTTTGGAATCCTATCGATATTCACGATGTTTCGTATTGGTTGTGAAATTTCCGGGCGGAAGACAGGATTCATTTGCGCTTTATTATGTTCGATTAATATCTTTCATATTTATTACTCTCAGGAGGTACGATCCTATTCCCTGCTATTTCTGCTCGGGACACTATCACTGCTTTCATTTATCAGGTTAATAAAAAATCCAGAAATAAAAAATTGGGGGATGTATCTGTCCGCCACCGCGGCGATGGTTTATACCCACTATTTTGGTCTTCTGGCGCTGTTGGCTGAGGTTGTTGCTTTTCTGGCGATAAGACAAACTGCCAGCAAGGAGTTAAAAAAGATAATGATACGATCGTGTATCGTACTTGCAGTAATGATTGCACCTCTTCTTCCATTTATAATAAGAAACGCCGAAATTCCCGCATTCTGGATAGAGCACCCCTCCCCCGATTTTTTAATTAAATACTTCAAAGAATATTTTGGCTCGCCTCTGACGAGTATTGCTGCCGCGTTATTTTTTCTTTACGGCATCATTCGAATTTCGCAAACCTCTTCAAAAAAACAGATAGCGCGGCTGCTGATGTTGTGGATAGCGTTTGTCTATATATTTCCCTACATAAGAAGCCTGATGAGCGTTCCAATGTTGACGACCAGGAATACAATTATCGCGCTGCCTGCCCTGTTTATTTTGATAGCAATTGGCCTTGCAGAAATCGAGGATAAAGTCACGCAGGCTATATTGCTGTTTTCCTTTACGACAATTTCTATTCTTTTTATCTTTCACGATCCACCGTATTATCGCACTATCACTAAGCCGCAGATTCGAGAGGCGGCTGAGGCGCTTATTGCGGCAAATAAAAATCCTGGAGTGGTGTATGCTCCGGCTGACGCCGTCAGAAACTTTAATATTTATTTTTCGCTTTTCCACGCACCTTTTCGCGCGCAATCAACCGATAAATTGTTTGAAAAATATAATGATGAAGGTTCACCGCCTACTAAATTTTGGATTATTGATGGCGGTATGGCGCCATTATTTTATGAGATAAAGGACGACACAAGGGTTGGCGTGTTAAAAAAGACAGAGTTCAAACAAGCTGCCTTCATGGAAATGGAGTTCGTAAAGTCCTCACTTTCGCGCAATGACTATTAAATTTAAATTGGTTGTTATCCACGCGATACTATTAGCCTGCCTGCAAGCCCAAAGAAAATTCTGTCATTGGTTTCTATTTTATTGTTGGTGCGTTAGCGCACCGATTATAGGACTTTAAGTCTGCGTCACAAGCCCCTGTCCTTGGGGCATTTTTGCGAGAAGTTAATGTAGTTTCTCAAGTACCCCGTTAATGCGCTTTGCTAAGCGTCACCACCGGCACAAAACCGCCGAAGATCATGCGCTTGCCGTCGAAAGGCATCGGGTTCTTCTCACGGTTCAGGCGCGGATCGGTTTTCATCTGCTCGTTCATTTTGTTGAACGCCGCATCGCGCGTCGTTTTGTCGGGCCATTCAACCCACGAAAACGCCACGGTCTCATCATCGGTTGCCTTTACCGCGCGATGGAAATCGGTGCTCTGACCTTCGGGCACGTCGTCGCCCCAGCATTCTAAAATGCGCGTGGCGCCGGACTCGATGAAAAAATTGTCCATGTCCTTAGCGTGCTTGATGAACTTTGCTTTGTTTGCGGTTGGCACCGCAGTTACAAAACCATCGATGTAAGCCATATCGTTACTCCCGCAGTGGATGAGAGAAATATTAGCCGCGCGCTTCGTAAGTGCCGACGAGACGATTCATGCCGAGAACTTCGGGTTCGATTTGCTCAAGCAGTTTCTGCGCGGATAAACCTTCCTGCAAATCCATCACCGAGCGCAATGCAAACAGAATGAAGAAATAGTGATGAATGCCGTGGCCTGGTGGCGGTTTGGGACCACCGTAACCGCTATCGCCGAAACTGTTGATCCCCGCGACGCCGATGTCTGTTCCTTCAAGCAGTTCGTCGATCGCGGGAATATTGTAAAGAACCCAATGGATGAAGCCGTATTCACCGTTCACTATTCGCGGCGCATCGGGATCGTGACAGATGAGCGCGAACGCTTGGGTATTTTCCGGTGCTTCACTCCAGCTTAAATGTGGCGAGAGATTGCCGCCCGCTTTGGTGTTGCGATCCGCAATGATGCCATTGGCGATACTGTTGGATCGCAGCTGCAAAGACGAAAGTGCAAAGCCCATGCTGAACCTCCGTGGTGATTGCGCCGTACCTGCGTGCACGCAACGCGGCGAGTATGCACAAATCCAAAATTCGAATCAGCGCGCGAACGCACGATACCCAGCAAATAGCTGCAGCAATTCGGCAATAAACTCAACCGCGACGGTGGCCAGTATCAAGTCCATATACGGGCGCAGCAGCAAAGTCGGCGGGCGCATTAGTATTGCGTTGCTCGCAAAACAGGATTAAACCTGTTTCAGGCTTTATCCGCGCCAGTTGCAATTGGGAGTTGGTAAATGAATTCAACGAATGGTCCCTCGCAAAAATACAATTCGTTTCGCGAGTTCTACCCTTTTTATTTGCGCGAACACAGCACTCGCGCCTGCCGCCGTTTGCATTTTTTAGGCAGCACACTGGTGTTGGCGATAATAATTTTTGTTATTGCGACAGAACATTGGATGTTACTTTGGGCCGCGCCATTGGCGGGCTATGGTTTCGCGTGGATCGGTCATTTGTTTTTCGAAAAAAACCGACCCGCGACATTTCGTTATCCGCTCTACAGCCTGCTCGGCGACTGGGTGATGTTTTTCGATATCCTGCGCGGCCAAGTAAAACTTTAACGAAAGCAAAAATTTAACGATTGCCGCCTGCAATCGGCACCGTAAGCCCTGTGTAATACACGTCCTTTCGATTTGCATTAAACTGCGCATCGCGCCCGTAGTCGCGCCGCATTCTTCTGCGCGATGCGTGCGCAGGAAAATCGCCCGCAGCCAGTTCAAGCTTGAATATTGAGTGAAAAATTTTATGCGTATTCTACTGGTGGAGGATGACGCCATGGTAGGCGAAAGTCTGACCCGTGCGCTGCGTCAGAACGATCACGTCGTCGATTGGCTGCGCGATGGCGAGGCTGGCGAAGCGGCATTAGGGACACACACATTCGACATTGTCTTGCTCGACCTGGGCCTGCCCAATCGCTCCGGCCTCGATGTGCTGAAGCAACTGCGCAAGCGTAGCAACGATGTGCCGGTTATCATACTGACGGCACGCGAGGCGATTGCCGAGCGCGTGGCCGGCCTTGACGCGGGCGCCGACGATTATTTGATAAAGCCATTTGCGCTCGACGAATTGGAGGCGCGCATTCGCGCTGTGCAACGACGGCATTGGAGCAACAAGAAAACGCAACTGGAATGCGGTGCATTGACGCTGGATCCCACTACGCATCAGGTAATGCTGCACGGAAAACAAGTCACGCTGTCTGTGCGCGAATATCAGATTCTGCATTTGCTGATGCGCCGTCCGGGCGCGATCGTTTCGCGCGATAAATTCGAAGAACAGCTTTATAGCTGGGGCGAAGAAATCGAAAGTAACGCCATCGAAGTTTACATTCATCGGCTTCGCCAAAAATTGGATCCCAAACTGATCCATACCGTGCGCGGTCTTGGCTATCAGGTCGTGGCCGAATGAAATCATTGCGCCAACAATTATTGCAGTGGCTGCTGCTCAGCATCGCGGCGGGTTCGACGCTGATCGGTATTTTGGTTTACTGGAACGAAAAGGTCGAAGTCGATGAACTGTATAACGCCCATTTGCAGCAGATCGCCACTCTGCTCGCCAATCAACTGCGCGGTATCGATCTCGGTAAATTAAATCTGCCGAAATCGCCACCCGAAAATTCCGACTCGCGCTGGGACGAGGAAAATTATTTAATCCAAATCTGGGATAAGCACGGCGTTTTGTACGGCTCGGTTTCACCCGTTGCCGATACGGCTGTTGCGCCGGTTCCACTCGATGCGAAGACAGGTTTTCATCGCCGCCATATCGCCGGGCAATCTTGGCGCATCTATCGCGCGGACAGCGACAATTTTATTGTGCAGATTGCGCAGCCTGAAGCTGCGCGCCGCGCGACGATCAACGAAATCAGCGTGCGCATTCTGTTGCCGTTATTGCTGCAGATTCCTTTGCTGGCGGCGTTGGCCTGGTTCGCTATCCGCCGTGGTTTGCTGCCGCTGGATGGTCTCTCGCGCGATATTGCAGCGCGCAAGCCTGGCGCGTTGACACCGATCGATACCGCGCAATTACCGGAAGATTTGCGGACATTGGCCGACGCGCTGAATGATTTATTGGTGCGACTCGATCTCGCGCTGCAGCAGCAGCGCAATTTCGTGGCCGATGCCGCGCACGAATTGCGAACCCCGATCACCGCATTGCAACTGCAACTGGATTTGCTGCAGCGCGCGAAAACAACGGAAGACCATGCGTTAGCGCTGGCCGCATTGAATAATGGCGTGCGCCGAGCAACCGCGTTGATTCAGCAGTTGCTGTTGATTGCCCGCACCGAAACACCACAATCGGCAGTCGCAACCGATATCGCATTGCAAAAAATTGCCACGGCGATAATTGAACAGCATTTGCCGCTGGCGCGATCGCGCGATATCGATCTCGGTGTCACCCAGCTGGACTCGATTTGTATTCGTGGCGTCGCGGCGGATATCGAAGCCGTGTTCGACAATTTGCTGTCGAATGCAATTCGCTATACGCCGCCCGGCGGCAAAGTGGATGTCGCGATTTATCGCACCGACCGCGCGGCGATTGTCGAAGTGACAGATACCGGCATCGGCATTCCACCCGACGAGCGCACACGTATCTTCGATCGCTTCTATCGTTTACTCATTCCGCAAAGCGAAAATGTAATGGACGATGGCAATGGTTTGGGACTCGCCATCGTAAAATCCATTTGCGATCGCTACGGCGCGACAATCACCGTCGAAACAGGGCCCGATGGTACAGGCTCCCGATTTCATGTGCGCTGGCCATCAATTTAAAAATCTCGCCCAAATCCAACCCATCAATATTAGAAGGCACGTGTTGTAATGTTTAATCGGCTTGAGAAATTGAGATATGAAAAATCAACAGTTCGATATGTGGCAATTGTTTGTGGTATCGAATTGCTTGCGCAATCGGCGCAGGCCGGCGCGCCGTTTCAAACGGATGATCCGGAGCCAACCGAATATCTTCACCATGAGCTGTACGTCGCCTCCGAACAAACTAAAACTGCCGACGGCAGCAGCGGCTCGCGGCCTCTGGTCGAATTGAATTACGGCGCCGCGCCCGATTTGCAACTGAGCATCGGCGTTCCTTTCGAATTCGATGACGCACGGCACGGACCATACCGGCGCGGCCTCGGCGATATTGAGCTGGGAGCCAAATATCGGATTGTTCAGGAAAGCGATAGCAGCCCGATGGTGAGTATTTTTCCTATTGTCGATTTGCCGACGGGCGATTCCGACCAAGGTCTTGGCAACGGCGCCAGCCAGTTTTTTTTGCCCATTTGGTTCCAAAAAAAATGGGGAAATTGGCAGAGCTATGGCGGCGGCGGTTATTGGATCAACCGCGCTGCCGGCGCCAAAAATCATTGGTTTTTCGGCTGGCAAGTGCAACGCCGCCTGTCCGCGCGCTGGACGCTGGGTGGAGAGATTTATCACGAAACCGAAGAAGTGGCCGGCGAGGGATCGAGCGCGGGCTTCAATCTCGGCGGCAGCTACGATCTTGACGCGCGCAATCATTTATTGTTTTCCGCTGGCCGCGGCCTAACCAATATCAGCGCAATGAATCAGCTTTCTTCTTATGTCGGCTATCTGCTGACGTGGTGATGGGAAGCGGAAATTCAAAATCCGGCGAGCATGAGCAAAGTATTAGCTGTTGATCGTCGACAACATCAATGAGGCGTAAATGAACATGAATACAGAAAAGCAACATGTGATGAGCAAAGTTCCGGAAGTCACTTTGATTTTCTGGATCATTAAAATTTTTGCGACCACGCTGGGAGAAACCGGCGGCGATGCCGTTTCGATGTCGATGAATCTCGGCTATCTCGTCAGCACCGGCATTTTCGCGGTCATATTTATCGTGGCAGTGATTGCGCAAATAAGAGCGGAGAAATTTCATCCGGCGCTTTACTGGGCAACGATTATTGCCACCACCACAGTGGGCACCACGCTCGCCGATCTCGCCGATCGTTCGCTCGGCATCGGTTATGCCGGCGGCACGACGCTTTTATTCTCGTCGCTGATGGCATCACTATTCATTTGGTATCGCACCATGGGCTCGATTGCCGTCGATACGGTAAATTCTCCGAAAACCGAAATGTTTTATTGGATAACGATCATGTTTTCGCAGACGCTGGGTACGGCGCTGGGCGATTGGACGGCGGATTCGGCCGGTTTTGGCTACGGCGGCAGCGCCGTTGTGTTCGGTGCGATGTTGGCTGCGATTGCCGCCGCGTATTATTGGACAAAAATTTCCCGCACTGCATTATTCTGGGCGGCATTCATTCTCACGCGACCGCTCGGTGCTGTGGTCGGCGATTTCTTGGATAAGCCGTTGAGCAAAGGCGGCCTGGAGTTGAGCCGTTACTCCGCATCCGCCGCGCTGCTTGTACTGATTGTATTGTGCATTGTTATTTTTCGGCAGAAACCTGCAGTGCGAACCCATTGAAAAACAGTGCGAGCGCACTGAATCGGAAATTGTTTTCTTGAAAGGCGATACAATGTTTCGCTAACGCTACGATGCATGTTTCGCCGACGCTACAATGCATATTTCGCTGACGCTACAATGCTTTTGATAAAAACTACAGGCTGTGTTCCCTATGCGAATATTGCTAGTCGAAGACGACCAGGCTCTGGGACAGGCAGTGCTGCGCTCATTGCAATACGCCGGTTACGCGGCAGATCTGGTCGATACCGGTAAAGCCGCGCTGCATGCGCTCAACGTCGAACATTTCGATCTGCTGCTGCTCGATCTCGGTCTGCCCGACGGCGACGGCAGCGATGTGGTGCGCGAACTTCGCCAATGCCAAATAACGCTGCCGATTTTGATTTTGAGCGCACGCGACGCGGTCGAGGGCCGCATCAAGGCGCTCGATTTGGGCGCCGACGATTACATGGTCAAACCGGTCGAAATCAGCGAGCTGTGCGCGCGCATCCGCGCGCTGCTGCGTCGCCATGCCGGCAGCGCGGCACCGCAGTTGATATTGGGTAAACTCGTGCTCGATCTGACCGGCAAACAGGCGTTTATCGATTCGATTCGAATCGACTACTCAGTGCGCGAATGGAGCGTGCTCGAATATCTCGCGCTGCACGCAGGCCAGGTCATCTCCAAAGAGCAGTTGATTCAGGCAATCGTCAATTGGGATCGAGAACTCTCCGCCAATGCGATCGAAGCCTATGTGCATCGCGTGCGCGGCAAGCTCGGCGATTGCGGCGTAATCATTCGCACCGTGCGCGGATTCGGCTACATGCTCAGTGAAGTCGAGCATGCCAACCCATAGTCTGCGCTGGACTCTGCTGCGCTATCTGTTGCTAGTTCTGGTGCCGACATTGATGATCGGCAGCGCGCTGACCTTTTACGTCGCTGCCTATCGCGTGCGCGATGCATTCGATTTCGGTTTGCTCGATGATGCGCGCGATATTGCGCGTGCCGCCGAAGTCCGCGATGGACAGCTAGTGCTGGAGTTACCCGATATCGCGCGCGATATGCTGAAAACGGTCAACCAGGATCACGTGACCTATGCGGCTTGGGATGAACAACTCCATCTGATTACCGGCGATGCGCAATTGATTGCGCTGGCACCAAAACTCGGCAACGAAAATTTTCGCTTCGACACTATTCATAAGAGCTTCGACACTGCTCATAAAAAGCCGCGCACCCGACGCATCGTGATATTGCGCAGCGTCAATAATGGCCAGACATTTTATGTTGCGGTCGCGCAGACTATGAGCGGCATGATTCACATTCAACGCAGTATTTTTGCCAGCGTTTTTTTCTTCGGTACGCTGCTGATCGTGGTGGCATTGATCGGCGTTTATTTCGGTGTGCGCACCGGCTTGAAACCGATTGCACTGCTGCGCCGCGAAATCGGTTCGCGTTCGCCGACCAATTTAATGCCCGTCGATGCAGGCCCCACGCCGCGGGAATTACAGCCGATTGTCCATAACATTAACGCGTTGATGAATCGTCTCGAACAGTCGCTGATCAGTCATCGTCATTTTATCGCCGATGCCGCACATCAGCTGCGCACGCCGCTCGCGGCGTTATATGCGCAAATCGAGGTGGCGCTACAACTGCCGAGTGCGGAAGCGCATGCCGCATTGCAACAAATTGCGCAGACAACGCAGCGTACCAGTCATCTCGCCAATCAATTGCTCTCGTTGGCGCGGCTCGAACATTCGGAACAGATTGCGCAGCACACGGAAAAACTGGAAATCAAAGATCTGTTCGGCGCGATACTGCCGAATTTTGTGGTGGCGGCGGAAGGCGCCGGTATCGATCTGGAATTTGATTTGCTGCCCTGCGGCGTCGTCGGCAACCGCATTTTATTGCAGGAATTACTGAGCAATTTATTCGACAACGCGATTCGCTATGTACCGCGCGGCGGTTACGTGCACGCGCAGGCGTACACCGATCAAAACACCGTTAAACTCGCCATTATCGATAACGGACCGGGCGTTGCCGATGGGGCGATGGTGAAACTCGGCACACCGTTTTTTCGCGCGGCGGAAAACAACGCTGGCGGCTGCGGTCTTGGACTTGCGATTGCTTGTGAAATTGTGCGTTTGCACCGGGGCAATATGCGCTTTTCACGCGCAAAACCGCACGGCGGATTGCGCATCGATATTGAGCTGCCGATGGCGGACGCAGACGCCTAGTTGGCGCGATCGAAGAATTCGATCACGGCGTTGCAGCAGCGCCCGCAACAATCGAATATTTTCTTTTTTGATCGAGAAAATTCGCCAGCACGCGATAATCGTGCAATTGCGCAAGATCGCTTTCAGCGACCAATGCCGCTACCGTGCGATCGCGCTCAAGTAACACCTGCAACTGTGCCGCATCATCGAGCGCCGGAATGGAATGCTGCAAATAAAAATTTGCCGCTCCCGCCACCCGCTCAATCGGACCAAACAAGACCAGCGTATGCCCTTCATGCTCCAGTGCCCGCATTTGCGCGAATATCGCATCCGACGAATCCTGCCGTTTTTCATGCTGCAGCATAGCGGCACCGTAACCGGTATATACGATTAGCATCACCAGCAGCGAGTAGCTCGATAATTGCCGCCATTCGCGGGCAAGCAAATTTCGCCACGCGGTGGCTAATGCTGCGATCAAAAATATAGCTAATACTATGGCCGCGCCGTGCAAGTGCAATTTCCATGCATGCCAAACGATAAAGCCGGAGATACCGGAAAGCATCAGCGTCTGTAATAAAGCCAAGCGATAAATCGCGGTGGGCTGAGTTTTTTGCGCTAAAGATGCCGCCGCATTGCGGACGAACAGCGCAATCAGGGTGGCGGCCGTCGGATAAATCATCAGCAAATAAGGCGGCCGCTTTCCGGCCGAGAGCGACAGTAACAGATACGGGGCCACTAACCAGCAGATGAAGAACAGTGTATTTTTATCGCGCTTCATTTCATGCCGCAATTGCCAAAGCGCAAAAAATAGCAGCAGATTCCACGGCGCAAATGTTTCCGGTAATTTTTTTAGATAATAATAAAAGGGTTCGCTGTGCGCGCCGAATTGATAATCGCCGGCAAAGCGATCGATACTGTTCGACCATAAAATTTGCTGCACCGCCGCCGCTCCTTGGCGCTGGTAAAGCGAAAACAGCCAAAGCAGCAGCGGTAAAAGCCCGATCACTGCAAACAGCGCCGGACGCCACCAGTGACCCCAAACAAACTTTCGCTCGATCGCGAAAATTTCAATCAGCAGATAACTGAGAATGATTATGCCCGGCACCGCGAGCCCCACTACCCCTTTGGTCAAAGTTGCGATGCAAAGCCCCAACGCATAGGCGAGCCACGGCAACCAGCGCGACGGTGTCGCGTGCGCGAAATTAAACGAGAACAATGCCAGCGCAACGCCAAAGGTAAGCAATGCATCCTGCCCCGCCGTTCTTGCATTCATCCAGAACGATGCCATCGTCAGCAGCGACAGTGCGCCCAGCCAGGCCAATTCGGCATTCGCGCATATTTTTTTAAGGCTAAAAAAAACCAGACATACGCAGGCGATGCTCGCCGCGATCGACGGCAGGCGCACCGCCAGCGGCTGATAGCCCAGCGTATGCAATGCCGCCGCTTGCAGCCAATAACTCAACGGCGGTTTTTCCAGAAAATCGCGCCCATTCAAGCGCGGCACAAGGTATTGCGAATCCTGCAGCATCTCCGCCGCAATACCCGCTTCACGCGGCTCGGTCGATCCGCGCAACGAATAGGTATTGATACCGCCGCCTAACAACAACAGCGCAATCAAAATTAGCATCAGATATTGACGCGCCAATAGAACTTCGATCAGTTTCGGCAATTTATGGCCTCGGAAAATTTAATCGCTATGTTATAAATTATGTGCGCAAGCGGTGGATGGTACGCGCTACCTTGCCACGAATTACTGACTTCTATCTGACGATCTCGATGCGGTCAGCGCGGCAAATAAAAAACCGAGAATGCATGACCATCAAAATAACCCGTTAATACGCGCGCTGCAGTCGTCAGCATATTAGCGGTGCCGCTTGCAGTTGCGACTTCGTCAATATCGCGATCGTTGATCATCACATAGGCGGGACGTTCGAGTTGCGCAATGCCGGTCGCATCGCGTACAAACAACGGTGTGAAATCATATGGAACATTGACGAGGTATTTAATTGCTTCGCCGTCTTTGTTCATTGCGAACAGCGCCAATGCGCCGGGCTGCTGCGTGCGCAATGCTTCGACTTGAGCAACGAAGCTCGCCGTATCGTGCAATTGCCGCTGCGCGGGTTCCACCGCGATCACCGCAACCAGCCACAGCGAAACGGCTGCAACGATCCCCAGCCGGACCGAGCGCGAACCCGGCGATGCTTTTAGATAAATCCCGGCGGCCGCTAATTGCGCGGCAACCAGCGCGGTATAAAGTGCCGTTAACGGTAAATGCACACCGCCGTGATGATGCTTCGCGCGATGATGAATCACCGCAATTGCAATAATGAACAGCAGCGGAAAAATGGCGAACAATTTTTCGACGCCGATTTTAATCCACATCAGTGCCCGCGTCGGCGCTTCGTACCACGGGTACGCGGCGAGCGCCGCCAATGCCGGCACGATCGGCAATAAATAGCGCGCCTTCTTTACGTGCGGAATCGACAGGCCGATCATCACTACCGCAATCCAGACGATGCAGCAGAGCAATAATTTATTAACTTCCGGCGAGCTTATTTTAAAAGAACGCGCGGCGATCGCAGTAGTTACCAACAGCGCCAGCGGATAAGCCAGCGCATAATTTCCAAAACTGCTGGAGAAATAATAAAAAGGCTGGGCCGCCTGCTGCGATTCGAGGCGACCGAACACCTGCATATCGACAACGTTCCACATGAAAGGCATGCCGTACAATTTCGCTGCCAACATCAGCAATGCGCCCCACGCAATCGCCAGCACGCTGAATGTGAGTACACCGAATCGCAACAGCGCGCGCCAATTATTGGTTACAACGCAATAAGCGCCGATCACACCGGCAGGAATCACCACGCCGAGCGGCCCGCGCACGGCAAAACCGGCAAGCAAGACCAGCGGCAACCATCGCGGCAAACGCCCCTGCTCCAGCGCGGGCGCGGTATGCATCAAGTAAAAACTCAGCAACGTAATGGTTGCGACCATTTGATCGAGCGATAGCGAGCGCGCCTCGGCAATAAAAGTAACGGTCATCAACTGCATGCAGAGCGCGATCAGTGCCCAGCGGCGCGACAACGGCGCGAGCAGACGATAGAGCAGCATAAAATTCAGCGCCGACGCAATTGCCGTCGGCAACACCGCGCTGAATTTCGTCACCGCGCCGAACGGCAGCGAGCACAGCCAGATTAGCAGCGTGCCGGTTACCGGGTAATCGGGATAGGGTTGGCCGTACGTGGTGGGAAAAAGCGTCGGTCCATGCCGCAGCATTTCCTGCGCGAATAATGCAAAGCGCGATTCAAAATCGATAAACGGTTGCTGCCATAATCCGACGCTGCAAACAAACAAACCGATCGCGGCGACGTACCAGCTTTCGCGTTGCACGCGTCGATCGCGCACATCAACCTGGCTCGCCGCCGCCAAAACGTTCACGATGCGCGAATTCTTTCGCGGTTCAATTCGATGTGCTGTTCGTCAACTTTTTCCGCGTCGCTATCATTGTTCGCTTTGCCGACGTTATCGATATTAGTTTTGCAGGCGACGATTTCCTCGATGATAAAGCGCGGTCGCGCGCGCACATCGTAATAAATACGGCCGATATATTCGGCGACCAGTCCGATTCCGACAAACTGGGCGCCGACAAAAATAAACAGTAGAGCGAATAAAGGGAATATACCGTCGACACCCCATTGCGCTCCTTTGATTAAGCGCAAGGCGAGCAGAAGAAACGCAAACAATGTTCCGAAGGCGGCAATCAGAACACCGATAAACGTCAATAGGCGCAGTGGCGCTGTCGTCATCGATGTCAGCAGATCGAATTGCAGATTGATCAGTTTCAACAAACTGTATTTCGATTCGCCGGCCGCGCGCTGTTCGTGCTTGACCGGGATTTCGGTGGTATGGCGCGCGAAGGAATTAGCCAACATCGGAATAAACGTGCTGCGCTCGTTGCAGCGCAGCATCGTATCGACGATATGGCGGCGATAGGCGCGCAGCATGCAGCCATAATCGGACATATGCACACCGGTAGCGCGCCGCACCGCGTTATTGATCAGGCGCGATGCCGCGCGCCGAAAAAAACTATCCTGCCGCAGCTGGCGTACGCTGCCGACCACCTCGTAACCTTTTTCCGCTTCGCGCATCAGATTCGGAATTTCTTCGGGCGGATTTTGCAGATCGGCATCGAGCGTAATGATGAGATCGCCGCGCACGCGCGAAAAACCGGCCATCACCGCGGCGTGCTGACCGTAGTTGCGATTTAAAATGATGCCGACATAACGGTCGTCATTTTTCGCGGCGTCCCGAATCAGATCGGCCGATGCATCGCTGCTGCCGTCGTCGACCAGAATGATCTCTACCGCTGTCGTCAATTGATCGATTACCGTTGTGCAGCGCTGGATCAGCAGCGGCAGATTCGCCGCTTCATTGAAAACAGGGATGACCACCGACAGCATTTTTATGCAGTACGTTTGCATTGATTAATCGCCCGTCGCCAAAACGTCGCGCATCGCCGTAACCACGCGCTCGACGTCGGCATGCGTCATATCGGGAAATAGCGGCAGCGAGCAAATACGCGCTGAATTCCATTCGGTATTCGGTAATTGCGCGCACAGCGAATAACTTTTATTGCGATAATATTTTTGCTCGTGCACGGCGCGAAAATGAATGCCGCAGGCGATTTTTTTTTCTTTCATTTTTTCGATGAAACGATTGCGGGCACCATCCTGACCTTCGATGCGTACGACGAACAAGTGCCAAGCGTGCCGATGCGACCAGGACGGCGGTAGCAACGGCTGCACCCGTACAATATCCTTTAATAAATGCGAATAATGTACGGCGAGCTCGGTGCGGCGCGCATTGATTTGCGGCAACCGCGACAGCTGACTCAGTGCGAGCACCGAACACAGATCCGGTAAATTATATTTAAAGCCGGGTTCGATCACTTCGGCTTGCGGATTGCGTCCGTGACTTTCGCGATCGTACGCGTCGACACCCAAACCGTGAAAACGCAAACGGCGAATGCGCGCGGCGAGCCCCTCATCGTCGGTGACGAGCACGCCGCCTTCGGCAGCGGTTACATTTTTGATCGCTTGCAGCGAAAAAATACTGTCGGCGCCGCGTCCCACCGGCGTGTTCTTGTACAACGTGCCGAGCGCATGCGCGGTATCTTCGAGTAAATCGATTTTATGATGCGCCGCGAGCGCGCGGATCGGATCGAGATCCAACGGTGCGCCGGCAAAATGCACGGGAATAATTAATTTTGTGCGTGCTGTAATCGCCGCCTCGATCGCGGCGGCAGCGGTCATTAAATTATCGCGATCGACATCGACAAATATCGGCGTCGCGCCGACCAACGCAATGACATTGATCGTCGATACCCAGGTCAGCGATGGCGTAATAACTTCATCGCCGGGGCCAATACTCTTCGCGAGCAGATAAAGGTGCAGCGCGGCGGTTGCAGAGGCAACGGCAACTGCATGCCGCGCGCCGGTCAATTCGCAAAATGTCTGCTCAAGTGCGGCCGTTTTGGGACCGGTCGTGATCCAGCCGGAACGCAATACCTCAGTAACGGCAGCGATGTCTTCCGCGCTGATTTGCGGACGGCAAAACGGAAGAAATGTTTCGGTCACGATCGCAAAGCTCCAACCAGGTAATATGTTTTCATAGTCCCAACCCCAACCGGCGCATAGAAGCACGAATTTAACGCGCTACGACAGTGCTTGCGAAGCGTTATTTGCGTTAAATCAACTATTTTTCGATTACCTCATTTTTTTGTGTGACTGTCAGCTTAATGTAATAAAGCGAGCCGAAGATACGCCGTTGATCTGATTTAAGATGGGGTTACTGCATGAATATGAAAACGGTCGTGTTTGCTTATCACGATTTCGGCTGTATCGGCATCCGCGCACTGCGTGCGGCAGGCTTCGAAATAGCGGCGGTATTTACTCATCAGGATAATCCCAACGAACAGATTTTTTTTGAATCGGTCGCCCGCCTCTGCGCAAAATACAATATCCCCTCGTTTGTCCCTAATAGCATCGATCACCCGTTGTGGCAAAAACATATCGCGGACATTGCGCCCGATTTTATGTTTTCGTTTTATTACCGCGAATTGATTCCCGCGAAGACGCTCGCACTCGCGCGCAAAAGCGCATTTAATTTGCACGGCTCATTGCTGCCGCATTATCGCGGACGCTCGCCGCTCAATTGGACAATATTGAATGGCGAGCGCACTACCGGCGTTACGCTGCACCACATGATCGAACGCGCCGATGCCGGTGACATTGTCGGCCAGGTACCGGTTGTCATCGATGACAGCGATTACGCGCTCGATGTGCACCGCAAACAGCTGCGTGCAACCGAGCAACTGCTCGCCGAGTTTTTGCCGCTGATTGCTAACGAAACTGCGCCGCGAGTGCCGCAAGATATCGGCAAAGGCAATTATTGCGGCCGGCGTCGGCCGGCCGATGGCATTATCGATTGGAATCAATCGGCGCAGCGCATACGCGATTTGGTGCGCGCGCTATCGCAACCGTTTCCGGGCGCATTCACCTATACCGGCAGCCGTAAACTCATTATTTGGGAGGCGGATACAACACCGCTGGTGCACACACATCTGCCCGGCACGATCGTTTCCGAAACACCATTGACGATTGCTTGCGCGGACGGCGCGCTCGTTATCAATATCGGACAGGCTGAAAACGGCATTTGTTTATCCGGCCAGCAACTCGCCAAGGAATTGAATCTTGTCAACGGCATTCGCCTCGGCCCGCGCGCGCAAGCATTGAAAGAAGTCAATCGGCGGCGCCGCTTGCTGATACTGGGTGTCAACGGCTTTATTGGCAATCACCTCACCGAGCGTTTATTGGCGAGCAACAAATACGAGGTCTATGGTCTTGATCGCGCCAGCGATGCCATTGCGCGCCTGCTCGATCAACCGCACTTTCATTTTGTCGAGGGCGATATCAGCATTCACCGCGAATGGATCGAATACCACATCAGCAAATGCGACATCGTGCTGCCGCTGGTCGCCATCGCGACGCCGATTGAATACACACGCAACCCACTGCGCGTGTTTGAGCTCGATTTCGAAGAGAACCTCAAAATCGTCCGCGATTGCGTGCGCTTCAACAAGCGCGTTATTTTTCCTTCGACTTCGGAAGTATACGGAATGTGCGAGGAAGCTGAGTTCGATGAGGACAAATCCTCGCTCGTGCTCGGCCCCATCAAGAAACAGCGTTGGATTTATTCGGCAAGCAAGCAACTGCTCGATCGGATTATTTGGGCATACGGCGAGCGTGGCCTGCAGTTCACGCTGTTTCGCCCGTTCAACTGGATGGGACCGCGCCTCGACAGTCTGGATTCCGCGCGCATCGGCAGTTCGCGCGCGATCACGCAGCTGATTTTAAATCTGGTTGAAGGCACGCCGATTCGCTTGATCGACGGCGGCGAGCAAAAACGCTGCTTTACCGATATCAGCGACGGCGTTGAAGCGCTATTTCGCATCATTGAAAATAAAGATGGCATGTGCGACGGCAAAATAATTAATATTGGCAATCCGGATAACGAGGCAAGTATTCGCGAACTGGCGGAGACCCTGGTGAAAAAATTCAATGCCCATCCGTTGCGCAATAATTTCCCGCCTTTTGCCGGATTTAAGGTGCTGGAAAGCAGCCTCTATTACGGCGAAGGTTATCAGGATGTGCAATATCGGCGACCCAGCATTCGCAATGCCTTCCAGTATCTAGACTGGAAGCCAGCTGTACCGCTGCAAACGACGATCGAAAATACGCTCGATTTTTTTCTGCGCTCGGCGATAACCGAAACAGAAGTATGTCATTAACGGAGCGCCGGCAGGACGGTGGTGCTAGCGTTGGTTTGCGGGTCGATGTCGACACCTTTCGCGGTACGCGCGACGGCGTTCCCAAACTGATCGATTTGTTTGTGCGCTACGATGTGCGCGCGACATTCTTCATGAGCGTCGGGCCCGATAATATGGGCCGTCATTTATGGCGCCTGCTGAAACCCGCTTTTCTAAAAAAGATGCTGCGTTCAAAAGCCGCAAGTTTGTACGGCTGGGATATTGTGCTGCGCGGTACCGCATGGCCAGGTCCGATAATCGGCGATCGACTGCGCAATTTCGTACGCTTACCTTATGTCGCGGGACACGAAATCGGTTTGCATGCGTGGGATCATTACAGCTGGCAGTCGAAGATCGAGAAATTCACATCCGCGCAATTGCACGAACAGCTGAAGCTTGGCTTCGATAAGTTGAGCGATATTATCGGCGCTGCGCCGCATTGCTCTGCCGCCGCCGGCTGGCGCTGTAATGAACAGGTACTGCTGGCGAAAGAAGCGTTCAATTTTCAATTTAACAGCGATTGCCGTGGCTTCAGTATTTTTCAGCCGCTGGTTGAAGAGAAATTACTTGCACCGCAAATTCCGGTAACGCTGCCGACTTACGACGAAGTAATCGGTATGCATACAATTACTCCGGCCAATTACAATGATTTTCTGCTCGGCTTGATCGAGCCGCAGCGTTTGAACGTTTATACGATTCATGCCGAGGTCGAAGGCATCGCGCTGTGTGATCAATTTGAAGATTTACTGCGACGCGCGCGCGACAGTAATATTCATTTTTTACCATTGGGCGAATTATTGTCGTCACCGGTGTCGTTGCCGCATTGTGCGCTGATCGAAAAGGAAATCGAAGGACGCGAAGGCTGGCTCGCAACGCAGGGTTTCGAATTATCGTGACGGCATCCGTATATGTTGCGATTACCATCGCGCTCACCACCATCAGTCAACTTCTGCAAAAATCCGCAGCGCTGCGCTATCGCCAGCAAGCTTCGAAGAATGCGCTGGCATTTTATTGTCGCGAACCGCGCTTCTGGCTGGCACTGTTGGGCCTTGGTTTGGGTATGTTGACCTGGCTGGCTGCACTAGGCTCGATCGAGATCAGTAAAGCGTATGCGTTGTTGAGCATTAATTATTTGTTGGTGCCGATTGCAGCCGCGTGGTTATTTTCGGAGCGATTGCCGCCGCGCGGCTGGCTGGGTGCCATCGCGCTATGCATCGGTGTGCTATTGATTGGAAAAAGCTGAACCATGCGGACTGCGCCAAATTATCAATTGGGTCTTGCCCTCGTTTGCTGCAGCGTGTTGCTGGTCAGTGCCGCGCAACTGTTATTAAAAAATGCAGTAATGCATACCGATGGATTACGCAATCTGGGCGTTATCGTGGCGCAGATGCAACTTAAAATATTAGGGTCTTTTATCGGCGGCTTATTATGTTATGGAATCTCTATGTTGATCTGGCAGCGTGCGCTGGGCGAGTTGCCGTTGAGCATCGCCTATCCCCTGCTGAGCCTTAGCTATCCGTTGGTATATTTGGTGGCGCTGTTGTTGCCGGGATTTATAGAAACCATTAATCCGCAACGCATTGGCGGGCTGATATTCGTTTTGATAGGAGTCGCACTGCTCGCTCCGCGAAAGAATGATTCGCCGGTCCGTTCGACCGACAATAATGAGAATTAATATCTCAGCGCGAATGCCTGCAGCACGCGATTGGCTGTTTTGGTTTGCTGCAATCGCCCTATTATTCGTTCATCTCGGCACTACCGCCACCTGGCAATCGGAAGATCGCTGGCTCGAAGTCGCGCGCGAGATGCTGCTCAGCGGCAACTATTTTAAACCTACTCTCAATGGCGCATTGTATTTCGATAAACCGTTGCTGGGTTATTGGTTAATTATTGTCTGCAAATATTTTGTCGGCGCATTGAATGAATGGTCGCTGCGTTTGCCCAGCGCGATCGCGGGCTTAATCGCATTGTGGGCGACAATCGATCTGGCTAAGCAATTGTGGGGCATAGAAGTCGCGCGCAAGGCCGGTTGGATTTTGCTGACCTGCTTCGGCTTTTTGCAGTGGGCGCGCTTGGGCGAAGCCGATATGGAAAATCTCGCGGCAAGCATTCTCGCCGTGAGCTGGTATTGGCGCCATCGCAATCACGCCAGTCTGATCGATTACACTGTGTTCTATGCAATCGTTGCCAGCGGCGCGCAATGCAAAGGCCTGACCGCTGTTATTGTGCCGTTTCTGGCGTTGCTGCCCGATCTGGTTCAAGCCGGCCGTGCTCGACAGCACCTCAATGCGCGCCATGTCATCGCGATGCTAATTGGCGCAGCTATTTATTTATTGCCATTTTGGTTGGCGCGCGAGGGGATGCCTTCGACTTCCGATTCGGCGCTATCGCACAGCGGACTCGCGCAGGTTTTGCGCGAAAATATTGTACGGTACTTCGCACCATTTGATCATACCGAACCGTTTTATACTTATTTAGTCGCGGTGCCGCAATATCTTTTCCCCTGGTCTTTCGTTTTTATTTTTGCGCTGTATCAGGCACTGCGCGATAAAACCGAAATCATCGCGCAGCGCGGCTGGTTATTATCGACGCTCAGTTTGATATTTTTATTTTTCACGCTGTCGGGCTCGCGTCGCAATTATTATATTCTGCCGTTACTTCCCTACTGTGCTTTGCTGATTGCCGTCTATTTACATAATCAATACGCGCGCACGGCATTGCGCTTAACGGCTGCACTGCTAATAGCGGCCGGCGTTTTGCATTTATTGATATTGCCACTATGGCCGCTGCTGCAACGACACGCGCACGATATGCTACCCGATGGATTGCGCTGGAATATGGCCATTATCGGGACCGCGATCATGCTCGGTTTGGCGTTGTGTTATTGGCGCGCAAAATATAGTCGGTATCGATTGTTGTATGCCTGTACGTTCGGCTCGGTTATCTGGCTGGCGAGCTTTTTCTTTTTCACCCAATTGATTTTGGATAGCTTTCGCAGCGAGGTCGATTTCGCTCGACAATTGGCATCAATGCTACCTGATCATCCAGGTGCAAAAGTAGCCACCTATCGCGAGCGTCCAGGCGGTAGATTGCTTTTTTACGCTCGCTTACCGCCAACTGTCACCGTATTAAAAAATCCCGACGCTTTGCGCGAGTTTATCGCCGATTCTAGCGCGGAAAAAATCGTGATTGTGTATCACCAATACGATCCAGAATTACCGGATTTATTGCGGGATACGAATCCACAAGCAAAAGAAAAAGAATTTGCGTGGGAGAAAAATAATAAAGAAAAATTGCAGGCGTGGTTGTTACCAGGTGTTTCGGCTGAATAATAAATTATCGCGATTTGCCTCTTTTAGAAGAGCAAAAGCAATCGACCGTATGATCATTGACCATGCCCACCGCTTGCATAAAAGCGTGGATAATCGTCGGGCCGACAAAGGTCATACCGCGTTTTTTCAGATCGCGAGACAATGCGTCGGATTCAATCGAGTTGCTGCCAACGTCCGCTAACGATTTCGGCGAATTGATCTTTGGTTTGCCGTCAACGAAGCGCCATACATACGCGTCGAACGAGCCGAATTCTTTTTGAATAGCGCGAAAAGCAATTGCATTCTTGCGCGCACCAAATACTTTTAGGCGATTGCGAATGATATCAGCGTTCGCGAGCAACGCTTCCAGTTCCTCATCGGTCATCCGCGCCACTTTGGCCGGGTTGAAATTATGAAACGCCTTACGATAGCCGATGCGGCGCTTGAGAATGGTTTCCCAACTCAATCCGGCCTGCGCACCTTCAAGTATTAACATTTCAAATAGCAGACGATCATCGTGGACCGGAACGCCCCACTCCGTATCATGATATTGCTGATAGAACGGCTGAACATTGGCTGCCCAGGCGCAGCGCGTTAAATGGGTTGTCATATCGACCACCTTAAGTATCGCGCAAAAACTCAGCAACAAATTTATCTAGGCGCGGGTTACATCAACTAGCAGTGGCAACGAGTTTCGATAATTTGTATTGGAGCACGAAATAGACGTGATAGTGATTTCTAGCTAACAAAATAATAATTGCGTACTGCAGGAATGAAAAAAGCATAACCGCAACTTGCGGTTATGCTTCACGTTCAGCACTGACGAGTATTAATTATAGCTATAAATAAAATCGACACCGACCGTACGTGGTTCGCCCCAGAAACCTGAGCTAGCAGCTGCGTCGGCTAAGAAGACACTTCTGAAGTTGAGGTACTGTTTGTCGGCTATATTTCGGCACCACAGCGCTGTGGTGAAATTACCTTTATCACCCGACCCGACCTTAATTTCGCTAATCGAAATTCGTCCATTCCATATACCGTAAGAATCTGAAACATTATTTCTTCTAAGCTGTGGTGTCCCGGGAATGAGAGTATGAGGAGTCTGTCCAGGGGCCGGATTCGATCCAGTGATCGTAGAGGGGTCCGTCCAACCGCCCGCAGCGTCGGTATAGCTGTAGTTGAGATTGAAAGCCAGCTTACCAAAACTGATGATATCTGGTGAGTAATCCGCGCTTAGCGAGTAGCTATTCGTAGGCACTATATTATGAAAAAGATTAGTGACATCGTAACTATGACCAGGGTCGGCGATGTCATTACTCACTGTGTCATATTTGAAGTGCAAATACGCATAGTTCGCGCTGACTCTTAAATCTTCAGTGAGCGCGGCTTGAATTTCAAGCTCGGCGCCTTCGTAGGTCGAGCGTCCGGCATTAACCTCATCGCTCTTCGGCGCTGCGCTTCCGTTCGAGCTCGAAATCACAGTGATTTGCTGATCTTTGAACTTGCTCTGAAACACATCGGCGTTCACACGCAAACGTTGATCCAACCAGCTGCTTTTAACGCCCAGCTCAATCGATGTTAGCGTTTCAGGACTAAAACCGGCTGCAAAAGCCTCTTTGGTAGAAGATCTGACTGCAGTGCCTCCGGATTGATAGCCCTTGACATATTTCGCGTAAGTCAGAATATCCGCATTAACGTGATATTGCACGGTTAAGCTCGGAGAGGTTTTGCTGAAATCTTTGTTGAACTCAACAGGCTTACCACTGCCGGGCGATGTTTCAATCGTCGTAAACATAGATTGCACAGGTCCAGTAGGAGGAGCACCATTTATTAACCACACATCCAAATCGTGCTGATACAGATTCGCCTTGCGTGAATCCCGCGTGTAACGAATACCAGGAACAATATCGAGATTTCCATCCAGGACAGGCGGCGTCCAGGTCAACTGACCGAAAATTGCTTTCGACTCATTGACCACTCCGCTAAGATCGCGCGGTCCTGTATCGATGTTCACACCGGTACCAGGTCCCAATGCATTAGGAATATTAACTTCGGATACACGAGGCTGCCTTTCACTGCCCTTCTCGTTGAAATAATATAAACCGGTGGTATAGCTAACATGTTCGCCAAAGTCACCCACTAATTGAAACTCTTGTGAAAACTGATGCTGCTTGGTGTGATCAGCTTGCGCTGGCAAAGAGTAAAGACCCGGATAGTTCACATCTACCGTACCGGCCATTAAATTTGATGCGCCTGCTCCACCGCCAAGCAGTACTCCATAATATTTATCATCAAGCGTGCGATAACCAGTGATCGAGCGCAATGTCAACGACCTATCAATTTCCCACTCCACATTGAGAGCATGGCCATCAACTAAGATTGTGTTTTTGGGTGCGTGACCTCGATAAGCCAGTTTATCTTTAAAAGAGTCACTGCATTGACTTTGGTCCATTGCTGCGCTTAATGCGCCTGTGCCAGCTACAAGACATTGCCCAGGAGTGGAGTAATAGCGCTCGTATTCGCGATCGTAGCCGTAATCAACGGTCAGATCGCTAGTGGGCTGCCAGCGCAGATCGAAACGTGCAGCTTGTGCATTGCGGTCGCCAAAATCAATTCCATTGGGCGCGCTATTGCTGACAAAACCCTCTTTGTTATCGTACAAATAGGATAATTTCGCGAAAACTGTCTCTGAGAGCGGAACATTAACTGTTGTTTTCGACAGAATTTGATCGCGCTCAGCAAAAGTGAGCTGTTGTTTAAAGGTGAAGCTATCGGTCGGTTTCGCGGTGATTATATTAATTGCACCGGCCGTAGCATTACGGCCGTACAATGTTCCCTGGGGACCGCGCAATACTTCGATTCGCTCTAGATCGGCAACCGCCATATTCAAACCGTTACCACGCGCAATGTATACGCCATTAATATGTACGGCCGTCGGCGTATCCTGCGTTAACTCCAACGCGCTAGGTGCAATACCCCGCAAAGTGATGAGCAAGTTCTGGTCAGCCGTCGGATAAGACTGAAATTTCAGCGATGGAATAAGTGTTTTTACATCGGAAAAACTGTTAACTGAGTTATTTTCCAGGGCTTTTGAATCGAGCGCCTGTATTGAAATTGGGATACTTTGAATCGTTTCTTCAGTTTTCTGTGCCGTCACGATGACTTCTTCGAGCGCCGCCGCTGCAAAAGTAACTTGTGAACTGCTGGCAACCAACCCGAGAGCAACCGCGATTAATTTTTTATTGGTCATATCAAATACCCTCTGTCATAGAGCATGTTTGCTGTGTGTTTAATTAAAATTCTTCAATGTAGCGCGTTATGGTTTTGGATTTACGTATCTGATTAAAGCTATTGTTAATCGTAAGCTATGTTATGTTTTTGCTAAACAGCGCGAGAATAACAGGTTTCAGCGAAAATGAATATATAGAAAAGTTCAATTACATTTCCGCTTTTTTTACAGGTCGAATGACCGAATTTGTTCTACAGTCCGATCCTCGACTAGCGCTTTTACCAGCGCCTAATCGAGGAACTCCTGTTTCACCACACGACGCAGAATTTTACCCATTTCGTTATAGGGCAACTGCTTCTTGAATACGATAGTTTCCGGCACCCGCGATGAGCGTAATCGCGCTTTCACCCATTGCTGCAAATCTTCGACCGAAACAGGGCTGTCGTTGCACACCACCGCTGCCGCTACCGCTTCACCCCACTGTTCGCTGGGCATTGCAACTACGGCGACATCCATTACAGCGGGATGCTCAAGCAGTACGTCTTCGATTTCGCCAGGAGAAATATTTTCACCGCCACGGACGATCACGTCATCTGCGCGTCCTTCCAAAAATAAATAACCACCCACATCCAAGTAGCCGCGATCGCGCGTGGGAAACCAACCATGTGCATCCAGCAGGCTGCCGACCCCGAGGTATTCGCCCGCTACTTGCCCGCCGCGCACATAAACATCGCCGGCCTGCTCCGCCGCGAGAGCTTCGCCGTTATCGCCGCGTATTTGCAATTCAATCGTTCCGAGCGGCTTGCCCACGGAGGATAAACGTTTGCGAATCAATAAATCCGCACTGGCAGCGCTCTCGCGGTGATCCTGCGGATCGAGCAGACAAATAGTCGAACTGGTTTCGGTGAGGCCATAGGCATTGGTGAAATCAACGCCCGGAAATAATTTCATTGCGCGTTCAATGACGCTGAGCGGCATTTTGCCGCCGCCATAAGCAATCGAGCGCAATGCCGGAAATGATTGTTCCCCTTCGCGCTCGAATTGATCGACGATGCGAGTCAACATCGTCGGCACCAAAAATGCGTTGCTGATATTTTCGGTGCGGCACAACCGCAGCCATTCGGTGGCATCGAAATTGGGCAATTGAACCATGCGCCGGCACGCGTAGGTGGAACTCAGCACTGCCGAAATACCGGCTATGTGATACGGCGGCACGGCAATTAAAATAGCGTCGTTGTCATCGGCGGCCGCGAATTCAACCGTGCCCAAAATATACGACATCAAATTTTCATGGCGCAACACCGCGGCTTTTGGCTTGCCCGTTGTGCCGCTGGTGAATAATTGAATGGCGATATCTTCCGGCTGCGATTCCGGCGCGATTGGCACGGCATCGATATC
>DASXYH010000365.1:0-4022 GCA_036502545.1 Spongiibacteraceae bacterium
CAGGCGCTGCTGCGGCAAGTCGGTTTGCCGGCGAATAGCGGCGAGCGTTATCCGCACGAATTCTCCGGCGGTCAGCGCCAGCGCATCGGCATTGCGCGCGCAATCGCATTGAATCCCGATTTCATCGTTTGCGACGAACCGCTATCGGCGCTCGATGTATCGGTGCAGGCACAGATCATCAATTTGTTGCTGTCACTGCGCGCGTCGATGAATTTATCGCTGTTGTTTATTTCGCACGATTTGTCCGTGGTGCGGCATCTCAGCGATCGTGTCGCGGTGATGTATCTGGGCGAAATCGTCGAGCTGGCGCCGGCCGCGACGATTTACCGCGAAGCGCGTCATCCCTATACGCAGTATTTGATTGCCTCGATTCCGAAACCCGAACCGGGCGCGCGCAAAATGATTTCATTGCAAGGCGAAGTGCCCAGCCCGCTGGAACCGCCAAGCGGTTGCCGTTTTCGCACGCGCTGTCCAAAAGCGCAGGAATTGTGTCGGCAGCAGGCGCCGACATTATCGCAGCGAGCGACCACTGCGGGCCATGTGGTTGCTTGTCACTTCGCTGAAAGCATTTAGAGGAAACTCTGATTAAGTGTTTTGTTAATGGCACGCTGTAGCAGAGCATGGGGCGCCGGAAGGGGTTCTCTTTTTCAGGACAAGAAGGTGATCTTATCGAAGCTTCAGTGCTAGTCGTCATCGGAGAAGTCGTCGAGTTCCGCTAGGCCGATTACACCGAGCTTTCGGAATGCTCGCCACAGTAGTCCTGAAAAAGAGAACCCCTTCCGGCGCCAACCCGCTGCGAGAACAGTGCAGCAATTAGAGCGGTAAAAAATACTTAATCGGAGTTTCCTTAAAATAATTGCCGCTAGATTTTTATTGCCTGGACGCTTTTATCACTTGGGAATTTCGATGCCGAGCCGGCGCGATAAAATTTGCGTCAGCTGCGGGATGCTGATCGGTTTGGTGATGAATTCACTCATGCCGGCGATAAAACAATTTTCGCTGTCGGCGGAGATATCCGCCGTCATGGCGACAATGGGTAACTCTTCACCACCGGGACGGCGCCGAATTTCGCGCGCTGCCACATAACCATCCATCACCGGCATCTGCAAATCCATCAGCACTAATTGATAATACGTGCCGCCGTGCTGCTCGACTAAATTCACCGCTTCCAGACCATTGTCGGCGGTATCGATTTGATGAACACCGATATACCCAAGAATCGCGCGCCCCACTTGCAGATTTAAATTATCGTCATCGACCAGCAGCACAC
The DNA here is from genome assembly GCA_036502545.1 of Spongiibacteraceae bacterium. Classification (GTDB taxonomy): domain Bacteria; phylum Pseudomonadota; class Gammaproteobacteria; order Pseudomonadales; family CAMLJR01; genus CAMLJR01. Next base: position 1,271 of record DASXYH010000365.1, read on the forward strand.
GGGTTTCGGCAATCTTGCGGCGCTGATACATCGGTTCGCCCGCAAAGGCGGTTAAATTTTCGTTGAGACCCGTGCCTAGTGTCAGATTGAAATTGAAATTGCTGCCCTGCCCCGGTTTGGCATTGAGCACCAGCGTTCCGCCTAGCATTTCAATGAGCTTTTTGCTGACCGCGAGACCGATATTGCCGGCGTTGCGCGCGCGCGAGTGGATATTGTCGGGACGCGCAAACGCATCGATGGCGTGCGCCATTTGCGCGCCGTTCAAACCGAGGCCGGTATCGCGCACCGAAAAATAAAGCGACACGCGATTATCTTCGGTGTATTCATCCGGCGGTAACAGTAATACCGAAATCGCGATCTCACCGCGATGCGCGGAGCCGATGGCGTGATTGCCAAGGCTCATTAAAATCTGCTGCAAACGCCGCGAATCGCCGCGCAAATTGTGTGGTACGTCCGGTCCGATGATCAGCGAAAAACCCAGACCTTTCGCTTCGCAGGCGGGCGTCAAGCGTGCGGCAACCTCGTCGAGCAATTGATCGAGACGAAAATCGATGGTATCGAGTTTCAACGCACCCATTTCAATTTTTGAAAAGTCGGCGATGGCGTCGAGTATCGAAAGCAACGTCTGCGCCGCCGCGTCGGTCTTGGCCGCGTATTCGCTTTGATTGGGGCTTAATGGCGTCTTCTGCAATAAAAAATTAAAGCCCTGAATCGCATGCAATGGCGTGCGAATTTCATGGCTCATTTTGGTGATAAAAATGCTGTCGGCGAAATCGGTATCGCGCGCCGGCGCCACCAGATAAGGTTCCTGCTCGCGCCGTTTATTGTCGGTGATGTCGACGATAATGCCCGTTAACAGGCGTCGCGCAGATGTCGTATCGTCATGCGTAGCCGCAGTTAGTGCGACCCAGCGTACGGCGCCGTCCAAGCGTTGGATACGGCATTCGGCATTCAAGCTGCCTTGTAATTTTGCGGCCGCTAATTTAGCGGCAAACTCATCGCGATCGTTAAAGACGATGTGATCGTACCAGCACGATAAATCCCATTCGATTTGCGCGCCGCGATAACCGAAAATGCGATCATGAATGATCGATCGGGCGATATGGCCGGTGCTGAAATCGACCTCCCAGAAGCCGATGCCGGCGGCATCAAATGCGTGTTCAAGATGCTGCGATGCAGCTCCCGCTGAAACCGCTGATTGCCGATATTGCTCCACTTCGATAAACCCCTGCGCTATAAATCCCTGTGCGCCTGCGACCCGATCTTTTATCGAGAGTAACCGCGAATCCCCATGTGCTTACGCAATTTTTGGTGCTGGCGCAATTCTTGGTGGCGATAACTGCAGGCGTTTAAACCCGCCGTCAGACTAAACGAATATGTTAGATCGCTGAATTCGACACGAAAGGACACTAAAACCGCATCCTCTAATTGCCGATACCTGAAACTTTAGCGTATGTGCTCGCTCACGCAATATTCTGCACTCAATCTTTTGCTATTAAAAAAAATGCTGGATAAAACTTTTAGAAGAAATTTTGGTGAGTTACGCTGCTGCGCTGTCTATCAACCCAGTATCGCCGTCAATACTTAAATTCGTTGTACCGGCGGCGCCCAAACAAAAATGAAGACGTTTATTGATCGTCTCACCCTAGTAAATCCGTTATGAATGTCTGCCACTGGGGATGCTCTGCCGGCTGCCATATCGATGCGATCAATGCGAGCGCCTGCGGTCGCGACCAGCCCAGTTTTTCGTGGGCATAAATGGCGAAAAACGCCGTTACCCGATAATTCGCCGCGCAGTGCACGAGAGTTTTCTTGCCTTCCGTACTTGCCATTGCTGCGCAAAAAGCGTCGTAATTTTCGCGAGTGGGCGCATTGAAATCAACCGGAATCTGGCAATAACTCGCTCCCTGATTTTCGACAATAGCGCGTTCGCCTTTAAGCGCGTATTGGCTTTCCTCCGGCAGCAGATTAATCACCGCCTCGTAACCTTCCGCGCGCAGACAAGCTAATTGCTCCGCGCTGACCATGCCGGCGGTGCTGATGCGCGCATCGATTTCTTTGTAGTTGTATGCCTGTTTAACACTCATTTTGCTCTCCTTGTTGTTCCTAAAAATCATGTCATGGAGCGCGCGCATAAAGCGAGAAGCCAATTAACGCTCAAGCAGTACAATTGTTTCAATATGTCCCGTCTGCGGAAACATATCGACCAGCGCCGCTGCGCGGACCTGAAAGGCGGCTGCGGTCAAACTATCGAGATCGCGCACCAGCGTATGTGGATTGCATGAAACATAAACGATGCGACGCAATGATCGCGATTTTGCCAACTGCCGACACAATGCTTTCGCTCCAGCGCGCGGCGGATCGAGCAGTGCGGCATCGAATCGATCGGGAATTTGCGCCACCGCATTAAATAAATCGAGCTGGTGAAATTCGGCATTGGCAAATTGCGCGGCGTTATTTGTCGCGCGCGCCACCATCGCCGCATCGAGTTCATAGCCAATCACCTGTTGCGCCCGCTGCGCGAGCGGCAGCGCGAAATTGCCGAGTCCGCAAAAAAAATCAGCGATGGTTTCGTGCGCTGTTGGCCGCAGCCATTGCAGTGCACGCGTTACCAACTGATCGTTGATAGCGGGATTGACCTGGGTGAAATCGTCAACGGTAAATTGAAACGCCGTGTCTTGGCTCGGCACCGCATAGGTCAATGCAATTTCTTTCGCATAACGAATATTTGCTGCGTCGCAACAATCGTTCA